>JBEKLE010000262.1:0-9102 GCA_050010355.1 Rhodopila sp. | reverse complement strand
GACCATCGCCCCGGACGGCAGGCGCGCCTTCGTCTGCCTGAATCTGGTCAACAAAATCGCCGTCCTGACCATCGACGGCCAGAAGGTGACCTACGACAAGTCCCTCGACATCCCCGCCGCGTTAAATCCTTACAACATCGACATCACCCCCGACGGCAAATACGTCATCGCCTCCAACACAGGCGGGACGAAGAACCACGGCGACGCCGAGGTCATCATCGAGGCGACCGGCCCGCATCCGCATGTCATCGACATCATGTCTCCAGGCAACGGCCCTGAGGGCTTCGCCATCTCCCCGAACGGCAAATTCGCCGCGGCCCCGCTGCTGCTCGGTTCCGGCGCTAAAGCCAGTGACTGGTTCAAGACCAAGGGCGGCCAGTTGGTCGTCATGTCAATCGGACCCAACGGCAAGCTGACGGTTACCGGCAAATCCCCGCTCGGAGCCTTGCCGGAAGGCATCGCCTACAGCCCGAACAGCGACTACATCTACGTCGGCAATTACCTGGACAAGGACCTTCAGGTTTTCCACGTGGTCAACGGCAAGCCGATGCCGTTCGGGCTGAATATCAAGCTGCCGGGCCAGCCCGCGTCGATGCGTGGTTTGGCGCGATAGACCGAAATGCGCTAGGCTGCCGCCACAACAGCCGGGGAGGAACCGCCATGAAGCTGGCATTTTTCGACGACTTCAAGTTGGGCGTCGTCAAGGGCGAGGCCATCCACGACGTCTCGGCCGCGGTCCGGGACATCCCGCGTGTCGGACCCGGCGACCTGATCAGCGGGCTGATCGCGAACTTCGACACCTATCGCAGCAAGTTGGAGGCCGCGGCCACGGGCTCCGGCACGCCGCTGTCAAAAGTCCGCATCCGGCCGCCGCTGCCGAAGCCCGGCAACATCGTCTGCATGGCGGTCAACTACATGGAGGACGGCACGCTGGCGAAGCCCGCGCCGCTCAACGCGTTTCACAAGGCTGCAACCGCCATCATCGGCCCTGGCGACACAATGGCGCTGCCCGACGTCCCGGCAACGATTTTCGAAGGCGAGGCCGAGCTGGCCCTGGTCATCGGCAAGCGCGCAACGAACGTGGCCGCCGCCGACGCCATGGACTACGTGTTCGGCTACATCAACTTCATCGACGGATCGGCGCGCGGTCTGCCGCCGGCCGGCAACGTGTTCTTCCAGATGAAGTCCCGCGATACCTTCGCGCCGATCGGCCCGTACCTGGTGACCAAGGAGGAAATCGAGGACCCGCAGAAGCTGCCGATCATGCTGTGGGTGAACGGCGAACTGAAGCAATCCTTCAACACCGACGACATGGCGAACAACATCGCCCGCTGCATCGAGTGGGTGACTTCGATCCAGACGCTGGAACCCGGCGACATCCTCGCCACCGGCACCAACCATCGGGGTCTGTCGAGCTTCATGGACGGCGATGTGGTGGAACTTGAAACCCAGGGTCTTGGCAAGCTGCGCATCAACATACGCGACGACCTGAAGCGAACCTGGTCGCGGGAAACGCGTCTCGACCGGCAACGGAAGAACGAGGAAGGGCCGACGCACCAACTTACCGGCAAATACGCGAAGCCGGCGTGACGACATACCGCGTGGTCCGAAGCGCGCGACATCGTTCCGATTGCCGATGAACCGAAAGGATGACCGATGGCCGACCCTGAAATCGTCAATCTGCGTGAGTTGATTGCCGCGCGCCCCCGGGCGTCCGAAATCGCGCAGATGCGGCTCGATGCCGAGGCCCGCGCGAAGGTCTTCGAACTTCCGGCTGATGTGACGGTTGAGCCAGTCAGCGCCAACGGTGTGAAGGCGGAATGGACCTCCACCCCGGATGCCGATCCATTCAGCGCGATTCTGTATCTGCATGGCGGCGGCTACGTGATCTGCTCGCTGGAAACCCACCGCCATATGGTAGCCGAAATCGGGCGCGCGGCCGGAACGCGGACCTTGGCCCTCGATTATCGCCTGGCACCGGAACATACCTTTCCCGCACCGGTGGAAGACACCGTCGCGGCGTATCGGTATCTGCTGGACAGCGGCCTCAAACCCAACCGCATCGCTCTGGCCGGGGACAGCGCCGGTGGCGGCCTGGTCGTCGGCGGTCTGCTGGCGATCCGCGAGGCGGGCTTGCCGCTCCCGGCGTGCGGCTGGTGCATCTCCCCTTGGGTGGACATGGAGGCGCTGGGCGAATCCTTCATCGACCGCGCTGCCACCGATCCGACCGTGCAGAAGGAGACCATCCTGATGATGGCGGAATGGTATCTCGGCGGCGCCGATCCGCGCCACCCGCACGCCGCGCCAATCTATGGCGATCTGCGAGGACTGCCGCCGTTATTGATCCAGGTGGGCGCGGTGGAAACACTTCTGGATGACTCGATGACGCTGGCCCGCAAGGCGGCCGTGGCCGATGTTCCGGTCGACTTGCAGATCTGGCCCGAAATGATCCACATCTGGCACATTTTCTTCCCGATGCTGTCCGCCGGGCGCCGAGCCATCGCCTCGGGTGGCTCTTTCGTGCGCAACGCGATCCGGGGAGAGTAGACTGATGGACGTTCGATTTGACGACCGGGTGGCGATCGTCACCGGTGCCGGGGCCGGCTTGGGCCGCCAGCATGCGCTGCTGCTGGCCTCACGCGGCGCCAACGTCGTGGTGAACGATCCCGGCGGATCGGTCGACGGCAGCGGCGGCGCCAACGCAGCAGCGGATGCGGTGGTGGCACAAATCAGAGCAGCCGGCGGAGAAGCCGTTGCCAGCTACGCCTCGGTCGCCGAAGAGGCGGCGGCGCAGAGCATCATCGATACCGCCATGAACACCTGGGGCCGCCTGGATATCCTGGTGAACAACGCCGGCATCCTGCGCGACAAGGCGTTCAACAACATGTCGATGGAGGACTACGAATTCGTCAACCAGGTGCATCATTTCGGCACCGTCTACTGCATCAAGGCCGCCTGGCCGGTCATGCGCAAGCAGTCCTACGGCCGAATCGTCGTGACCACATCCGGCTCCGGCACCGTCGGCAATTTCGGCCAGGCCAACTACGGCGCCGCCAAGATGGCCGTGAACGGACTGATCAACGTGCTGCGCCACGAGGGCGCGAAATACAACATCCGCTGCAATGCGATTTCGCCGTCGGCCTACACGCGGATGACCGAGTCACTGCTGCCCAAGGACATCGCACTCTGGATGAAGCCCGAACTCGTCTCCCCCGCCGTCGCCTGGCTCTGTAGTGAGGAATGCGACCAGAACGGCGAAATCATCGCCGCCACCGCCGGCGGCTACGCTCGGGTGCAGTATTTCGTTACCGAAGGCGCCCAGTTCGATCCATCCGATCCCGTAACGATCGAAATGGTCCGCGAATCGCTCGGCAAAATCCGCGATCTGTCCACCGCCAAACCGTATTTCGGCATGATGGGCAACGTCGTGGAGAAGCTGCGGGCGATGGGCCGGATCAAGTAGCAGCCGTCACATTGGGACAGGAGGAACTGCAATGCCATTCTACGAAAAAGGCGACGTCCGCATCCACTACGAAGAGGCCGGCTCCGGCTTCCCCTTGTTGCTCATCCCTGGCGGGGGTTTGAACGCCACAATTTCATTTTTCACCAGCGGCGCGCCGTTCAACGCGATCGAGGAATTCCGCCGCGATTACCGCTGCATCACGATGGATCTGCGCAACGCC
This sequence comes from Rhodopila sp., assembly GCA_050010355.1. Taxonomy (GTDB): domain Bacteria; phylum Pseudomonadota; class Alphaproteobacteria; order Acetobacterales; family Acetobacteraceae; genus Rhodopila. The sequence goes on along the minus strand of JBEKLE010000262.1, from coordinate 5,419 downwards.
AACGCCGGCCAGTCCTCCGGCCCGCTCGAAATCGACCGGCCCTGGGACGCCTACGCCGATGACCAACTCGGCCTGATGGATCACCTCGGTATCAAGGAGTTCCTGGTGATGGGCTTCTGCATCGGCGGCCCCTTCATCTGGAACCTGATACGGCGCGCGCCCAACCGCATCGTCGCCGCCGTGCTGGCGCAGCCCAGCGGGTCCCGCCCGGAAATGCCTGACCTGTTCTACAACAACAACATCAAAGGCTGGGGTCCGGAACTGTGCGCCCGCCGGCCTGACGTCACGATGGCGATGGTCGACGCCTTTCTGGACCGGATGTACCGCTCCAACCCCGACTTCGTCTTCACCGTGACACGCGATTTCGTCCGCACCTGCCAGACGCCTGTACTGGTCCTGCCGGACGACGTCCCGGCCCACCCGTACGCCGTGGCCATGGAGTCCGTTCGCCTCGCGCCGAAGTCCGAAGTCAGCCTGTATCCGTGGAAGGAACCCAAGGAGCTGATTCCGGTCGTGGTACGCCAGGTGCGGTCCTTCCTCCGCGCCCATCTGCCCGTGACCGCTCTCCGCTAAGCCAAACCCGCTAACGGTGGGCCCTAGCCCGCCATAACGAGAGGTCAGCGCCCCCCGAACGGCCGGTTGAGCCGGACGATGGTAATATTAAGCACCGTCGCGAATGAAACCCAGGCGAGGTAAGGCACCAGCAGTAGACTGGCGGGGCGCGAGACCGGCGCCAGTAAGACCATCGGCGCCAGGATCGAAAGCCACAGCAAGGGCACCTCGGCAAGCGCCCAGTCAGGCCGGCGCAGCCTAAAAAACAACGGACTCCAAAGGACGTTCAGCACGCCGTTGAGCACGAACAGCCCGGTAACAAGCAAGCGGCCGTCGCGATCCTGCGCATCCCGGAGCCCAAGGTAGAGCGAATACGACGCCAAGCCCAGAATCAAGGTCCAGGCCGGCCCAAACAGCCAGTCAGGCGGCTGCCAGGACGGCCGCCTGAGGGCACGGTACCAAGGGGTCAGATCCGTAAGGAACGCCCCGGCCCCCGCTACGACAATTCCCCAGACAACCGCAATGACGATGTCACTCGTCAAGCGTCGACCAGACCCAGCAGATGTGCCAAGTCTTTGAAGAAGATGCGCAAATGCGCAAGAGGGTCTTTGCGGGTCAGGCGCTTGTTCATATAGGAGTCCCAGGTCAGCCGCTGCACGTCGGGGTCCTGACAGATGCTGACAAATCGCTCCCGCCGCTTGTCGCTGCTATACCAGAACCACTGCATTATACGCAGAATCAGGAATACCCGTCCATGCGCGCGCATGAAGCGCCGGCGAGCGGTTCGCAGCGCGCGGACCTTACCGGTCGCCAGGAACGTGTTCGCTGCCTCGCCGGCCAGCCGGCCCCCTTCCATGGCGTAGTAGATGCCCTCGCCCGAGGCAGGCGCAACCACACCCGCGGCGTCACCCGCGACCACGACGTCCCGGCCGTTGTCCCAGCGGCGCATCGGCCGCAGCGGAATGGGCGCGCCCTCGCCGCGGATGGTTTCGGTGTCGGACAGACCGGCAGCGTCGCGCAGCGCCTTGACCGACCGGCGCAACGAGAAGCCCTTGTGCATCGAGCCGCTGCCGACGCTGACGGTCTCGCCATGCGGAAACACCCAGCCGTAGAAATCCGGCGACAGCCGCCCCTGGTAATAGACATCGCAGCGCTTGCCATCGAAATCATTCGCGGGCGCGCGGATGATCTCATGATAAGCGAAGACGTGGGGGATGCGATCGGCCCCCTTGATGCACTGCGCCGCCACGGATGATCTGGCGCCGTCCGCCCCGATCACGACACGCGCGCGCACCCGCTCTCCCGGATCGGTTTTTTCGTCACCCTTCGGATGGAAATGCACCACCGCCGTGCCGTCCGTATCGCGCGTTATTTCGCGGAACTTTCCGGTGCGCCGTTCGGCCCCGCTCGCGGCCGCGCGTTCGCGCAGCCATTCATCGAATTCTTCCCGGTTCACCATGCCGACGAACCCGTTCTCGATCGGCATGTCGACGCCCTTGCCCGACGGAGACACCATGCGCGCCGAGGTTACCCGCGCGCACAACAGCGAGTCCGGGATGCCGAAGTCCTCGATCAGCCGCGGCGGGATCGCGCCGCCGCAGGGCTTGATCCGTCCACCGCGGTCCAGCAGCAGCACAGACCGGCCTTGTCGCGCCAGTTCGCGTGCCGCGGTCGCCCCGCACGGGCCGCCGCCCACGACCACAGCGTCATATTCAAGCATTGGGATCATCCTCCGGTTAGGGACGCAGCGTGAATGCGGTGACCAGCATGCCGATCACGTAAAGGGTTGTGCCGGTCGCGTTGTACCAAGGGGCCAGCTCGCGCGGGTTCCGCAGCAGGCGGACCATCAGCAGCAACTGCGCCATCAGCAGCAGCGACACCACGAAGGCTGACGTGACCGACCCCCAGGCCAGCAGCAGGGCGATCACCACGACCTGCGGCATCGCCATGGCAAGGCAGGCCGTGTTTGCCGCCGTCTCGACGCCCAGCATCACGGGCAGGGAGAAAATTCCCATGCGGCGGTCGCCCTCGACCGACTTGAAATCGTTCAGGGTCATGATGCCATGCGCGCCGGCGCTGTACAGCAGCGCCATAACCAGGACGTGCCCGCTGGGACGGGCGTTTGCCATCACCGCTGCTCCGGTGATCCAGGGCAGCCCCTCATAGCAGGCGGCGCAGGCGGCGTTGCCCAGCCACCCATTCTCCTTCAGGCGCATCGGCGGGGCGCTGTACGTCCAGGCCAGGATCAGGCCAAACACCGCGGCGCCCAACCCCCAGTCGCCAAGCGGGTAGGCAACGACCAGCGACAGAACCGTCCAGCCGATCGCGATGAACAGTCCGGTGCGTCCCGGCAGCCGGCCGGACGGAATGGGCCGGTTCGGTTCATTGATCGCGTCCACGTGGCGGTCGTACCAGTCGTTGACCGCCTGGCTGGTGCCGCACACCATCGGGCCGGCCAGGATCACGCCAAGGACCACGGCCCACCAGCGATCGGCAAGCGGCACGCCTGATGACACGACGCCGCAGCCGAATGCCCACATCGGTGCAAACCATGTGATCGGCTTCAACAATTCGAGTGCCGCCGGCATCGATGACCGGCGTGCGCTCTGCCCCTCGTCATGGTTCGGGGTGTCCGGGCCGCCCAGGCTGGCAAGTGAAGCGCCGGGCGGCCCCCCGCCCAAGTCGGGGGCCGACCATGACGACGTGGCGGATGGAGCGGTGCTCATGGCTGTCGGTCCTTCAATCGGCGCCTTGCGGCGAGGCATCGCCGAGGCCATAGCGGCGTAGTTTCACGTACAGGCTCTGCCGGCTGAGACCGAGCATTTCGGCCGCCGAGGCGCGGTTGTCGCCGGTGATCTTCAGGGCGGCTTCGATACAAAGCCGCTCGATGACATCGGTCGCCTCGCGCACGATGTCCTTCAGCGCAACGCGGCCGATGACCTCGTTTAGATGCTCGAGCGAACGGGGAAACGCGCGGTCCGCCTGGGGCTGAGCCCGTAGCCGCCGGCCCACGTCGCGGATCGAGAAGCCGCAGCACGGCTGCCCGCCGTTCATCACCGTCACGGCGGACACCTCGACCTCCGACGGCTCCCCAAGTTCGCCGCGCATCGCGGTCGCGAACAGCCGGACGGAGCCGTGATGGCGCAAATTCGCTGTCAGGATTTCAACGTCGACGCTGGAACGTCCGAGCCACCGTTCGAGCGGCTGGCCGCGGGCCTGGTCCTCGGTCGGCAATTGGGCCAGCTCCAGGAACGTGGCGTTGGCGGTGATGACCTGCCCGCCGGCACTGGTTACGACGAAGGCGTCCGGCGCGCTTTCCATCAGCTTGAGCAGCTTCGACTTCAACTTGGGCACCCCGTCCCCGGCAGGGTCGGCGTTCGGCGCGCCGATGCGCAGCAGGCAGGCGGCGCCGTGGTCGTCCCGGAACAGCGAGGCGGATACGACGACTTCCCTGTCGTCCTCGGCGAACCGTGCATGCACGTCATCCGGGCGTCCCGAAGCCTGCACGCCGGACAACAGCAGATCGACCGATCTCGCCGCTTCGGGCGTGAGAACCGGCGTGCCCCGCCAGATCTGCCCGGGTTCGGCTGATCCGGCGAACAGGCGGCGCGCCATTGGATTGCTGTCCAGCACCTTGCGCGTTGCGCAGTCCACGATCAGCACCGCGTCCGATGCCATCTGGAACAGCAACCGGTAACGCGTTTCGACGTGACGGATATGGGCGTAGTCCCGTTCCATCGATTGCTGGGCGTCCACGAGCCGGCGTTGCAATGACGAGACGGTACGAAGGTCGCGGCCAAATACGACGACTGGCCCCGGTGCGCCGGCGCGCATCGCGGCGTATAGGATCGGCACATCGGGACGCCCGGCCGTTAGGTGATTGAGGTGCCGCCATCGGGGCTCCCGCTGCGCCGCCGCGTCGGCGAGCAGTTCATCGGCTTTCGGCCGGGTTTCCTCGGTCAACGTTTCTGCCCAACGCCTCCCGACCCATCGCGCATAACCCGCAAGGTCGTCAGCCAGTTCCGGCAACCCGATGGAAACGTCGCGGATGACCCCTTCGGCATCGAGGATCAGGGCGATGTCGGCCGCAGCAGCGATCAAAGCCGCGGCAGCCTCGGCGTCGAGATCGCCCAATGCGGTCTTGGGGGTTCTGAACGCCTTCACGGTCAGCGGAATCCTCCACTTCGAACATCTGACCCGCTTCGTCCAGAAGCCGGGAAGTGACATTGCCAGTCCCCGGCGATCAGTCGGCCGCCGCCCGCATCGCCAACAATCCACGCGCCTGGCGCACCGCGGCCGCGGCATCGGTCGCGGTGGTGTCGGCACCGACGCGGGTCACGATATCAGGCTGAGTCAGGAGCAACGGGCCGCCAATCATCACAAACAGATCCGGATTTTGCGACGCCCGCCGCACCGCTCGGATGCACTGCGCCAGCCCCTCAACCCGTCCTGCCGACCCGATCGAAAACCCGGCAACATCGATCCAGGTGTCGCGTACGATGCTCGCCGCATCCTTGGCCGAAGTGACCGGGCCGCCGGCAACATACCAACCTTCCCGGCGGAAGAATTCCGCCAGCATCACCAGGCCGAACGTGTGCTGTTCGCCGGGCGCGGGCACCAGCAGCGCGCTTTCTGATTGCGGCCGCCTGAGTGACTCCAACTGGAAGTACGGCGATAGCGCGCGAACGACCTGCTGCAGGCTCCCCATGCTGATGGTCACCTGGGCAAAATCGCAGCGGTCCTGCTCCCAGAGTTCACCCAGTCTTTGCGCGGCCTGGGTCACAACACCGAGGTAAAGCGAAGCAGGGGGCACGCCGCGCAGTCGCAGCGTTTCGATGAAAGCGACGGCGCTGCCGGATGCCTCGGT
>JBEKLE010000261.1:0-9121 GCA_050010355.1 Rhodopila sp. | reverse complement strand
GTATCGGCTAGAAAGATGGTCTTTCCGCGCATGCCCACCAGCAAGGTCAACCCGAACGGAATGGCACCGGTGGCTGGCCCAATTGCCTGACGGATGTCGTCCAGGCAGTCTGACGCAGATCGAGTGAGGCCGGTTACCATAGCGTCGGCATCGCCGGTCGCCACCATGCAGGCGGCAAAAACGTTCCTGTCCTGGTTCACCATGCGTTGCACGTCGCGCTGAAGATGACCCTGGCGTTGCAGCCGGCGGTAGAGGAATTCCACATACTTTTTGTTGCTGCCGGAAAGCCGGGCGTTGTGGATTTCAATGCCTTTGATATCCCCTAGGCCGAGGCCGGCAAGTGTCGCTCTGACGCGATCCTCCCGCCCGATCAGGATTGGCTGGCCGTATCCGGCGTTGCGAAACGCAAGAGCTGCTCGAACGACTTTCTGCTCTTCGCCCTCGGCGAAGACAACGCGCCGTGGGTTTTCGCGCACCATCTCCATAGTGGCGTCCAAGGCGTCGGCCGTCGGATCGAGGCGCCCCGACAGACTGCGCGTATAACGACGAAGGTCTTCGATCGGCCTCCGTGCGACTCCCGAATCGATCGCGGCCTTCGCAACTGCGGGCGGTATCCGTGCGATCAGCCGTGGGTCGAAGGCGTTGGGAATGATGTATTCCGGCCCGAAGGCCAAGCGGCGCCCGGTTGAGGCGGTGTGGACTTCGTCCGGCACATCCTCCCGCGCCAGCTTCGCCAAAGCCTCGGCCGCGGCGATTTTCATCGCATCGTTGATTGTACTTGCTCGAACGTCCAACGCACCGCGAAAGATGTAGGGAAATCCGAGCACGTTATTAACCTGGTTGGGGTAGTCGCTGCGGCCGGTCGCGATGATCGCATGAGGACTGACCGCCCTTGCCTCCTCCGGTGTAATTTCGGGGTCGGGGTTGGCCATGGCGAAGATGATCGGCTTGTCAGCCATGGAGGCGACCATTTCCTGGGTGAGTGCGCCCTTGACGGAAAGACCGAAGAAGACGTCCGTGCCCTCCATGGCTTCACTGAGCGTCCGTGCCCTGGTTGCCGCCGCGTGGGCCGACTTCCACTGGTTCATGCCCTCTGACCGGCCCTGATAGACCACGCCTTTGGTGTCGCACAGGATCACGTGGTCTGGGCGCATGCCCATGGCCTTGAGGAGCTCGACACAAGCGATCGCCGCCGCCCCGGCGCCGTTCACCACCAGTCTGGTATTGCGCAATTCGCGGCCGGTGAGATGGCAGGCGTTGATCAGGCCAGCAGCGGCGACGATCGCCGTACCATGCTGATCGTCATGGAAAACCGGGATGTCCATGAGTTCGCGCAGCCGTTGCTCGATAACGAAGCATTCCGGCGCCTTGATGTCTTCCAAATTGATACCGCCGAATCCCGGGCCCAGGAAACGGACGGCATTGACGAATTCGTCGACGTCCTCGGTGCCGATCTCAAGATCGATACCATCGACGTCGGCGAACCGCTTGAAGAGTGCTACTTTGCCTTCCATTACTGGTTTCGAGGCAACGGCGCCCAGGTTACCGAGGCCGAGAACCGCGGTTCCGTTCGAAATCACGGCAACCATGTTGCCTTTTGTCGTGTAGTCATAGGCAAGCGACGGGTCGCGAGCGATCTGCAAGCATGGTTCCGCGACACCCGGAGAATAGGCCAGCGAGAGGTCGCGGGCGGTGGTTATAGGCTTGCTGATTCTGATTTCCAGCTTCCCGGGGCGACCGCTCGAATGCATGGCCAGCGCTTCTTCCGCAGAAATCCGTGCGGTGCGTGTGTCGATCGCGCCCTCAGCCATTAGCCGAACCTCCCCGTTGCCTGGCTGCGCCCTCAACCGGGGCGCTACTGCCATCATGAGCTTGCCGCGCACTTGACGGAAGAGGCAGTTTCAGGGGCATGGCTAGAAAGGGCGCTTCTATGGCAGAACGTCGGGGATGAGAGAGCGCTTCGATGTCATCGTTGTTGGCGGCGGCCACGCCGGCTGTGAAGCAGCCACCGCCGCGGCCCGAGTGGGTGCCCGTACGCTGCTGTTAACCCACTCGCTGGATACGATTGGCGCTATGTCGTGCAATCCATCGATCGGCGGGATCGGAAAAGGCCATCTGGTACGGGAGATCGATGCGTTGGACGGGCTGATGGGGCGCGCCGCCGATGCTGCCGGGATCCACTTCAAGCTACTCAATCGAAGCAAAGGACCTGCCGTGCGCGGTCCGCGCGCCCAGGCGGACCGTGGGTTGTATCGGCGCGCGATACGCGCCCTGCTCGAAGGCACGCCGAACCTTACATTGCGAGCCGCTTCAGCCGAAGACGTCGCAACGGACCACGCGGGACGGGTCACGGCGGTGATCTGCTCCGGGGGTCAGCCCGTCGGCTGCGGCTCAGTCGTGCTGACGGCCGGGACGTTCCTCCGCGGAATTATCCATATTGGCGACCGCCAGACTCCGGCCGGGCGGATGGGGGAAGCGCCATCCCTTGGATTGGCGCGGACCCTGAGCCGATTCGCGTTGCCGCTTGGCCGCCTTAAGACCGGCACCCCGCCGCGGCTCGACCGAAACACGATCGACTGGAACGGATTGAGGGCTGACCCCGGCGACGATCAGCCTCAGCCGTTCAGCACAATGACGTCTCGCTTACTGAACAGGCAGATCGAGTGTCGGGTGACCGGAACGACCGAGGCAACCCATGCGGTCATCCGGGAGAACATCCACCGGTCATCGGTCTACTCGGGCCAAATCATGGGCCGCGGACCGCGCTATTGTCCTTCGATCGAGGACAAGGTCGTTCGGTTCTCTGGGAAAGCCGGTCATAACATTTTCCTCGAACCGGAGGGCCTTGACGACCCTACCGTGTACCCGAACGGCATCTCGACAAGCCTGCCAGAGGACGTGCAGCAGGCGATCCTGAAGACGATCCCGGGTCTGGAGCACGCACGCATGATCCGACCGGGCTATGCCGTTGAATATGACTATGTCGATCCCCGCTCGCTGTCTCGGGGGCTGGAACTGGTGACGATGCCTGGGGTGTTCCTTGCCGGACAGATCAACGGCACCACCGGTTACGAGGAGGCTGCCGCTCAGGGGCTACTTGCAGGGATCAATGCCGCCCGCGCGGCCAGTGGGCAGATGCCCGTGTGGCTGGACCGGACCGAGTCCTACCTCGGGGTCATGGTGGACGACCTTACCACTCAGGGTGTCACCGAACCCTATCGGATGTTCACCTCGAGGGCGGAATTCAGGCTCAGCCTGCGGGCGGACAATGCCGATTTGCGGCTGACTGGAAAGGGGATCGCCTGGGGCTGTGTCGGACGCGAGCGGGAGGCGGCTTTCGCCGCGCACCAGACAACGTTGCAGGTAGCGATGGAGCGAGCGCGTCGCGAGGGTTTGCCGGCCGCCTTGATGGACCGCGCTGGGATGGTGCCCGCCGCGGATGGGCGATGGCGGTCGGTGTTGGATCTCGCGGGAAACGATACTGCCGTTTGGCCTATGTTATGTGAGGTTTTTCCGTGGCTTGCGGCGCTGCCGGAGCGTACGGCAGAGCAACTCCGCACCGATGCGCGCTATGCTGGCTATCTGCGTCGTCAGCAAGCAGAAGTCTATCTGAGCCGGCGGGAGGACGGCGTGGATCTGGAGGGCATCCGATTTGAGGATATAGGCGGCCTGTCAACGGAAATCCGGGAAAAGCTGAACCACACCCGCCCAGGATCGCTTGGAGCCGCCGCTCGCATCCAGGGCATGACGCCGGCAGCGCTGGCGGCTATCGCATCCTTCGTCCGCAAGCGTGCAGCGGCGTAGCACGACGTTGAACAGAACTGCCGACACTCCGACCAAGGTGCCTTCGGCAACCGGGGCGACCCCGGCAATGGCCCAGTGGTTTGCGGCCAAAGCCGATCACCCGGACGCGCTGCTGTTTTTCCGGATGGGCGATTTCTATGAGTTGTTCTTCGCAGATGCCGAAGCTGCCGCCGCTGCGCTCGACATAGCGCTTTCCCATCGCGGGGAGCATGCCGGTTCGCCGATCCCGATGTGCGGCGTTCCCCATCATGCTTCGGAGATCTATCTCGCACGCCTTATCCGCAGGGGCTTTCGCGTTGCCATCGTTGAGCAAACGGAGGAGCCGAAAGCTCGCACGGGAAAGCTGCCAATAAAGCGCGAGGTTGTTCGGATTGTCACGCCTGGAACAATCACTGAAGAGTCCCTGCTAGAGGCCGGGCGACCTAATCTGTTGATGGCCTTGGCCTGGGACAAGGAGAGGCTCGGCGCTGCGTGGATCGATGTCTCCACTGGCCTGTTCGAGACCACCGCGCTGACCAAATCGGAACTTTCAGGGCTTCTCGGCCGGTTGGAGCCGGTCGAGATCCTTGCTCCCGAGTCGCTCGACCTCGGCGAATGGGGGCCAAATCGTTCTCCCGAGGCGGTTCCCTCGACGCCAGTCGTCGCGAGACGACGGTTGGCTGAGACTTTCGGGACGATCAGCCTTGATGCATTCGTCACTTTCACCGATGGCGAGGCGGTCGCCGCGTCGATGGCGGTGGATTATATCCGAAGCACCCAGTCGGGCGCCCTGCCCCGGCTTGGTTTCCCGGAACCGGGCGGGCAGGCGGGTGTGCTGTTGATGGATGCGGCGACGCGCGCGAGTCTGGAAATCCTCAGGTCAAGGGATGGCGGCACCCAGCACACGCTGTTAGCAGTGGTCCAGCGTACGTTGACGGCCGCAGGAGCAAGATCGCTGGCGGCATGGGTCTCCTCGCCGCTGACGGACCGGGCCGCGATTATTGCGCGTCAGGATGCCTGGTCCTGGTGCGTTGCAAATACCGAAGCGACCAGCCGCTTACGCGCGATCCTGCGGACGGTTCCCGACATGGCCCGCGCGTTGGCTCGTCTGTCGGTGCAGCGGGGAACACCACGCGATCTCGCGGCCATACGGAACGGGCTTGGTGCGGCGTTCGGGATCGCGGAAATCCTTCAGATGCCGCTTCCGCAGGCTCTTGCCGACGCGAGGTCTGCCATTCCATTTGGTTCTGCCTTGGCGGGAGAATTGGCCCGAGCATTGGCCGATCCGGTTCCAGCGCGCCTAGAAGATGGCGGTGCGATACGAACAGGTTTCGACGGAGAACTCGACGCCCATCGGACGCTACGGGACGAAAGCCGGCAAGTTATCGGCAAACTGCAACTGGAATTCGCGCAGCGCTTTGGCGTCGCCAGCCTCAAGATCAGGCACCATGCGCAGCTTGGATACATTATCGAGGTGCCCTCCGTTGCAGCGGAAAAGCTGCGCACTTTTCCAGCACTGACCCTGCGTCAGGGGATGGCGAACGGCGCACGGTTTACCACACCAGAACTTTCGGAACTGGACCAGCGAATCCGGGAAGCTACTGAAGCAGCCACGGCACGAGAACGCCTGGTGTTCGCTCAAATCGTTCGCGAGATTTTGATGCAGGCGGATGGGTTGGCCGCCTGCGCCGCGGCCCTTGCCTTCCTGGATACGACCCAGTCCGCCGCGAGGCTGGCACAGAGCGGCGCCTGGGTGCGCCCGACGCTCACCGCCTCGGACGATTTCCGCATCGAGGCCGGACGTCACCCGGTGGTGGAGAGCGCACTCGCCGGGCGTGCTACATTTGTACCGAACGGGTGCGATTTATCGCCAAATCAACGTGTTATGCTGCTGACAGGTCCAAATATGGCAGGGAAATCTACATTCCTGCGGCAGAACGCCCTATTTGTGGTCCTGGCACAGGCTGGCTTGCCGGTTCCCGCAGAAGCAGCGGTCTTGGGGATCGTGGACCGATTGTTTAGCCGGGTTGGCGCGTCGGACGATCTGGCTCGCGGCCGTTCCACGTTCATGGTGGAGATGACGGAGGCCGCCGCGATCCTGCATCAGGCGGGTCCGAAGTCGCTTGTCGTGGTTGACGAAATCGGCCGCGGGACGGCTACGCTTGATGGATTAGCTATCGCCTGGGCGATTTTAGAGGCCTTGCACTCGGTAATAAGTTGCCGCGCCATTTTCGCCACACATTTTCACGAACTCGCGGAACTGGCCGATCGCCTGCCACGGCTCAAGCCGCACACGATGCGTGTCAAGGAATGGAAGGGAGGCGTAGTGTTCCTGCACGAGGTCGCCGAAGGGGCCGCTAAACGTTCCTGGGGGGTCCATGTTGCGGAACTCGCGGGCGTGCCGGTGCAAGTGGTCCGCAGGGCTGCTTCATTAATGGCCGCGATGGAAAAGAACGGCGGACCGCTTGGGGGATCGGGGTCGCTTCAAGCATTGCCTTTGTTCGCTGCGACCGCTGAGCCAGCGGCGTCGGCGCCAATCGCCAACGAACTTGCAGTGCTGTGTGAGGCTCTGAACGATATCAACCCTGATAACATGTCGCCGAAACAGGCCCTCGACGCATTATATCATCTCAAGGGGCTTGTGCCGGGTTGCACGGACACGGCCAGATAGTACGATCAACGCGATGTTAACTCCAATTCCCTTGCCGCGTGCCCCTGAGGCTGCGGCCTCGTTGCTCTCGGACGCTCTCGCCAGCATCGCTGAGGAGAGCGGGACCGTTTCCCGAGACGCGGCGGTGGGCGCTTTCCGACGCCATTTGGCCCGCATCCAATCGTACGTGCAGCATGCTTTCGAGCACGAGCAGATCACCGGTCTCCAGGCGGCACGACTTCTGGGCGCTCTGATCGATGGAGTCGTTGCGGCGGTGTTTGAGCATACGAGCACCACAGCCGACCTCGGACTCGTCGAGAACCTGAGCATCGCGGCGACCGGCGGCTACGGTCGAGGGGTACTGGCGCCATTCAGCGACATCGACTTGCTGTTTTTAACGGCCGAAGACCCGGCCCCTCAGACTCTGCGTGTTGTTGAGTACATGTTGTACTTCCTCTGGGATCTTGGGCTGAAGGTCGGTCATGCGACACGCTCGATCGAAGACTGTCTGGTGGAGGGCGGCAAGGATACGACCATTCGCACGGCACTGCTTGATGCAAGGTTTCTGACCGGCAACAAGACCTTGTTCGACGAATTTCACCGCCGATTCCGAGCCGCGTGCAAGGAAACCGGTGCCGCCGATTACATCGCAGCAAAGCAGGCTGAACGCGCCATGCGCCATCGGCGGTATGGCGACAGCCCCTTCGTTGTCGAGCCCAATGTAAAGGAAGGGCGGGGTGGTCTGCGCGATCTGCAAACACTTTATTGGATTGCACGCTACGTGTTTGATACCCAAACGATGGGAGAACTGGCCGACCTCGGCGGTATCCTCACGCAGCAGGAAGCGCGCCATGGCAGACGAGCGTGGGAGTTTCTTTGGACAGTCCGATTCCATCTGCATTATGTGGCCGGGCGAGCAGAGGAGCGGCTGACGTTTGATTTGCAGCCGGTCGTCGGGGCGCGGATGGGATACACGCGCCATGGCCGTCAGGATGGCGTGGAGCGCTTCATGCGCCACTACTTTTTGACTGCCAGGGAAATCGCTCGGCTTACGCGAATTCTGGAACCGGCCATCCTGCGGTCGGCGCTCGGTCCACCGGCTCTCGAGGCCGAGACCGACGATGCGCTCTTGTCTGCTGGGTTTGTCCTCGCTGAAGGTCAATTATTGCCGGTCACCGGTCGGGATTTCGATCTCGAGCCAATCCAGATGCTGCGTATCCTCCAGGTCGCCCGCGATCGGGCACTGGAACTTCACCCGCTCGCCATACGGTCCTTCATTCAGAACGAGCGCCGCGCCGTTTCGTTACGCGGCGATCCGGAGGCAGCGGCGATTTTCATGGATTTGTTATGCGGCAGGGAGCCTGATCTTCATCGGCCCGGAGGGCAGCATCCTGATGGCGCGCGATGGCTTGGCATCCTCAACGAGACCGGATTTTTTGGCCGCTACCTCCCAGATTGGGCGCGCATTGTCGGCCAGATGCAGTTTGATACGTATCACATATTCACGGTGGATGAGCACACGATCGAGGCCGTTCGCATCCTGAATACCTTGGAGCGAGGGGAACTCGCGGAGGTCGCACCGATCGCTTCCGAACTTGTCGATCATGTCCAGTCACGGCGATCGCTCTACCTTGCGATGCTGCTGCATGATATCGCCAAAGGCCGCGGTGGCGATCACTCCGCGCTCGGCGCCGAAGTCGCCTTGGAAGTCGGGCCAGCTTTGGGTTTGACTGACGAAGAAACCGAAACGGTTTCCTGGCTCGTGCTCCATCACCTGCTCATGAGTGCTACGGCCTTCAAACGCGATATCGACGATCCAAAGACGATCCTCGATTTGGCCGACACTATCCAATCACCTGAGCGCCTGCGACTGCTGCTGATCTTGACGGTAGCCGACATGCGAGCAGTTTCGAGCAAAGTCTGGAACGGATGGAAGGCGACCCTTCTGAGGGAGCTCTACTCGCGTGTCGCGGAGGTGTTGGCCGGCGGCTTGGCCACCACTGAACGTGATGTGCGGGTCGCGCGGGCGAAGCAGGCGGCGGGAGAATTGCTCGCTGACTGGACCGCGGAGGAGATTGAGCATTTCTCCACACTTGGCTATCCTGGATATTGGCTGTCGTTTGATCCAGAAACCCACGCACGCCACGCGAGGTTACTTCGTGACGCAGAGCATCGGAAGGCGCCGCTGACTGTCGACACTCAACCGCTGCCTGCGCGGGCTGTCACCGAAGTAACAGTCTACTGCGCCGATTACGCCGGCCTGTTCAGCAAAATCTCCGGAGCGCTCGCGGTTGCGGGTGCCTCAATCGTCGACGCGCGGATCCATACGATGACCAATGGCATGGCATTGGATACGTTCTGGATCCAGGACACCGCAGGCGGAACCTTCGATGCGCCACACCGCTTGGCTCGGCTCTCGGTTTTGATAGAGCAAGCCTTATCCGGCCGCTTGCGACTTTCGACTGAGATCCGGCGGGTTTCGAAAATTCTGCTTGGCCGGCGCATGCAGGCGATTCACGTGCCTCCGCGGGTTGTCATCGACAACCGCGCTTCCAACACGCACACCGTGCTGGAGGTTAACGGTCGGGATCGCCCCGGGTTGCTGCACGACGTGACGGCGGCGATCAGCGCTCAGGGGCTTCAGATTGCGTCGGCTCATGTGACAACTTATGGGGTCCGGGCGGTAGA
>JBEKLE010000260.1:0-14086 GCA_050010355.1 Rhodopila sp. | reverse complement strand
ATTTCTTGTTGACCATACGATATCACTTTCAGGTATGTTCCGGTATCACTACAAACGGACACCAACATGAAAATTGGCATCATCGGTGCCGGCTCGGTCGGCGCGGCGTGCCTCATGGCGATCCTTGGCCGCGGGGCGGCGCACGAGATCGTCGTGCTGGACTCCAACGAACAGCGGGTGCGCGGCGTCGTCACCGACATGCAGTACGGCACACCGCTTTGCCCGCCGGTGCGGCTGATCGCCGGCGATTATCCCGATCTGGCGGGGACCGAGCTGATTATCCTAGCGGTCGGGATCAATGAGAAAGCCGGCGGCGCGATGGATCGCAACGATCCGGCGGGCCGGCTCCGCCTTCTGGGTACCAATGCACGCATCATCGCCGACATCGTGCCGAAGATCGTGACGGTGGCGCCTGACGCGACGATCATGGTGATTACCAACCCGCCGGAACCGCTGACGGAACTCGCCCGCCGGTGCGCCGGGCATGATCGGGTCATGAGTTCGGGCACCTATATCGATACGCTGCGCTTCCGCTTCTATATCGCCCGGCAACTGCAGGTGCATCCCGACCAGGTCGATGCGCAGGTCGTCGGCGAGCATGGCAATTCGCGGGTCCTGCTGTGGTCCTCGGCTCGTGTAGCGGGCGCGTCGGTGCTCGAGATGATATCGCGGGACGAGGTCCAGACGTTCAAGGTCAAGGTCGAGCAGCAGGTGCGCAACGCCAACATCACGATCATCGAAGGCACCGGCGCCAGTCAGTACGGCATCGGCATGGCGTGTGGCCGGCTGGTCGAGGCGATCACGCGCGACGAGCATGCCGTCTTCCCGCTTGGCTGCCACGTCCCGGAGTATGGCACAACGCTCTCGGTGCCGACGGTGCTGGCCCGGCGGGGCGTGGTGCGGATCCTGAAGCCGGTCATGGCGGACGAGGAGCGTGCGGCACTGGAGCGGAGCGCAGCGACATTACGGGCTGCCTACGCGCGACTGGAGATCTAGGCGCCCGACCCCGGAAACTTGCATGATGCCGGCAACGCGCTCACGATGCCGGCGCAAGTTTTTCGAAAGACGGAGCAAGACCAGATGTCAGCCGCGCTGCAACTTCAACAGGGTATGTCCGACGCTGAATGGCATACACGCTGCGAACTCGCCGCACTTTATCATGTCGTCAACGAGCTGGGTTGGACCGACCTGATCAACACCCACATGTCCGCGCGCGTCCCCGGTGAACCGAACCACTTCCTGATCAACAACTACGGCGAGATGTTCGACGAGGTTACAGCGTCTTCGCTCGTGAATATGGACATGCAGGGCAACGTCCTGTCCCCGGGCGGCAAGTTCAACAACGCCGGCTTCATCATTCACAGCGGCGTCTACAAGGCGCGGCCCGACGCGAACTGCGTGCTGCACACCCATACCCGGGCCGGCGCCGGCGTTTCGCTGCTGCGGCGGGGCCTGCGCCCGATCAGCCAGGACGCGCTGCATGTGCTGGATGACGTGGTTTACCACGAGTACGGCGTGCCCGCGACGGTCGAGGAATGCGACGCGCTCGGCAAGAGCTGCGCCGACGGAAGCTGCGTCGTCCTGCTGAACCATGGGCTGCTGACACTCGGCGAAACGATACATGGCGCCCTGATGCGGCTTTACATGCTGGAGCGTGCCTGCGAACTTGAGCTGATCGCCCGGCAGTTGGACGAGCCGCCCGTCATTATCGACGAATACGTGCAGCGCAAGGCGGCCGAGCGGATGAAGAAGATGCGTGTAACGGAGGGATACGGCCTGAACGAATGGAAGGGTCTGGTCCGCACCGTCGAACGCAAGGGCGCCGACTTCCGCCGCTGAGTCATGATGTGGGGGGCGTTGCGGCACTTGGGTCGCGCCGGAAAGCTATGACCCAGGGACCTCGGATCGGATCGGATAAACGACGCAGCGGGCTCGTCTGACAAACGACGAAGCCGGCGGCTGTGACACCTGTTGGAAAGTGACGCACTTTTCCGCGGCGGGGTTTCGCGGGTGTGTGCCGAACTGGTGATGAATAGTCATCGCCAGCTTGAGCAGCCTAACGGGCATAGGTGTGGTGCGCACGCCTGCCGAGATGAGCCGCGGCATGATGGCGGCAAGATCGCACCGCCGGTTTGAAGCGGTATTCGAACTCGGCGACGCAGCGCGGCTCATGCTTCCGGTCGATCGCGGGGCAGGTCCCACCAATGGCGGCTTGGATGATTCCCGGGCGCCGTCTTGGCCCATCTGAAGGTCGGGTGCGTGCCGCTGGCACCGGAGCCCGGCTTGACGACCTGATGCGCCCACCCCGCGTCGGCGACGCCAGCAGGCCAGCCAGACGTCATTGACGACGTCGCGCCGGATCAGGGCTTATCAGGATCAAAATGAATACGTTATGTTACAAGCGCCTCCAAGAGATCAAATTTGGGAGCATCTCGCAGTAGTTACTGGTTCCGTACGATGCCTACACTGTAGGTTGACCACGTGTCTTTTATCCCTTCCGTGCACTGGCGCCGTCATGGCGGTCTCGGAACTCAAGCCGCGTGCGGCCGTTGAGTGGCTAGGGGTTAGGTTATGAGACAGATTCCCGCTGGCATCGTTGTTCACCAGCCCGACACTGAGGTTCTCGAACGGCTGCTGAGCCAAGTTGCGTCGGGTGGCCGGCGTCTCTTCATCTTCGTAAACGGGCCGCTCGATGCGCAGTCTGACAGCCTGCTGGAGCGTCTGACATCCGCACGGGTGATCCGGTCCCGGGAAAATATCGGCCTTGGTGCCGGGCTCAACGTGATCGCCGAGGCCGCGATTGCCGAGTCGTTTTCTCACGTTCTGCTGTTAGATCAGGACAGCGAACCGTCGGTCGATCTTGCCGAACAGCTTCTGGCGCGGTGGACGGCCGAGACGGCAAAGGGCGCGCGGCTGGCGGTGGTTGCCCCGCTGCTGGTTCCGCCTGCGCAGGGGCATTATCGGCCGATCCGCTATTCCTGGCGGTCCGGTGCAGGGCAGGGGCCGCTTCTGCCCGTCCATTTTGCCCCCACCTCGGGCTCGCTTGTATGTCTTTCCGCCTATACAGTAATTGGTCCGTTTCGCGAGGATTTTTTCATCGGCGGAATTGATGTGGAATGGGGCTTCCGGGCGTGGAGCCGAGGTTACGGGTCTGTGATCGCACGCGATCTGAGGATGGTGCACCGATGGGGCGAGGCGGCCTCGCCGGACGCGGCTCGGACCCCGCAAATCATGCGGCATTCGGGGCTGCGCAAATATTATTACATTCGACACGCGGTGTATTCCTTGCGTCTGCCGTTCATCCCGCTGTCCTGGCGCCTGCGCTATGCCTTGGGGTTATGCTCGCAGATTGGTTATCTGGCCGTCCACGGGCGAGGCATGCGCCGGACGAGCGCCGTGGTGTTCGCCGCATTGCGTGACGGCGCAACCGGGCGGCTCGGTCCCGTTCCGCCAGGTCTTTCGAAGGATATCCTGCGATGACCAGCCGCCGGCCGGTGTGGGAACATTTACGGCAGCGGCCGGTCCTGACCATCTCACGTTGTGTGGAGATTGGCGCTGGGTTGATGCTTGTCTCGCCGCTCTATCAGAAGCTACAGGCATTGCGGCTAAGCCGTGTCGCTTCGCCGGTCAGGACGGCGCTGGTTGCGCACATATTTTATCCGGAGCTTTGGCCTGAAATAGCTGAGATCTGGAAAGTCCTGCCCGTGGGCAGCCGTCTGCTCGTCACGACCCCGCACGGCAAAGGCAGCGCGATCCGTGCGCTGACGGGGAACAATCCTTCGATCGAGATTTATGAGAGCGAGAATCGCGGCCGGGATATCGCGCCGTTTCTGGCACTCCTGAACGCCGGCCGGCTTGACCGCTTCGACGTCGTTCTAAAGGTCCACACAAAGAAAAGTCCGCATCTGAGGCAAGGCGATTTGCGGAGACGCGTGCTCTATACAACCCTTGCGGGCAATGCCGGCAATGTTCGCCGCATCTTGCGGCAGTTCTCTGATCCAAGGGTCGGACTAGTCGGTTCCTCCCTGTTTTTCAGGGCCAGCGACTTCTACTGGTTGGGCAACAAAGCTCTCGTCGAGACCCTCTGCGGCCGAATGCAGCCAACGCCGCCCGTCCGTCCGGGCTTTTTCGAGGGCTCGATGTTCTGGTTCCGACCGCAAGCGCTTGCAGCGTTGCGGGGGCTTAGCTTGCAGCCAGCGGACTTCGACGTCGAGACCGGCCAGCTCAACGGCACAATGCATCATGCGGTCGAACGCATTTTTGCCCTGTCGGCGCTGGCTGACGGCTATGATACCCGGTCGGTCCCGGGCAGGACCTTACTCGCGGCGAATCGCGAGGCATCCGCAAACCAAGCGTCGCTGGTATGGCGCGTTATCCAACCGGTGCGGGCTCTGCTGCGCACAAAAACGGCATTGCCCGTGCGCAAAATTCTCCGCCGTGGCGCCAAATGGGCTGCAAGCGTACCGGTTCTCGAACGCTGCGTGGCGTGGGCGAAGGTCCAGCGCTCCGTTCGGGCCAACGCCTGGTATTCAACCTACCGATCCAAGGCCGACTATGGCGCGATCAAGTGGCGCGGCACCGCTCGGTTCAGCATAATCATGCCGGTTTACAAGGTGAGGCCGCAATGGCTTGAGGACGCGATCGCAAGCGTCGTACGGCAAACCTATCCCCATTGGGAGCTCATCTGCGCTGACGACAATTCGCAAGATGCCCGGTTGAGCGCGATCTTGCGGCGCGCTTCCTCCGATCCGCGCGTGCAAGTGGTGACCCTCAACCGTAACCAGGGCGTATCGCGCGCCACAAACGCCGGGCTCGATCGGGCGACGGGCGAGTATGTGCTGTTCATGGACCACGACGATTTGCTGGAACCGCACGCACTGGCTCGCCTGGCGGACGCAGCGTTTTCCGAAGATGCCGATATCATCTATGGCGACGAAGTCGTGACGGCAGAAAACACTGACAAGACCCTGGTTATTCAGGCTCGCCCGGTGTTTTCACACACGTACTATCTCTCGCATCCCTATTTCGTGCATCCGGTGGTCGTCCGCGCCGCGCTCGCACGGGCGATCGGCGGCCTTGACGTCTCGCTGGAGATCTCACAGGACATCGACTTCGTGCTGCGCGCTTTGGAAGTTGCAAGAGGCGTGACACACGTGCCCGACATCCTTTATCGCTGGCGCACCCACACCAACAGCGCCGGACACAGGAAGCAGTCGGCCGTCATGGCCAACACATGCGCGCTGAAGACAGCGCATCTGCGCCGGATCGGCTTTCCGGACGCCGAAGTGAGCCATGGCCCGTCGTTCAACACGTTCACTGTGAGGTACTTTGGTCATCCCCGCGGTCGAATTCTCGGCATCATTCCGACCAAGAACCAGGTCCACCTGCTCCGCCGCTGCATCGAAACCGTTCGGGCTACCACGGAGGGTCTTGACCTTGACCTGATGGTTGTTGACCACGAGTCTGATGATCCAAAAACGCTGGCCTATTTGCAAGACATCGAAGCTTCCGGGACCGCGCGTGTATTGTCGTATCGAGGCGAATTCAACTTCGGTGCCATTAACAACCATGCGGTAAACACCTGCGGCGCGGGGTACGACTACTTCTTGTTCCTTAACAACGACATTGAGGCGACGATGCCCGGCTGGCTCGATGCCATGCTGGATCTCGGCATGCGAGCCGACGTCGGCGCGGTTGGCGCGACGCTGGTTTACCCTGACGGCAGCGTCCAGCATTCGGGCGTGATCGTGGGGCTCTGCGGTCCGGCCGAGCACGCCTTCAAGACGGTGCCATTTCGGTCCGACGCGCCGGGCCACGGTGCAGGCCTGCATGCCACGCGCGAGTACAGCGCTGTGACCGCAGCCTGCATGCTTGTGCCCGCGCAAGTTTTCCATGCTGTGCATGGCTTCGACGAACAACTGGCAGTGGGCTTCAACGACACCGATCTGTGTCTGCGGATCGGCAAAATGGGCAATCGCATCGTCAATTGCGCTGAAGCCGTTCTTGTGCATCACGAGTCGGCGACCCGCGGTCAAAGCCTCGACGGGCATGACGCCCATCCGCAGGACTCAGCTTTGTTTGTCCGGCGATACAAAGACTTGATCAAATTTGGCGATCCGCACTTCTCGCCACTGCTGTCAAATGAGGATGCAACACTTGTTTTGAAACCGTCGGCGCGGTTGGAGCCGTCAATCCGATATCGTACAGTAACCAATTTTCTGCCCGCGCCGAGCCGCGCTGCTCAGCAGATGTGTGGGGTTGGCGTGGATTGAAAGGACATGGGCGGTCGAAGAGCCCGGCCGGAGGTGTTGAAAACCCGACCCACGGTGAGAAAGGACTGACGCGCTGGCCTTCCGCTCGAGCTGTGCTTTGGGACCTTTGCGTGCTCAGGCGCCGGCAAGTTGTGGGTGGCCGCGCCAAGCCCGGCCATGACACGTGGGGCGCACTGCGGCAGGCGATGTAAGCCGACTCTCTTGCTGTTTGGGCGCCGCCTTAGCCACCTTCTTTGGGCAACGCCTAAGCCGCCCTCTTTACCAGCAGGTTCATCGCGATCATCGTCTCGGCGATCTGCACCGCGTTCAGCGCCGCACCCTTGCGCAGGTTGTCGGACACGCACCAGAACGACAGCCCGTGTTCCACCGTGGGGTCCTTGCGGATGCGGCTGACGAAAACCGCGTCCTCTCCAGCGCACTCGATCGGCGTGACGTAGCCGCCATCCTCACGGACGTCGACCACTTCAATGCCGGGTGCGTCGCGCAGGACAGCGCGTGCCTCGCCGGCGGTGACCGGCCGTTCGAACTCGACGTTCACTGCTTCGCCGTGGCCGATGAACACTGGAACGCGCACGCAGGTGGCATGAACGGCGATCGCGGGATCGAGGATCTTCTTCGTCTCCACCACCATCTTCCACTCTTCCTTGGTGGAGCCGTCATCCATGAACTTGTCGATGTGCGGGATGCAGTTGAAGGCGATTTCCTTGGTGAACTGTTCGGGGGGGCTTTGTTCGTAAACAAAAGACGACTTCGTGTGGTTGAACAGTTCGTCCATGCCTTCCTTGCCGGCGCCTGACACGGACTGGTAGGTTGAGACGACAACACGCTTGATCCTGAACTCGTCATGCAGCGGCTTCAGCGCCACCACCATCTGGATCGTCGAGCAGTTCGGGTTGGCGATGATATTGCGTTTCGCAAAGCCACGCAGGTCCTCGGGGTTCACTTCGGGGACCACCAGCGGGACGTCGGTGTCCATGCGGAAATGGCTGGTGTTGTCGATCACCACGCACCCGGCGGCGGCGGCGCGCGGCGCGTGGATCGCCGACACGGCCGCGCCGGGGCTGAATAGGCCGATGTCCGTTCCGGTAAAGTCGAACGTGTCCAGGTTGCGGACCGTGAGCACCTTCTTCTCGCCGAAGGAGATTTCCGCTCCGGCCGAACGCCCGGACGCCAGGGCGATCACCTCTGACGCGGGAAAGTTCCGCTCCACCAGGGTTTTGATGATCTCGCGTCCGACTGCCCCTGTGGCGCCGACAACCGCGACCCTGTAAGCCATGACACTCTCCTGTTTACGAAGCAGCCAACCGATGCCGCCGGAACGCACGGTTAGCGGCACCCGCGCCAGGAGGCAAGTCGCTTCGCCACGTTCCCAGTCTCATTGCCGACCGGAACGCGGCAGCGCACAGGCCGCGGATGGGCGGTCGCCCGGCCAGCGGTGACACAGGAAGAAAGCGGCCATTGCAGCGTCCGGTCAGGTGTCGCTTTCTAACAAGGCGGAGGCACGAAATACGAGCATTCGGGCGGCCCCGCGCTGTCGTTCCGCCAACAGCCGTTCTTCCGGAACCCAGGTTTCATCGCGGCCTGCCTCCGCGACGATCAGCGCGTTCGGACCGATACAACCTGCCCCGTGCAGGCAAGCGATCGCCCGCGGGATAAGGCCCTGGCCGTAAGGCGGGTCCAGAAACACGAGTGACGTGGCGCCACCACCGCCCCGCTTCGCCCTGGACGTGGGCGTTGATGCATCGGCATTGGCAAGACTTGGGTGGCCGGGCGGAGTCCGGCCATGGGACAGGGCGGACGGAGGGGCGGCGGACCGAAGCACATCCCCCGCCACGATCCGCGTCCGATCCTCCGCTTTGCATGCCGCCACATTTGCCCGCAACGCCCGCAAGGCCGCCGCGTCCGACTCGATGAAGCACGCCGACGCTGCCCCGCGCGACAGCGCCTCCAACCCCAGCGCCCCCGTCCCAGCGAAAACATCCAGCACAACCGCGCCCTCGATCACCGCCCGCCCGCCCCATTCCGCGTGCATCAGCATGTCGAACAAAGCCTGACGCACCCGATCCGCCGTTGGCCGGGTCCCGTGCCCCACCGGCGCCACCAACCTGCGCCCCCGCCAGGCACCCCCCACGATCCGCATCGCTACCGGTGACGCGGCAACGGTGGCGGCGCGCCCGCATTCGCTGGAAGCTGCTCGCGGAGCACCCGAGCCGGGATCTCCTCGATCCCGCCTCGCTCCAGGAGGCCAAGCTGGAATGGCCCATAAGCAACCCGGATCAAGCGCGAAACCGAAAGCCCGAGATGGGCCATGACCCGCCGGACCTCGCGGTTCCGGCCCTCTCGCAGACTGATGGTCAGCCACGTGTTGTCGCCCTTCCTGGCATCGACATCCGCCTCGATCGGCCCGTAGCGCACGCCCTCCACCGTCACCCCATGGGCCAGCGACTTCAGCGCGCCCTCGTTCGGCACACCGAACACGCGCACCCGGTACCGGCGGAGCCATCCGGTCGATGGCAGTTCCAACTGCCGCGCAAGCCCGCCATCGTTGGTCAGCAGCAGCAACCCCTCACTTGTCAGATCGAGCCGCCCCACGCTGACAACCCGCGGCAACTGATGTCTGAGTTTGTCAAACACCGTCGGCCGCCCCTCCGGGTCCTTGTGAGTCGTCACCAGTCCTTCCGGCTTATGATATCGCCAGACCCGCGTGCGGTCCGGCCGGTCCACCACCTTGCCGTTGACCGTTGACCTGCACGACATCGCCGGCGGAGATGAACGTCGCCGGATGGGTGACCGTCTTCCCGTTCAGCCGTATCGCCCCTTCGGCCAGCATCCGTTCGGCATCCCGCCGGCTGGCCACCCCCGCGCGCGACAGCCACTTAGCGATCCGGTCGCCGCGCTGGATGTCGGTTTCACTCACAGCACACGGGCCGCGATGTCGCGGCGGGAAAAGCCCTCGGGCCACACGACGGCATCCACACCGCTGTAGGCGAGATCCCGAGCCTCCTGAAGAGTCCCCGCGGTGCCGCAAATCGTCAGCACGCGGCCGCCGGCCGCCAGGATCGTCCGGCCGGGCCCCGCTTCGGTCCCGGCATGGAAAACCGCAACTCCTGGAATGGCGGCCGCCTCCTCCAGTCCCGCGATTTCCGACCCCCGCTCCGGCGCCTCCGGGTAACCACGCGCCGCCATGACGACCGCCACCGCCGCCTGCTCATTCCAGCGCAGATCGAAATCCCGCAGTTCGCCGTCACACGCCGCCAGCAGGGCCGGCAACAGGTCAGACTTGATCCGGGCGAGCACAACCTGGCACTCGGGGTCGCCGAACCGCACGTTGAACTCGATCAGCTTGGCTC
The DNA here is from genome assembly GCA_050010355.1 of Rhodopila sp. GTDB lineage: Bacteria > Pseudomonadota > Alphaproteobacteria > Acetobacterales > Acetobacteraceae > Rhodopila. The sequence goes on along the minus strand of JBEKLE010000260.1, from coordinate 4,464 downwards.
CCTCCTCGGTCAGCATCAGGCCGGCGAACAGGATGCCGCGAAACGGCATCCCCTTGCGCACCATTTCCTTCAGAGCCGGCCGGATGATCAGTTCCAGGCACGCTTTCTCCAGCCTGGGCGGAAAGTTCGGCACCGGCGAGCAGGCGCCCATACCGCCGGTGTTCGGCCCGGTGTCACCGTCACCAACGCGCTTGTAGTCCTGCGCCGATCCCAGCAGCAGCACGTCAACGCCATCGCAAAGCGCGAACAAGGAGATTTCCTCCCCCTCCAGAGCTTCTTCGATCACCACGGCCGAACCGGACTCGCCGAAAATCTTTTGCTCCATGATGGCGTCGATCGCGGCGAGCGCCGCCTCTTCGGTGGTGGCAACCACAACGCCTTTGCCCGCCGCGAGCCCATCCGCCTTCACGACTATCGGTGGTCCGCGCCGCCGCACGAACGCGCGCGCAGCCTCGGCGTCCTCGAATCGCTCCCACAGCGCGGTCGGAATACTGGCCGCGTCGGCGATTTCCTTGGTGAAGGTCTTGCTGCCCTCAAGCTGGGCGGCGGCTTTCGTCGGTCCAAAGCACGCAATACCAACCGCCTCCATCGCGTCAGTAATGCCGGCGACGAGCGGGGCTTCGGGCCCGGGAACCACGAGGTCGATCGCATTGTCCTGCGCAAATCCCACCAGCGTCGGGATATCCAGCACGCCGATGTTGACGCATTCGGCAACCGCGGCGATACCGGGGTTACCCGGCGCACAGTACAGCTTAGTCAACAGCGGGCTGCCGGAAATCGCCCAGCACAACGCGTGCTCCCGTCCGCCGGATCCAACCACCAGCACCTTCATCGAACACTCCCTGATCGCGCCGCGGTTCCATGCGCCCCCCGTTTTAGCATAGGATGCCGTAGCATAGGCTGACCACATGGACGATCCACGCCCCACCGCGGTTTCAAACATGCCAGAGTACACCGTCTCCGAGATTTCGGGCGCGGTGAAACGCACGCTGGAAACCACCTTCGGGCGCGTCCGCGTCCGCGGCGAATTGACCGAGGTGAAGCGCTACCCCTCCGGCCATATCTACCTGTCACTGAAGGACGAAAACGCCAAGATTTCCGGCATCGTTTGGCGCACAACCGTCCCCCGCCTCGGCATGGTGCCGGAAAACGGCACCGAGGTGATCGCCACCGGCCGCATCTCCAGCTTTGGCGAACGCTCGACCTACCAGCTCATCATCGAGCGTATGGAATACGCCGGCGTCGGTGCCCTGCTGGCCCGGATCGAGATGATCCGCCAGCGCCTCGCCGCCGAGGGCATCTTCGACGCCGACCGCAAACGGGTGCTTCCCGGCCTGCCGAAGGTGATCGGCGTCGTCACCAGCGAACGCGGCGCCGTCATCCAGGACATCAAGATCACCATCTCCCGCCGGTTCCCCCGCACCATCCTCGTCTGGCCGGTCCCGGTCCAGGGCGAGGGTGCGGCCGAACGAATCGCCGCTGCAATCGCCGGTTTCGACGCAATGCCGCTTGGCGGCGATCCGCCAAGGCCCGACGTCCTGATCGTCGCGCGCGGCGGCGGCAGCCTGGAAGATCTGATGGCTTTTAACGAGGAAATCGTCGTCCGCGCCGCCGCCGCCTGCCGCATTCCGCTGATTTCCGCTGTCGGACACGAGACCGACACTACTCTGATCGACTTTGTGTCCGACCGGCGCGCACCCACCCCGACGGCCGCCGCGGAAATGGCCATCCCGGCCCGATCGGACCTCGTCGCCGATCTCGCGCAAAAAGGCTCCCGCCTGATCGGCGCGCTCAATCGCCTCGCACAGGAAAGCCGCCTCCGCCTCGCCCGCGTCGAACGCGGCATCCCCGATCTCCCCGCCCTGCTCGGTTCAGCCCGCCAGCGGCTCGACGATCGAGCCGAACGGGCCATCCTTGCACTCCCGTCGCTGGTCGCCCGGCGTCGCGTCATCCTGACATCGATCGAGCGCCGCTTGCCCGATCCGCACAAGCTGACCGCAGTGGCGCGAGAAACCATACGCGATCGAGGTCTGCGACTGCGCCTCTCGGCACCAGGCCTGGTCGCCGCCCGCCGTTCGGCCCTGAACATGGGATCGCAGCGACTAGCCGCCGCGGTTCATCGTGCACTAACCACATTGCGCGGCAAAGCAGACCGCGTGATCGGGCGCGTATCCGATGCCCCGCTCCGCGCTTCGCTCCGGGAAGCCCGTGCCCACCTCGCCGGGCTCGGTCCCCGTCTGGAGGCAGCATCCCCGATGGCTCTGCTGCAACGTGGCTACGTCCTGGTGACCACACCTGGAGGGCAGCCGGTGACCAGTGCCGCAGCGGTCAAACCAGGAGGCCGGCTGCGTCTGCACTTCGGCGACGGTGAGGTCGACGCCGTCGCGCAGGGCGGCGGCGGACGCGCGCGCCCAGCCGTAGCCCAGGAACAATTGCCGCTATGACCGGTCGATCGTCTGCATAACCGCGTCGGTGTTCTTCCTTACTCCGCAGCCATTTCCTTGAAGGTCTCGATCGCGGTCAGCAGCGCCTCGCGCACCAGCGGCGCGCCGACGTATCCGGCCAGATGCAGCAATGCCTCCGAGAGTTCGTCCTCAGTCCAGCCCTGATTCCGGGCGAACCGCAGATGCAGCTTGAGCTCCGCATCCCTTCCCTGCGCCGCGTCCGAAATTACGCAGATCAGCGCTCGGATTTTCAGATCCAGCCCCGGGCGCGTCCACAACGTACCGAACACGGCCTCCTGCGTGTACGCGGCGAACTTCTCCATGATCGGATGCTGGTAAAGCCCGCTGTCGAGCTTGTCCGCATACGCGTCACCCATCAGCTTGCGGCGCATTGCTCTGCCCTCAGCGCGTCTTTCGTCGGCCATGGTTCTGATCCCTCCCGATTGCCGGCACAGTGTCCGACGAGAGCCACGATTTGGCTAGACCGAGCGGAGGCCGCCTTGCTTCTCGATGAAGGCCGCGATGTCGGCGACGCCTTTGCCGGCACGGATGTTGGCAAAGACAAACGGCCGGTCACCCCGCATCTTCCTGGTATCCCGGTCCATGACTTCGAGACTGGCTCCGACATAGGGAGCCAGGTCAATCTTGTTGATAACCAGAAGATCGCTGCGCATGATGCCCGGCCCACCCTTGCGCGGAATTTTGTCTCCGGCCGAAACGTCAATCACGTAGATCGTCAGATCCGCAAGCTCCGGACTGAAGGTGGCCGCCAGATTGTCCCCGCCTGATTCGATCAGAATCAGATCCAGACCGGGAAACCGCTTCCGCAGATCCGCCACGCCGGCAAGGTTGATCGACGCATCCTCCCGGATCGCCGTATGCGGGCAGCCGCCGGTTTCGATGCCCATGATGCGCTCGACCGGCAACGATCCGGCGCGCGTCAGAAACTCGGCGTCTTCCTTCGTATAGATGTCGTTGGTGATCGCAGCAATTTCGTAACGATATCGAAAATGCTTGCACAGCGCATCCATCAGCGCCGTCTTGCCGGTGCCGACCGGACCGCCGACACCGACGCGGAGCGGACCGTGGGGCGATGTGGTCATGAGCGGAACAGCCTCGTGTATTGGGTTTCGTGTCGCATGGCGGCAAGGTCGGATCGGAAAGCACAGCCGCCAACATCATCAAGCGGGGCACCTCTGGTTTCATCTGCGGTCGCCAGAATAACCGGCTCCAACGCGGCGAGCACACGCAACCCGGCGGTCTGCCCCAAGGGCACAAGGCGCACGGCCGCCGAGATCAGATTGGTCGCGAAGGTTTGGAGGTAAGCGACGGCGGTGTCGTCTTCCGGGATGCCTCGCTGCCCCGCTGCCACCCCGACAGCGACTGAGTACGGCGCGTCTTCCGGTAGCGCGGTGGTCGTCCATGGTGCCACCGCGAGCTGAAAGGCCTGCCCCTGGTTCAGTGCCTCATTGCGACGTTCGCGCGCCGGCGCACAGGCGGTTGCAAGGGAAACGATACCGCGCAGCGCAACCGGATCGGCGGCCGCGCGATGCGCCTGGCGCAGCAGGATTGTGTCGGAGCGGCCCGAGCCGTGTGTCACGACATCTTTCAGCCACTGACCGAGGGTGTCGCCATCGTTGATGTCTCCCGCTTCAACGGCCCATTCCAGTCCGTGGGAATAGGCGAACGCCCCGGTCGGGAATGCCGGTGACAACCAGGCCAAGAGGTTCAGCAACGGCCTTCGGTCAGTGATGGTGGTCGTCATTGTCGTCGTCATGGTGGTGATGCCCGCCGGCATACGCGCCCGCCTCCGGATCGAAAGGCGCCTGGATCAGATCGACATGGCCACCGAGACCCTGCACCATTTCCCCGATCACATGATCGGCGCGAATGCGGACGCGATCGCCCAGCAGTTGCACGGGCAGATGGCGGTTGCCTAAGTGCCAGGCGATGCGGATCAGTTCGCCGTCCTCATGCGCATGGATCTCCATCAGTTCTTCCGCCTGCGCGCAGACGCGGA
>JBEKLE010000259.1:0-9125 GCA_050010355.1 Rhodopila sp. | reverse complement strand
GCCGGCGGTGGGTAGCGGACCCGCCTTCACCGGTCAAGCCTTGTCGCCCCAAGCGCCCCCAAGCCGCGATCAGGCCACCGCGGCATCCGAAACGATGAAGCAAGCACTGACCGAACCATTCCATTCCTCGGCCCGCAAGTGCCCGGCCAGATGCAGCGGCACACCGTCGGCCCGCGCGAGCAGCGCATCGGCCACCGCCCCCTCCCGCGCACGGAACATCATCGCCTTCAACCGGGGACCGCCCGCCTCCCCTTCCACGAACGCACGGATCGAGTTCGCCTCCCGCCCCACCCGGTCCGCGCGCACGACACGGGCACGATTCAGCACCAGGGTCGGTTCCTCATTCCCCGCGCCAAACGGAGCCAGGCGTTCCAGATGCCGCGCGACCTCGGTGGTGGCGCCGCCAACCGCCAGCGTCCCCTCAACGATCAGATCCGCGGCGCTCGGCATGGCCGAGGCAGCCGACAGCCGTTCGTCCAGGAAAGCGTGCAAAGCCTCCAGCCGCTCGGTTCTGACGGAGAACCCGGCCGCCATCGCATGCCCGCCGCCGGTGACCAGAAGACCCGCCCGCCGGGCGGCAATCACCGCCGAACCCAGATCGACACCCGGCACCGAGCGGCCAGACCCTTTGCCCAGACCGTCGGTAAACCCCGCCACGCAGGCCGGGCGGTTGAAGCGCTCCTTGATCCGGCCGGCGACAATGCCGACCACACCGGGATGCCACCCCTCCCCGGTCACCAGCACCGCCGCCCGACCGGCCGCCACCTGGGCTTCCGCGCCAAACATGGCGGCTTCCATGATGCTGGCCTCGACGTCCTGGCGCGTGCGGTTCAGAGCCTCCAGCGTCTCGGCCAGCGCGAGCGCCTCGATCCGGTCCTCGCTCAGCAGCAGGCGCAGACCCAGATCGGCCTCGCTCACCCGCCCGCCGGCATTGATGCGCGGCCCCAGCGCGTAGCCGCAGGTGGCGGCGTTCAGCTTTTCGCGTGCCTGCGTCACATCCAGCAGCGCCGCGACACCCGGACGCGCCCGCCTGGCCATGACTTTCAGCCCCTGACAGACGAACGCCCGGTTGACACCGGTCAGCGGCATCACGTCGCAGACTGTCGCCAGAGCGACCAGGTCGAGCAACCCCATCAGGTCGGGTTCCGCACGCTGGGCAAAATAGCCCAGACGCCGCAGCGCCCGCACCGTCGCGATGGCGGTCAGAAAGGACACCCCAGCCGCGCACAACATCCCAAGGCCGGACGTGCAGTCCAGCCGGTTCGGGTTCACCGTCGCCAGGATGACGGGCGGCGGACCCTCGGCCTTGTGGTGGTCCAGCACGATCACGTCCGCCTGGCCAATGACCGCGGACAGTGCGACCGCCGCGGCTGTGCCGCAATCGACGCAGACGATCAGGCTGGCGCCACGGGCAACCAGAGACCCGAGCGCCGGCGCATTGGGGCCATAGCCCTCCTTGATCCGGTCCGGCACGTGGTGGTGCACGGTGCAGCCAAGCGCCCGCAGGAAGCCCACCATCAGCGCGGCGCTGCAGGCACCGTCCACATCGTAGTCACCGTAAACCGCTACGGTTTCGCCGCGCCGGACCGCGTCGGCAATCCGGTCCGCCGCGATGTCCATATCGGCCATGGCGGACGGATCCGGCAGCAGCGCCCGCAGCGTGGGCTCCAGGAAGCTCGCCGCGTCGTCGATGCCGATCCCGCGCGCGGCCAGCAGCCGGCTGACGATCTCGGGCACCCCGAACCGCTGGGCGATCCCGGCGGCGGTGCGTTCCTCGCCGGTTCGCCACAGCCACCGTCGGCCGGACAGGCTGCTGGTGACGCCAAGAACGGTCTCCGTCTGAGTCAGCACGCGCCGAGCCCGTCCCGGTCACCTGCCGCCAAAGATGCGCCCAGAGATGCCCCTGGCAAGCCTGGTCGGGACGACGCGGATCGCACTAAGTCGGCGTCCAGGTCTTCTGCACGAAGTTGTGGTGCGCCTCGATATACCGGACGGTGCCGGAATGACTGCGCATCACGATCGAATGCGTGATCGCCCCGCCCAACGTGCGCTTAACCCCGCGCAGCATCGCACCCGAGGTCACGCCGGTCGCCGCGAACATCACGTCGCCCTTCGCCAGCTCCGAACATGAAAAGCACCGCTTCGGATCGGCATGCCCCATGGCCCGCACCCGCTCGACCTGCTCGTCCGTTTCGTACAACAGCCGCCCCTGCATCTGGCCGTCGACGCACCGCAAGGCGGCCGCGGCCAGAACCCCCTCCGGCGCGCCACCGGAACCGAGATAGATGTCGATCCCGGCGTCCGGCAGCCCTGTGGCGATCACGCCGGCTACGTCGCCGTCGCTGACCAGCATAATCCGGGCGCCGGCTTCCCGGCAGTGGGCGATCAGCTCCGCGTGGCGGTCGCGATCCAGGATGCACACCATCAGGTCGGACACGTCACACCGCTTCGCCCGTGCCAGGCTGCGAAGGTTCTTCGTCACCGAGTCGTCCAGGTTCACGACTCCTAGCGGCAGGCCGCCGCCGACGGCGATCTTGTCCATGTAGATGTCGGGCGCATGCAGGAAGTTCCCATGTTCCGCCAGCGCGATCGTCACCAATGCGTTCGGGCCGGCCTTGGCGGTCAGTGTGGTGCCTTCCAGCGGATCGACAGCGATATCCATTTTCGGACCGCCGGCGCCCACTTTTTCGCCGATATACAGCATCGGCGCCTCGTCCATCTCGCCCTCACCAATCACCACCGTGCCGTCGATCGCCACGGCGTCGAACGCTCGGCGCAGGGCTTCGACGGCCGCGCCGTCGGCCTCGTTCTTCTTGCCGTGGCCGATCCAGCGCGACGCGGCAATGGCCGCCGACTCGCTGACGCGGACCAACTCCATCGCCAGGTTACGGTCGGTCTGAAGGACGGGTTGTGGCCTGTTGCTGTCTGACATCGGCTTTCCTCCTGTGGGACGCGATTCGGATCGTCATGCGGTTTAGCACGGACCGCGACGCTACACAGGGACCGTCGTGTGCAGCAAGATCGATTGTTCGGCATCGGCGGCCGGCGGCCAAGCTACTAGCCACCGAACGCGGGACTGGGCTTAAGGGCTTGTTATACCAACCGCCGTAGACATCGACCGATGCCCAGCCTCTCCGACAGTAAATCGGACTCGATCGTGAAAGCCGGGCTCAGCGGCGGTTGGTATTATTTGCGCTTTTAGTTCAAAATCTTTGCGACTCTGTTCTGGCGCAGGCAGTAGGCATCCGGCATCGACTTGCCGAGCAGCGGGCGGAGATAGAGGCGATAAGCATCGGTCACGTCGGTGCCACTCGTGGAGATGAATTCGTCCGGCATGGTACGGGTCTTACCGGCGACGGCTTCCAGCGGGACAAGCCGGTAATCCACGGAATAGTAGCCGGTACGCTCGATCGTCACCGAACCGTTGCTCTCGCCCCACATGGCGTATTGCACCGCTTTCTCGCCGACCTCCCGCGCCTCGCGCTGGTCCACATCGGACACGCAGCCGACGAACGACCGCTGCAAATAGCCGAACGTATCGCCGCGCACACGGCTGATGCCAAGCTTCGCCTTGACTTGGTCGCACAACAGCCCGGCAAGTTCGCCGGTGCCGGAGAGCTGGAGGTTGCCATGCGCATCGCGCTCGACCTGCTTGGCGAGCTGAGTGATGACCGGCGCGCCGGATTCGTCATGGATGCCCTCGGACACCGCCACCACGCAGCGGCCGAACTGATCGAACGTCCGCTTCACATCCGCGAGGAAGCTGTCGATCCGGAAGGTGCGCTCCGGGACGTAGATCATATGCGGCCCGTCGTCGGGAAACTTCTTGCCGAGCGCGGAGGCGGCGGTCAGGAAACCGGCATGGCGGCCCATGACCACGCCAATATAGACGCCAGGGAGCGATCGGTTGTCGAGATTGGCGCCGAGAAAGGCCTGAACGACGAACCGCGCCGCCGAAGGGAAGCCCGGCGTGTGGTCGTTCAGAACAACATCGTTGTCGATTGTCTTCGGGACATGCATGCAGCGGATCGGGTGGTTCGCCTTGCGAGCCTCGTCCGCGACAATGCGGACCGTATCGGACGAGTCATTGCCCCCGACATATAAGAAATAGCGGATTTCGTGCGCCTTCAGAACCTTGAAGATTTCCTGGCAATACTTCAGGTCCGGCTTGTCCCTGGTCGAGCCCAGCGCCGAAGACGGCGTCTCGCCGACCATCTCCAGGTTGTGGGTCGTCTCCTGTGTCAGATCGATGAGATCTTCATCGATGATCCCGCGCACCCCATGGAGCGCGCCATAGACGAGGCTGACGTTGCGGAATTTCCGCGATTCCAGCACCAACCCGACCAGCGACTGATTGATGACCGCGGTCGGACCGCCGCCTTGGGCCACTAAGACTTTTCCTTCCAACACGGGCGCCTCCATTCATGAGATGTCAGGTATCGGCTCTCTTCCTTGTGAGGTGGACCCCATCGGTTGGACAGGAATCGGGGCGACCTAAGAGAGAGTCACACCACGTTCCCAGTGCCCCCGATCCGAGGGGATGTCTAGGGGCCGGTGAGACCCCATTCTGCTTGAGTCAATACATCAATACTTCCTTATTCTTGCTGTTGTGCCTGTAAGCATATGGGTGAGGCCGGGGCGGAGCGCAGCGATGCGGAGGGGTTATCCACATGCTCACAGGCTTCGCCTGCGAAAACCGCGTGCGGCGTCCGGTAACCCAGCGCCTGATGCGGCCGCTCGTCGTTGTAGAACGAAATCCACCCGCCGATGCCCCGGCGCGCCTCGATCACCGAGCCATACGCCTTGATGAAAACCTCCTCGAATTCAGGCTGCGCCATAGCCGCCGATTCCGTCACGCGGACGTTCCAGCGCCAGATTGCGGTCGGTCGTCACGCCGGGTTGCGGCTTGCCAGTGTCAGCCGTCGGATTTTCCTCCTCCAGGAACGCGATTCGCGTTTCCATCTCGTGTAGCATAAACGGGGGCGCCACCACAGCGTCCTAGTGCGCGAACCCATCGATAGTTCGGGGTCACTCGACGGGCGCCTGACCGGCAGATGCAACTCAAGATTGCATACCAACGCACAACCACCCGCGATGCGGTTTTTGATCCACCGCAGCCGATTGCCGATTTCAGTATCAGGCTTAACCTAAGCTAAGGGTTTGTTAATCCGATTTGGCTTAAGGGCTCGTTAACCCGATTTGGTTTAAGCGCAAACGGAATGGAACCGAGCTCTACTGTTGCCAGGCCTGACCGATGCAAGATTTGATGACGTTGCCCACAAGCGGCGGCTCGGCTGCGCAAGAGGTCCGCGAACTTGTCCGCCCAAGCCAAAGAACCGGCCGGCGCTCGGGTGACCCGAAAACCCGCTTTGGACGCTACCTCATCATTATCCTGGCCGGCATTATTGGCGCATTCGTCTCGATCACCAGTTTCGCGGAGATTCGCGGGTGGCAGCAACATCTGGCGGAATTACGCTTCACCAGCGTCGCTCGCGACCACATGCAGACGCTCAATTCCGGGCTGACGGACACCATCGATGTGCTCCGGTCGATTCGCGCCTATTTTGAGTCGTTCGATCATCCGGTGACGCGCGAGGAGTACCAGGCGTTCTCGCGCAGCCTGCGCGAGCACGCGGTTGGGCTGCGCGATACCGGCTGGGCGCCGCGTGTCACCGCGGAAGGTCGCGATGCCTTTGAGCGTGAGATACGCGCCAGCGGCTGGCCGGACTTCCAGATCGTCGAGTTCTCGGCTGCTGGCAAGATGGTGCGCGCGAAGGAGCGGGCGGAGTATTTCCCGATCATCTATTCCGACCCCGGGCCGGCCAACCGTTACGTCATGGGTTTCGACTTCGCTTCGGAACCCGTGAGGAAGCGTGCCATCGCTCGCGCCGTGGCGGCCGACGAGCCGTTCGTCACCCCGCCGCTCAAGCTGGTCAACCTCGACCGTCCGGTTGGCGGCATGATGGGCTTCATCCCCGTAACGCGCAAGAATCCGGCAGGCAGCGATAAATCGCCTCCGGTCGAGGGGATTGTCGGCGGCATGTTTGAGACCGCGCTGATGATCGAAAACATCCTTGCCACGAAAATGAGCCTGACCAATCTGGACATGTATGTCTTCGATCCCAACGGGATCGCAGACCACCGTATGATCTATTGGCACTCCGCCTCCGGAAAACCGGCCCCAGGCGAGCCAGCACTGCTTGAGGCCCGGCATTGGAGCGGCACTCTGCAACTGGCTGACCAGCAGTGGGGCGTGATCTTTGCACCAACCGACACGTTCGACGACGGCGCTTCCGACTGGACCGCGACGGCGGCTCTCGCCGGCGGGATGGCCATGACAGGATCGATCGCCGGATACCTGTGGCTCACGCTTCGGCGGACCCGGCAACTGGAAAGGCTGACGACCAGCCTGCACGAGACCACCGATGAGCTTCGCCGGAACGGTGCGAAACTTCACCATCTCGCCCGGCATGACGCCCTGACCGGCCTGCAAAACCGCATGGCGTTCCGCGAAAGCGTCGCTGTGTCCCTGCGACTGGCGCAGCGCGGCCACCGCCTGGCCGTCCTCTACCTCGACCTCGACCGTTTCAAAGCCGTAAACGACACGCTCGGCCATCCCGCCGGTGATCAGCTTCTCCGTCAGGTTGCGGATCGCCTGCGTGAGTCGGTGCGCGAGACGGACTCGATCGCGCGCCTGGGCGGCGACGAATTCGCCATCGCGCAAACCCGGCCCGACCAACCCGCCTCCGCCGAAACGCTGGGCCGACGGGTGATCGAAGTGTTGAGCCGTCCCTACAGCATCGCCGGACAGCTCGTGGTGATCGGCGTATCCATCGGTATCACATTGGCCGAACCGGACGATCGCGACGTCGATCATTTGCTGTGCCGGGCGGACATGGCGTTATACGCAGCGAAACGCAACGGCCGCGGCACATTGCGCTTCTTCGAACCCGCCATGGAGTTTGAAGCACAGGCTCGGCGCGGTTTGGAAATGGATCTGCGTCATGCCCTGGAACACGATGAACTCGCACTCCACTATCAGCCTCTCGTCAACGTCACCGACGGCAGGGTTCAGGGGTTTGAGGCGCTGCTACGATGGCATCACCCGGACCGTGGACTTGTCATGCCCGGTGATTTCGTTCGCTCTGCCGAGGAAACTGGCCTGAGCCTGCCGATTGGGACATGGGTTCTCAAGACCGCGCTGGGAGACGCCGCGACCTGGCCGGACGGGGTACGGGTCGCCGTGAACCTGTCGCCATACCAGCTCGCCCGCGATGATCTGGTGGATACGGTGGAGGCGGCGCTGGCTGAATGCGGGCAGGCCGGCGGCCGGCTTGAACTCGAAATTACCGAAAGTGCACTGATCGAGCACTACACCGCGGGACAGGCGGCGCTACGGCGGTTGCATGCCTTGGGCGTGCAAATCGCGATGGACGATTTCGGCACCGGCTACGCGTCGCTCAGTCATCTGCGGAGCTTTCCGTTCCACCGGATCAAGATCGACTTGTCCTTCGTCGCCGGCATCACCGAATCGCCCGAGGGCGCCGCCATCGTGCAGGCGATCCTGCAGCTCGCGGCCAGTCTCAACATCGCCACGACGGCCGAAGGCGTCGAGACGCCGGATCAGCTCGAACTGCTTGCCGCGCAAGGTTGCGCCGAAGCGCAAGGTTGCGCCGAAGCGCAAGGCTTTCTGTTCAGCCCCGCTCGGCCAGCCGGCGAGGTGCCCGCGCTGTTGGCGGGGTGGCCGGTCCCCGCCCGCGATTTCGCCGGCAATGAAACAAAGTGATTACCCACCTGCCATGACGGTAAGATCCCGATCAGCCGGCCGGTTCGGTATGCCGCCGCGTAGGTCTGCCAGGCAGAACATCTGCTGAGGGCTCACCCGCCCGACGACGACAGCCACGGATTGGTCTCCCACAATTTCGACAGCGCCGCCAGTTCGGTCTGCATCTGATCGAGCCACACCGGACCGTCCTCCCAGCCCACGTAATACCCGTTCGCCTCCGCCTGTTCGCGGAAGGCGTCGCCCTCGGCCACGGCGCGCAGGGCCTCGGCCAACCCAGCGATCAGCTCGGGCGGTGTGCCGGACGGCACGCCGATGCCGCGGCGGATGAACGCGGCGAGCGGGATGCCGGCCTCGTCCAGGATGGGGGTGTCAGGCAGCAGACCGAACCGCCGCCGCCCGGCAATGCCGATCGCGCTCAGGTTGCCCGCGCGAATATCGCTAATCGCTTCCGAAAGTCCCAGCGCGGCGGCCGACACGTTGCCTCCCAGCACCGCCTGCCGAGCCGCCGCGGGCGACGGAAAGGTGACGATGTTCAACTGGGTCTGCGCCAGCACCTGCAGCCGCAGCGCTGCCAGATGAGGCGGACTGCCGGCCGGCGGCGTGCCCAGCGGCACCGCCCCGGCATCATCGCCGGCCCGCTGAATGAGGTCCTGGATCGAGTTGACCGGATCGCTCGACGGCGAAACAAACGCCACCGGCTCACGTTCGATCTGCCCGATCAACTGGATCCGCTTGCCGAGCGACGGCTCCGCGCGATCGATGATCCGGGCCGGCAAGGTAGGCGTGACGACCCAGCCGATCGTCGCCCCGTCGGGTGCCGCCGCGCCCAGGGCAGCCAGCATCGCTCGGCCCGCGTCACCAAGAATGTTGCGCAGGGTGAGCTCGATGTCGGGGAGGTCTGGAAGCAGCCATTCAACGAAGTCCCGCGCCACCTTGTCGGGGCCGGTGTCCTCGGGAAAACCGAGCAGGAGAGTGACCTGCCGTTTCACCGGGGCCGGCTGGTCAGCCTTGATCGATCCGGGCGGCCGAGCGGCCGCAGCCGACAGTGCGCTGATCAAACCACGCCGGCGTGTGATCAACGCCGAGGGGCCGGAGCAGCTTTGGCCGGGCCCGGGACGCCCGGACCACCCTTGCCGGCACCGGGTCTGGCCGAGGCCGCCTTGGCCGACGGCGCTGCACCAGACGCAGGCGGCGGCGTGTCCGGCTTGATGGCCGCCGTGACCGGCGCCGCCGCATCCCGCCGCATCCGGTGCTCGCCGAGGAACAGCAGAATCGGCGCGGCGATGAAGATCGAGGACGACGTTCCAACAACGATTCCGAACAGCATCACCCACGCGAA
>JBEKLE010000258.1:0-9808 GCA_050010355.1 Rhodopila sp. | reverse complement strand
CCCTCGCCGATGATCACCGCGTTCTTCGGCAGCCACGGGCTGATGTCGCGGAAGGCGCGGTAGTAGTTGGTGGGTGTGGAGTTGTCGTCGATCATCGGCTTGATCTGGCGCGCGTTGGCGGCGGATTTTTCGGCGATGGCAGCGCGCCAGGGGGTGTCCCTGGGGTAGAACCACTGGCGGGATTCGAGGGCCTTGTTGAGCTGGCCGACGATTGCGCGGCCGTCGCCGACGAGGCCGACCTCGGCGGGGACGTTCTGGCTGATGGCTTCCGGGGCAATGTCGAGCTGGACGATGCGGACTTTCTTGTTGAACCGCGGGGGCAGGCCGAAATGCATGATCCAGTTCAGGCGGGCACCAAGCAGGAAAATCACGTCGGCTTCCTGGAGGGCGTGGCTGCGGGCGGCGCCGACGGACAGCGGATGGGTGTCGTCCATGACGCCCTTGCCCATCGGCGAGGCGAGGAACGGTACCTGGGTGCGTTCGACGAAGGCTCGGACCTCATCGTCGGCGCGGGACCACGCCATGCCCTTGCCGACGATCACCAGCGGGCGTTCGGCGGATTCGAGGACGTTCAGCGCCTTCTGGATGTCCTGGTCCATCGCCTGCATGCGCGGCGGGTCGGGGATCGTTGCGGCCTGATGTACTTTCTCTTCGTCGACCTCGGCCAGAATGATGTCGTCGGGCATATCGAGGTAGGTGGCGCCCGGCCGGCCATAAATCGAGTTGCGGACTGCCATTTCCACGTAGAAGGGGATGCGGTGCACGTGTTCGACGGCGTGGGCGAACTTGCAGAACGGGGAGGCGATCTGGACCTGGCGTTCCTCCTGGAAGGCGCCCATTCCGTTCTGGTAGGTCGGTGAGGCGCCGCCGATCAGGATCATCGGCCAGCAGTTCTGCTGGGCGTTGGCGAGGCCGGCGAGGCCGTGGACGACGCCGGGGCCGGAGACGACCAATGCGGCGCCGGGGCGGCCTGTCATGTAGCCGGCGGCCTGCGCGGCGTAGGACGCGGACTGTTCGTTCCTCATGCCGATATAGGTGATGCCGGCCTTTTGCGCCGCCACCGCGATTGGCCCCACCGGAAATCCGACGATGCCGAACATGTAGTCGACGCCCTGCTGTTTCAGGCTGCGTGCCATCAGGGTCGCGCCGTCAATCTTGCTCATGTGATCCCCTCCCGACTGTTACGGCCGCACGCCTGCCGGCTTTCGGACGCTGCCTTGATCACGGCTTCCGTGACCGCGTTAGCGGGGAGATTGAGCGCTTATTCCATCGTTGAAAAGGGGTCTGCGGCAGGCAGCAGGCTCGGTTCGGCGCTTGCCGGGGGCTGAACGCGGAGGCATCATCCTAGCCATGAGCGCCGCGTAGGACGATGAAGAACGCGCGCTGAGGATTGAGCTTATGAAAGCCGACATCGCCAACAAGCAAGCCGACACGGAATATAAAGAGGGTCTTTTACGATACGAGCCCTGGAAAGTCGTCGGCGTGGCGTTCGGCGCCGGTGCGGCCGTCATGGGCGCAGCGGT
Organism: Rhodopila sp.; assembly: GCA_050010355.1. Taxonomy (GTDB): domain Bacteria; phylum Pseudomonadota; class Alphaproteobacteria; order Acetobacterales; family Acetobacteraceae; genus Rhodopila. The sequence goes on along the minus strand of JBEKLE010000258.1, from coordinate 8,285 downwards.
TGCCCTCGTGTCAGCTTTCTTTCACCTGACAGCTCACTGAACGCGGCGCAGGGGAGACGACGAACGGTGGACGAGATCGCGCTGCGGCGGCGCATTACCACAACGTCGGTTACGACGCCGGTTCCGCCGCTGCCGCGAATACGCGACTGGCGAGAATTTCTTCTGGGCCGAGCGTCATCAGGTCCTCGACGGTCAGTGCGTGACCGCGGGTCTCGAACAGCCGCACCGCCTGGCGAAGGCGGGCGCGATCCAGCGCGTTGCGCACTGACCTTGCGTTGGAGAAATGCGGCTGGCGCATGCGGGCGTCGAGATAGCGGGCGAAGGCCTCTCGCGCCTCCGGGCTGAACCTGTAGCTCTGCTCTTTCAGCATCAGTTCGGCGATGGCCATCAGTTCGGCCGCATCGTAGTCCGGGAAGTCGATATGATGGGCGATGCGCGAGCGAAAGCCGGGATTGGATGTGAAGAAACGGTCCATCCGGTCGGCATAGCCCGCGAGGATCACCACAAGGTCGTCGCGCCGGCTTTCCATCACCTGCAACAGGATTTCGATCGACTCCTGGCCGTAGTCACGCTCGTTCTCCGGCCGATACAGGTAGTAGGCCTCGTCGATGAACAGCACACCGCCCATGGCTTTCTTGAGGATTTCTTTCGTTTTGGGCGCGGTGTGGCCGATGTACTGACCCACCAGGTCGTCGCGCGTGACCGACACCAGATGGTTTGAGCGGATGTAGCCCAGGCGGTGCAGGATGTCGGCCATCCGGGCGGCGACCGTGGTCTTGCCGGTTCCCGGATTACCGGTGAACGACATGTGCAATGTGGGCGGCTGCGCGGTGAGGCCGACGTCACGGCGCAGTTTGTCCACCAGAAGAAGCGCCGCGATCTCGCGGATGCGGCGCTTCACCGGTTTCAGGCCGACCAGCTCCTGATCGAGTTGTTCGAGCACCGGGCCGATGCCCGATGCCTCGAAGCTGGCTGCAATGTCGATGTCAGCCATCAGTAGCGGGAGCCGACCGGCTTGTCCGTGGCGTAAGCACGCGTGGTGTAGCGGATGGAACGACTGTCGGACTCTTGCCGTTGCAGGGCGAAACCGGGTTCCTCTTCGGGCCGGTCGGTCAGGAAGGAAAGGCGCAGACTCTCCCATCCCGGTGTCGCGTCGAAGGCGGAGAGGCGAATATACGCCCGGTTCTTGTAGACCTTACGGCATTCGTTCAGTTCGTAGAGGACGGCGGCCGGGTCCTTGAGGTCGAACATCGGCTGGCCCCACATTTCCCAGTAGGTGTTGCGGGGGTGGGGATCGTCGGTGAACTCGATGTTCACGGCCCAGCCGTTCCGCTGGCAGTAAGCGACCTGACTGGTGATCTGGTCGTCGGTCAGGTCGGGCAGGAAGCTGAATGTTCCCTGGGTGATACGCATTGGGGTTCTCCCGATCAGGCGACAGTGAGGGTGGGAACGAAGTCGGGTGTGTCAGTGGACGCATAGTCGAAGGTTACGTCCTTCCAGACCGTCAGGGCCTGCGCCAGCGGCGTGCAGTTGCGCGCGGCGGCGGCGAGGATGTCGGGTCCCTCGGCCATGTAGTCGCGGCCCTCGTTGCGGGCCAGGATCATGGCTTCCAGGGCGACGCGATTGGCTATTGCACCCGCGGCGATGCCCATCGGATGACCGATCGTGCCGCCGCCGAACTGGAGGACGACGTCTTCGCCGAGATGGTGCAGCAGCAGGTGCATCTGGCCGGCGTGGATGCCGCCGGACGCAACCGGCATCAGCTTGCGCATGCCGCCCCAGTCCTGATCGAAGAACACACCGTTCTGCAACGCCTGCGGGTTGTACTGCTCACGGCAGATGTCGTAATAGCCGCGCGTTGTGGCCGGATCGCCTTCCAGCTTGCCGACGACGGTGCCGGCGTGGATGTGGTCGACGCCGGCGAGCCGCATCCATTTGGCAATGACGCGGAAGCTGACGCCGTGGGTCTTCTGGCGCGTGTAGGTGGAGTGGCCGGCGCGGTGCAGGTGCAGGATCATGTCGTTGCGGCGCGCCCATTTGGAGATCGACTGGATCGCGCTGTAGCCGATCACCAGGTCGATCATGATGATGTTCGAACCGAGTTGCTTGGCGAATTCGGCGCGTTCGTAGATTTGCTCCATGTCGCCAGCGGAGACGTTGAGGTAGGTGCCTTTGACCTCCCCGGTCATCGCCTGGGCGCGGTTCACGGCTTCCATGCAGTACAGGAAGCGGTCGCGCCAGTGCATGAAGGACTGGCTGTTGATGTTCTCGTCGTCCTTGGTGAAGTCGAGGCCGCCCTTGAGGGCTTCATAGACGACGCGGCCGTAGTTGCGGCCGGAAAGACCGAGCTTCGGCTTGACGGTTGCGCCGAGGAGGGGACGGCCGAATTTGTCGAGACGTTCGCGTTCGACAACGATTCCGGTGGCTGGGCCGTGGAAGGTCTTCACGTAGGCGATCGGCAGGCGCATGTCCTCCAGACGCAGCGCCTTGAGCGGCTTGAAGCCGAAGACGTTGCCGATGATGGAGGCGGACAGGTTGACGATCGAATTCGGTTCGAACAGTTCGATGTCATAGGCGATAAAGGCGAAGTACTGGCCGGGGGCGCCGGGGACCGGATCGACGCGATAACATTTCGCGCGATACTGGTCGCAGGCGGTGAGCCGGTCGGTCCAGACCACGGTCCATGTGGCAGTGGAGCTTTCACCGGCGACGGCGGCCGCGGCTTCGTCAGCGTCGACACCATCCTGTGGGGTGATGCGGAAGCAGGCCAGGATGTCGGTGTCCTTCGGCTGGTAGTCCAGGTCGAAGTAGCCCATTTCCTTGTATTTCATCACGCCGGCATCGTAGCGGCCGGTGCGTTTGGCTGGGGGGGTGACGACGTTCATTGTGGAACTCCTTTTTTCAGGCCGCTGATAACGTTTGCGTGCCAGCCTATGGGCAGTCAGCGCGCTCGGTTAGCGCGCTCCATCAGTTGCATGATCATGGGCGTGAGGATGAGTTGCATGGCGAGGTCGAGCTTGCCGCCGGGGATCACGATCGAATTCGCGCGCGACATGAAACTGCCTTGCAACATCGAAACCAGATAGGAGAAGTCGATCCCGCGTGGGCTTTTGAAGCGGATTACGACGAGCGATTCGTCTGCTGTGGGAATAAAGCGGGCGATGAAGGGGTTGGAAGTGTCGACTGTCGGCACGCGTTGGAAGTTGACGTCGGTTTCGGTGAACTGCGGGCAGATGTAGCGGATATAGTCGGGCATCCGGCGCAGGATCGTGTCGGTGACGGCCTCGGTCGAATAGCCGCGGGTGGCCTTGTCGCGTTGGATCTTCTGAATCCATTCCAGGTTCAGAACGGGAACGACCCCGATCTTCAGGTCGGCGTGCCGTGCCAGGTTAACTTTTTCGGTGACGACGGCTCCGTGCAGGCCCTCGTAGAACAGCACCTGGCTTCCCGGTTCAAGACTTTCCCAGGCCGTGAAGGTTCCGGGAAGTGCGCCGTATCGCTGCGCTTCGGCGCTGTCGTGGACGTAGTGGCGCGTTCGGCCTGTGCCGGTGCGGCCATATTCCGCGAACACCTGCTCGAGTTCGGCCAGCAGGTTTGCTTCCGGTCCGAAATGGCTGAAATGGTTGTTGCCAGTTGCCGAGGCCTCGATCATCGCCTGGCGCATATCGTCGCGGTCGTAACAATGAAATGCATCGCCTTCGATAAAGGTCGCCCGGATCTGCTCACGCGCGAAGATGCGTTCAAACGTGGTTTTGACTGTCGTCGTGCCGGCGCCTGACGAGCCGGTGACGGAAACGATGGGATGTTTGACCGACATTGCGTGATGTTTCCCCGGTCAGGACTTGAACAGGCCGCGCACGGCGAAAAGCGGGCGCTGACCGGCCTGCGGCACGCTGGCGGTATAAAGGTCCATCACCCGTTGAACCTTTTCGGGCGAGCCGAAAATCAGCGGGACATGTTCGTGAATGTCGGCCGGGACGAGATCGAGGATCCGGCCGAAACCGTCGGTTGCTGTGCCGCCGGCCTGCTCGATCAGCATGGCTACCGGATTTGCCTCATAGACCAACCGCAGGCGGCCCCGCCGGTAGCCCGGCCGAGAGTCGCCAGGATACAGATAAATACCGCCGTGCACGAGGATGCGATACGTTTCGGACACGACCGCGCCGAGCCAGCGGGTGTTGTAATCCACGCCACGGGGGCCGCGCTCGCCGGCGACGCATTCTTCGACGAAGGCGCGGATCGGGAGCGGCCAGTGGCGGCCGTTCGATGCGTTGATGGCATATTCACGCCGACCGAGCGGGATCTGGATCGCACTGCGTGTCAGGATGAAATCGCCCGACCGGGGGTCAAGGGTGAAGATGTTCACGCCGTCGCGCAGGGTCAGCACAAGGGCGGTGTGCGGGCCGTAGAGGATGAAGCCCGCGGCGAGTTGATCGGCCCCGGGTGCGAGGAAGCTTTCCTCGGGTAACATGGATGGTGCCGCCGGCAGCAGCGAAAATACCGTTCCCATCGGCGCGTTTATATCGACGTTATTTGACCCGTCGAGCGGATCGATCGCCACGGCGATTCTGCCGTCCGGGTTCAGGACGATGACGTCTTCGACCTCCTCCGAGGCGATCAGGGCGACGGCAGTGCCGCGCAGATGGTCGACAAACACTTCGCTGGCGTAGCGATCGAGTTCCTTCTGCCCGTCCCCGTCCGTGCTTGGGCCAACGATTCGGCCCACATCGCCGGCCAATGGGCCTTGCGCGATCACGGTTGCCAACCGAGCGCCTGCGGCAGCGATCGCCGCCACGGTTTCAGCCACCGCTTCGCGGCCACAGCGTGCATTAGACCAAGCGGCAAGATGCTGCTCAAGAGTCGTCATGGGACGTTGTCCTCCTGCGGAACGCGGCGACCTTTCATATGGACCGTGCCTGCCAACAAAGAATAGGCGGCTTGTCAGCCGAAAGAAATTCCTTTAATCTTCCTGTCAATGAAAGAAAACCTTGTAAATTTTCCCCGGCGCACCTCTTTGCGTCAGTTGCGTGCGCTGGGCGCGGTGACCAGCGCGAAAAGCATTTCGGCGGCAGCGCAACTGCTGTCGGTGACGCCGCCGGCTGTTTCTCAGCAACTTCAGTTGCTTGAGGACACACTTGGGGGCGTCCCATTGTACGAGCGAACGGCGACCGGGTTGCGACCCACCGAAGCCGGTCGTGAAGTTTTGATAGCGCTTGAACGGATCGAGACGGCGCTCACGGATTGTGCGACGGCAATCGACGCGCTGCGCGGAATCGGCGGCGGGCGGGTTTCGGTCGGCGTGATCAGCACCGCCCAGTACTTCGCGCCGTTTGCCCTCTCGGCCTTCCAGCAGCAGCACCCGATGGTCGAAATGCGGATCCTGGTGGGAAACCGGGCCGAAATGATCTCCGGGCTGGAGAAGTTCAATCTTGATCTGGCCTTGATGGGCTATCCGCCGGAGCATTTTCCGGTGGACCGTGAGATCATCGGCGACCATCCGCACGTCATCATTGCGGCGCCAGACCATTGGCTGGCGAAACGGCGCGCGATCCCGCTGGCCGAGGTCGCGCGGGAGACGATCCTGCTGCGTGAGGCGGGATCCGGGACGCGTGCGCTGATGCTCGGATTGTTTTCGGCGGCGGGTCTGCCGAGCGGACCGCGGACCGAGATCGGCAGCAACGAGACCATCAAGCATGCGGTGATGGCTGGCATGGGTGTGGCGCTGGTGTCGGCACACATCGTTGCGGCGGAAGTGGCGGACGGACGGCTGGCGATCCTTGATGTTGACGGGTTGCCGATCGTCCGGCAATGGTTTGTCGTGCGGCGGAGTGAGAGACGCCCGCTTCCCGCGGCACAGGCGCTTTGGGAGCATCTCCAGCGGTCCGGCGCGCAGTTCCTGCCAAAGACCCGGCCCGTTAAGCCGGCAAATGCCCGGCGGACGTCCGGTCGAGGTTGAACGTTGTCCCGATCGGCTTGCACAGCAAGCCTCGGAGCCGGCATCGGAACGTTAAACCGTGATGAAGCTGTCCGCGGGCGCGTCACGACCGGAACCTTCAATGACAGGCGCCATGGTCCGGTATCGCGGCGCCTTATCGCGTTCAGCGCGCGATGCGGATTACCGAGCGCGAGCACAGGGGCGCCGGCAGGGCCGCGATGCATGCGTTTTAGTGGCGGAAATGGCGCATTCCGGTGAACACCATCGCTACGTTGGCGGCGTCCGCTGCGGCGATCACCTCCGCATCACGGATTGAACCGCCGGGCTGAATCACTGCTGTGGCGCCCGCTGCGACCGCGGCTTCCAGACCATCGGCGAACGGAAAGAACGCATCTGACGCCACCACGCTGCCCTGCGTGAGCCGTTCGGGCAGTCCCGCCGCTTTCGCGGCCTCCTCGCTCTTCCAGGCGGCGATGCGGGCGGAGTCGACACGGTTCGGCTGGCCGCCGCCGATCCCTACGGTTGCGCCGTCCTTGGCGTAAACGATGGCGTTCGATTTGACGTGTTTGCAGACGCGGAAGGCGAACAACAGGTCGGCCAGTTCGGCGTCGGTCGGTGAACGTCGCGTCACGACCTTCACATCCGTGGCGCCGATGCGTCCGGTGTCGCTTGTCTGCGCCAGGAAGCCGCCGGCCAGACTTCGGAAGGTCATGCCGCCGGCGGACGGATCGGGCATCCCGCCGGTCAGCAGCAGGCGCAGGTTTTTCTTTCGGGCCAGGATCGCCTTGGCTGCCTCGTCGGCATCGGGGGCGATGATTACCTCGGTGAAGATCGCGGCGATCTTCTCGGCCGAGGCGGCGTCCAGCGTGCGGTTCACGGCGACGATGCCGCCGTAGGGGGAGACCGGATCGCAGCGGAAGGCCGCGTCCCAGGCGTCGGCCAGGCGGGTCGCGCTGGCCACGCCGCACGGGTTGGCGTGCTTGATGATGGCGATGGTCGGGGCGTCGAACTCGGCGACACACTCGAAGGCCGCGTCGGTGTCGTTCAGGTTGTTGTAGGACAGTTCTTTGCCCTGGACCTGGACGGCGGTCGCGACACCGGGGCGGGTGCCGGCGGTGTAGAACGCGGCGTCCTGGTGGGGGTTTTCGCCGTAGCGCAGGGTCTGGCGCAACGTGCCCGAGACGGTGAGGCGTTTCGGGAAGACTTCCTCGCGCTGTCGGGCGAACCAGGCGGCGATTGCGGAGTCGTATGCGGCGGTGCGCGCATAGGCCTCGCCTGCCAGGCGGCGGCGCAGCGGTGAGGATGTGCCGCCGGATGACGCGAGTTGGTCCAGAACTTCGGCGTACTGATCGGGCTCGGTCAGCACGGTTACGAAATCGTGGTTCTTCGCCGCGGCGCGGATGAGGGCGGGGCCGCCGATGTCGATGTTCTCGACGCAGTCTTCGTCAACGGCGCCTTTGGCGACCGTCGCCTCGAACGGGTAAAGGTTCACGGCCACGAGGTCGATCGGGGCGATTGCGGGACCAGCGTCTTGACGCGGCCGTCCATGATCTCGGGGAAGCCGGTGTGATCCGAGACTTCCTTCACGGGCACGCCGGCGTCGCGAAGGGCTTTGGCTGATCCGCCGGTGGACAGGATTTCGACACCGTGGCTCGCGAGGGCGCGGGCGAAGGACACCAGGCCGGTCTTGTCGGAGACGGAGATCAACGCGCGTCGGATGGGAACGATGTCGGTCATGGCGGCGTGACTTCCGTGGTGCTTTCAGCGCGGCGGGATAGACCTAGAGACCGAGCAGGTCCAGGGTGTGGGACAGGACTTTGGCCTCGTCGTAGCGGGCGAGCGCGTGCTGGCGGCCGGCCTGCCCCATCCGGGTGCGCAGTTCGGGGTCGCGCACCAGCCGGCCCAACGCCGCACCGAGCGCCGCCGAGTCGCCGGGGGGGACCTGGAAGCCGGTCACCCCGTCCGCGACCTGTTCGGCCGGCCCACGCACCCTGGTGGCGACGACGGGCAGGCCGGTCAGCATTGCCTCGATTACCGACATGGGCAGGCCCTCGAAGCGGCTGGGCAGGGTAAAGATGTCGGCGGCGGCCAGGAGTGCCGGGATGTCGGTGCGGTAACCGAGCAGGCGGAGGCGGTAGCCGAGGCCGGCGGAGCGCAGTAGGGCGGCCATGTCGGCGCCCCGGTCGCTGTCCAGCCGTTGTCCTACGACCCAGAGTTCGGCCTCGGGTACCGCGTGCATCGCGGCGGCGAGTTCGGGGTAGCCCTTGTGCCAGACGAGGCGGGAGACCGCGATGATGACCACCCGGTCGCGGGGTACGCGGAGTTCCTGCCTGATGCGCGCGCGAGCCAG
>JBEKLE010000257.1:0-9436 GCA_050010355.1 Rhodopila sp. | reverse complement strand
CAGTCCAACCCCAACACCGCCGCCAACACCACGGCGAAACTCGCGGTCGTGACCGGCACCGCCAACAGCTACGGCATCTTCCAGGTCGTTGAGAACGGCTCGGGCGCCTCGCTGCTGACGATCGGCGCGGGCGGGGCGGTGACCCAGGGGATCGAGATTCAGTCTGGCACCGCCGCGGCGCCGATCACTTTCTACCAGGGCGCGTCGCTGCGTCTCCAGATCGATAGCTCGGGCAACGTCGATGTCGCCAACGCGCTGACGACCGGCGGGGTCTATGCGCAGGCGTCCGGTGTCGGCTCGTGCGCGATCCTGACGGGAGGGGCCAGCTACACAGGGCAGGTCGAGTTTTTCAATGCCAGCGGCACGCGGTATGGCTTTGTCGGGTTTTGCAATCTCAGCGTCGATAACGGCCCGATCCAGCTTGAGAGCGAGAACGGGGCAACCGGCTATCAGGTCACCGGCAATCTCGCGGTAGCGGGCACGACCACGCTGAGCGGGGCGCTGACGACAACCAATCCGGTTGTCGATTCCAACGCCAACGCCGCCGCCCCAACCACCGGGAACACCGTGACGATCGCCGCCACGATCCAGCACCAGATTATCAACCCCGCCGGCACGCTGGCCGCGCTGACGGTCGTTTCTCCGGCGGCGCCGTCGCTCGGCGCCACGAGCGTGCAGTCGCTCGATATCCTGTTCACGGCTGCGATCACCGCACTGACCTGGACCGCGGGCAGCGGGACGACGTTCGGCGGCGCGGCGATGCCAGGTTCGGTCGCGGCGGGTGCTTGTGTGCGGCTCTTGTGGGTGCAATCGCTGTCCAAATGGCTGCACACGATCGAGGTGTAAGCATGCCGAGCCGGTTCCGACTGATCGCGCAGGGTGTCGAAGTCGCCGGGGTCAATGCTGAACTCGACGCGCATCCGGAGTTGTGGTCGGAGAACGCCTACCGGACGGGCGACCCGAACTCTGTGCACCACGGGGTGCCCGACATTTGGTTGCGATGGAGAGACAAAGCAGAGCTTGTCAGCCCAGAATCCTATCGGGAACCGCATCACCCCGTGTTCTGGCCGGCGTGGCGTCTGCTGCCGTCGCTGCATCCTATCGTCAGAAATCTATCGCACGTCGTCGACTCGGTCGCACTAGGCGGCGTGCTGATCACCAAGATTCCAAGCGGCGGCGAGGTCAAACCTCACATCGATACCGGCTGGCACGCCGGGTTCTACGACACGAAGCTGTATCTGGTGCTGCGCGGCAATCCACTCTGTCTGAACTACTGCGGCGACGACGTTGAGTCGTTCCGGGCAGGCGACGTCTGGGAATTTCCGAATAGCGTTTCGCACAGCGTCAAGAACGGCGGCCCGACCGACCGGATTACCGTGATCATCTGCTTCAGGAGCACCGCGCATGATTTATCGCAAACTGGATGAGCAGCCGGTCACCGTCGACCTCCGTCTGACCGATGACCTGTTCATCAAGACGGCGGTCGTGCCGCTCGCCGGGACGGTGATCCCCTCGCATGCGCACGCCTACGACCACGTCACGCTGCTGGCGGTCGGGCGCATGTCCGTCTGGGCCGATGACGTGCCGCTGGGCGAGTTCACCGGTCCGACCGGCATTCTCATTCGAGCGAAGGTTAAGCACCGCATGCTCACGCTGACGGATGGGGTCGTCTTCGCGTGTGTGCATGCGCTGCACGGTACCGACGACGTGGAAATCCACGAAGAGCACCACCTGACAATCGAGGAGGCCTGAAATGCCCTGGGGGTTAGCGGCTGCGGCCGTCGGGGTCGCCGGCAACGCGATTATTGGCAGCAGCCAGAGCAGTTCGATCTCGCAGGGGCAGGCGCAGGCGAATGCCGTGTTGTCGCCTTACTCGAGCACCGGGACGTCTGCCGACACCCAAGAGGCGAGCCTGTTGGGGCTCAACGGCCAGGCCGCGGCGACGGCGGCGATGGGCAATTTCCAGTCCGCTCCCGGCTATCAATACAATGTTCAGCAGGGCTTGAAGGCGGTCGATGCCGGGGCGGCGTCCAAGGGGATGCTCACGTCCGGGCAGACGATCAAAGCCGAGCAGACGCTCGGGAGCAACCTCGCCAACCAGAACTTTCAAAGTTACGTCGGCAACCTGAATAGCCTTGCCAACTATGGGATTACCGCGGCGGGCGGCCAGGCCAGCACGGACACGAGCGCCGCCGGGGCGCAGGCTGGCATCGCCGGCTCCACGGGCACCAGTGCGCTGAATTCGGTCACATCGGGCCTTGGCAATACCGGGGTGCAGAACACGCTGTCGGGGCTGTTCAGCAGCGGCAGCAGCAGCGGCGGAACGAACTCGACTTACACCAATCCCACCACCGGCACGACCTATCAGAGTTCTTCCGACCCGAATGCGAACTTTTAATGCCCTCGTTTGATTTCACGCCGCAGGCGCCGGTCAACCCGATGGCGGCGTACTACGCCGGCCAGACCTCGTCGCTGGCGAACGCGACCACGCAGCAGGATCTGGCTGACCGGGCGACGCTGCGCGGTCTGGCGCCTGGTTTGGCAGGCAATGATCCGACTGCGAGTGCCACCGCGTTGACGCTGGGTGCGCCGGGTGTTGCCGCGTCGGCTGGGCTGTCCGGGATGCATGCGGATCAGCGTGCGCAGCTTGGTCAGACGCTGTCGGTTACGGGGCAGCTATCGGGCGCGATCCTGGCGGCTCCGCCGGAGCAGCGTGCGGCGTTGTGGCAGCAGCTTCAGCCTCAGATGGTGGCGGCTGGGGCTACGAACACGCCGGTGGACTATCCTGGCGATGATGCCGTTGCGGCGCATCGGACGGCGGCGCTGAGCGCGCAGGAGCAGATTACGGCGATAGGCGCCGTGCCCACCGGCAATCCCTATCAGACGCCTTTGTCGCTGCCGCCCGGGCCGCACGTTGGTCCTGGTGGCGTTGTCCAGGGGCAGGGCGGCGGTGCTGGGGCGGGTAATTTCACCGACCAAATGGCGGCCAGCGAAAGCGGCGGCGATCCCTCAAAGGTAAATGCGGGCGGTTACGCGGGCAACTTCCAGTTCGGCGCGCCCCGCCTGGCGCAGCTTGGTCTCTATACGCCAGCCTCCGGCGAAATCGGCGCGGACGGCAAGTGGAATGGCCAGATGGGTGGTCAATTCAATATTCCGGGCTTTCCCCAAGTCAAAACCAAGGCTGATTTCCTGGCTAGCCCCCCGGCGCAGCGAGCGGCGATGGGGGCCAATGTCGCCGATATCGATGGCGCAATCGCGCAGACGCCTGGGGCTCAGAACTTCGACCCGAACGGGCTTCGGGGTGTGGCGCACCTGGGCGGCGTGGACGGCATGCAGAAGTTCGTAGCGACCGGCGGGGCTTATGATCCGGCCGATAGCAATGGCACGCATCTGTCGGACTACTACCACAAATTTTCCGGACCGGGCGGTGCCGCGGCACTCCAGCAGGCGCACGGTCATCCTGATGGACCACTTCCTCCGGCTGCGGTCGCGGCGCCGGCGGCGGTGCAGGTTGCCGCTCCCGCCGGCGGCTCGGCGCCAGCTCCGCTGCCTCCGGTGCGGGTGGCCGGACCCGGTGCGCCGACCGGCGCGCCGGCGGTGGTGCCGGCCGCTGCGCCAGCAGGGTCCGGGCCGGCGGTGTCTGCCGGTGTCCCAGCAGCGGCGGCGGGGTCACCAGGGCCGGCAATCCCGAACCGCAACGATCTCCTGGGGTTGACGCCGCCTGGTCTATTGCCCGCGGCCCCGCCGAATCAATTCATGCCGGCTGCTTCTGCCACGCCGCCTGCGCCTGGCCCGCAACTCATGCCAGCGGCGTCCGCTCAGCCGCCCGCGCCGGCTGCGCCAGGCCAGCCGGCGATGGCGCCCATCCGGGCCCTGCTGCCCGGCGAGACGCGGCTCTATATGCCGGGCAAGGGGCCGGCGCCGGGCCCGACCGCGGGCTATCAGCTAACCCGCATGCCGGATGGCTCGTATGGCCAGATCCGCTTGCCCGGGACTCCGCCGAACATCGAGTACCAAAAGACCGAGGACGCGATCGTCGGCATCGACAAGGACACCAACCAGGTCGTCTCGCGGGTGCCGATCACCAGTGCCGCCCGAATCACCATGGTGCCGACGGCCGGTGGAACGCAGCCCACGCAGAACGGGCAGCCGATCGGTCCGCTGATCCCCTATGGCGGCCGTCCCGAACAGGCCGATGCTTACAAGGCCGACCTGCCGCGGGCTGAGGCGTTGACCACGGCGGCGCAGTCGGCGCAGGGCAGCATGCCGCGCCTCAACGAAATGGCCGACCTCGCCGGACAGATCGCGACCGGCGGTCTGGCGCCCGAGTTGCGGGCCAAGGCCGCGGCTGTGATGGAAAGCTGGGGCGTGGCGCCCGAGACCATCAAAAGCTTCACCGGCATGGAAAGCGGGGCCGCGGCGCAGCTGTTCACCAAGCTCGCGATCAGCACCGCCGGGGCGGCTGCCAAGGCCGACGTCGGCGCCAACAACGGCATTCAGAGCACGCAGCTCTATCAGGCCGCTAATCCGGGCATGAACCTGCTGCCGGATGCGAACAAGCGGGTGACCAACATGATGCGGGTGTCGGCGCAGCAGATCCAGGACTACGCGCAGGCGGCGTTGCAGCACTTCGGCACCAATGAGCAGACGTTCCTGGCCGGCGGGAATTACGCGCCGCTCACGACGTTCAACCGCGCCTGGCTGGCGCAGTCGAATCCGCAGATCGGCGCCGCGGCGATCGGGATCTTGAACGGTGACCCGGCTGAAAAATGGATGGCTGGTCTGAAGACGCCGGCGGAAGTGTCGGCCGCTAAGGCAATGGCGGCGCGGGTCGATCCAAATGTCAGTGTGCCGGGGCCGTCGGGCACGACCGCGGCGCCGGTGCTGGCGCCGCCGCTGGCGACGCGTGTGGTCGGCCAGTCGTATCCGACGCTGAAGGGGCCGATGACCTGGACCGGACAGGGTTGGACGCCGACCGCCGCGTCGTCCGAAGGACGCGCTGTCCGCACGACGGCGCCATAGATGGGAGACACCACCACCACGACTGCGCCGCCTGCGTCGATCTTTCCGATTGTGCCAGTGCGGGATGTCCAGCCGGGCGAGTATGGCTACGGCGGCCCGGATAATCCGGAATCAACCAATCTTTCGCCGGCGGATTACGCCAGGTTCTTCGCCGGGATGGCTCCGCCGGCTGCTGGAGCACAGCCGCAGTCGGGCGATCCCGCGATCCCGGTCCCGGCCGGCTTGCCGGCCGAGCCGCGGGCCGGCGCTGGGTTGGGTCTGTCATCAGCCGCGGCGGCCGAGGTGCATCCATCGGACGCGGGGCTGTTCGCTGCGCCGGCTTCGGATGGTCACCCGTCCGATGCTGGGCTGTTCGATGCGCCGGCTCCTGCCACGCCGCCCGATACCCGCCGGACCGGCTACGTCGCCAATCTGGCCGCTGGCGGCAACGCGGCGCTCGCGAGCGCGCTTGGGGCTCCTGTCGACCTGGCGACTGGCGGCATCAACCTCGCCACGCGGGGCATCAACGCGGTTACCGGCTCGACCATCCCGCCGATCGTCGATCCGGTCGGTGGCTCGGCCACGTTCAAGCACTTGATGGGTGCTCAGGCTGCCATCCCGTACTTTGAGAGTGCCAATCCCGACGACGTGCGCCCGGCGAACGTCGGGCAGGCGATCGCGCGCGGCGTTGGCGGCGGCATCGTATCGGCGGCGATCCCGGCCGGCGCGGTGTCCGCGCTGGTCCGCGGCGGTGTGATGGCGGCCGACACCGCACCTGGCGTGTTGAGTATCCTCGGCGATGCCACGCCGCAGAACGTCCTGCTTGGGGGCAGCTCCGGGGGCGCCTCCGAGGCTGCGGCGGCGGCGGTGCCGGACCCATACAAGCCGATCGCTGGTCTCGTCGGCGGTGTCGTGGGTGTCGGTGTTCCGGCCGCCGCGATCGCCGGCGCCCGTTACGCCGGACGTGGCTTGGTGGACTACGCCGCGCCTGCGTACGGCCGCGTCAACCCTCTGACCGATGCGCCTGTCGATCCGAGGGGAATTTTGCGCCGGGGCTTGGATTGGATTGTTCCCAAATTCGGCGGTGAGCCGTCCTTCGTCGGCAGGCCGGGCGATGCGCCCACGATGGCCGACGGAACGCCGATCAACATGCTGACGCATGACCCGCAGACCGGCATCAGCAAGCCGCTCGCCGCGACGAAAAATCAGGCGAGGATGGCCGGTCTGAAACTCCGCTCGCTGTCGTCTGATCCCGACGCGGTGCGGGCTACGCTGGCAGATCAGGGGCCTCCGGCTGTTCCCGGCAATCCGACCACCGCGCAACTCACCGGCGATCCTGGGCTGCTGGCGGCGGAGCGCGGGGTCTCGCGCGTGGTGCCGGACGCGCAGGGTCAGTTCCTGGCGCGGGCGGCGTCGGAGAACGACACGCGCGTCGGGCTGCTGCGTGGCCTGGCAGAAGGCGCCGATCCGGCGGCGTTGTCGACGGAGGTGGGCGGCCAGGCGGCGGCGCAGGATGCGGCGCACGCTGCCAGGGTCGCGCAGATCCAAGCGCAGACGGCTGGCGACGTGGCGCGGACTGACGCCTACGGGCAGCGCGACGTTGGCCAGTTGCAGCGGGGCGCCGACCGGGAGCGGGCGGCGATGGGCGGCAATCAGCGGGTGGGATCGGAGGAGGCGATCGGCACCGCGCTGCGGGCGCCGGTGGTGGCCGCGGCAGAGGCTGCAAAGAAGGTCCGCGGCGCGCTTTATGACGCGGTCGACCCCCGTAACAGGCTGGCTGTCTCAATGTCGCCGATTCGCGAGGGGGGTGCGGCAATTGTCGGCGATATGTCGGTGAACGACACTGCAATGGGAGCGGGCGAGGCGGCGATTTTCCGCATGGTCGCGGCGCTGCCGGACGTTCAGAAATTCAAGGACCTGCGGGCGCTGCGCACTTCGATCACCGACGCAATACGCGACGCGAGGGCGCCTCCGCCTGCTGGTAGTCCGCAGGGGGTGCGGCGTCTCTCGATACTGCTCGGCCGCGTTGAGGGTGTGATGGACGACGCGGTCGCGAGCGACGCGGCGGAGATCGCGCCGCCGGCCGCTCCTGTTCGTCGAGCGGCGGAGACCGGTCCGGGCAGTGCACCCGCGGTTGGGACAACGGCTTATACGCCGTCGGGGGTGCCGGTGGATGTCCGCTACCGTCTGCGCGAAGCATCCGACCTGATCCCGTCGCAACTTCCAGGGGGTCGGGACAACCCGGCGTTTCCGCAGGAATTGCAGCCGCGCGACCGGACCCGGGCGGCGTCTGAGCTGCAGGTCAATTCGATCGCGTCGAAACTGACTCCGGAGCGGCTAGGGGCGTCGGCGTCGACCGCCGAGGGCGCTCCGATCGTCGGGCCGGACGGTCTCGTCGAAAGTGGCAACGGCCGCACCATGGCGTTGCAGAAGGCCTATGCGGAGGGCGGTCCGCAGGCCGCGGCTTATCGCCAGTGGCTCGAATCGCAGGGTCACGACACCTCCGGCATGCGGGAGCCGGTGCTGGTGCGCGAGCGCGTGCCGCCGGCGGACGAGACGCCGGCGTCGCGGGCAAAACTGGTCAAGGATATGGGCGGCTCGCCGGTGGCTGCGATGTCGGCCGGCGAGCGTGCGGTCGGCGACGCCGCGCATCTGACGGATGCGACGCTGCAAAGCCTGAAACCTGGCAAGGTGACCGATCCGGCGAATGCGGATTTTGTGCGCTCGTTCCTGCGTGACGCGGTGGAGCCTGGCGGCGAGGGCGCGTTCGTCACGGCCGACGGGTCGCTTTCCAAGGAGGGCGCGGCGCGCGTCGAGGCGGCTCTGGTCAGTCGCGCCTACGGCGACAAGGGTCTGTCAGCGGCGCTCACCGAGACCACGGATCCGACCGCACGGGTCTTGGCCGGCTCGTTGCGGGACGCGGCGGGTCCGATGGCGCGGCTGCGGGCGGGGATCGATGCCGGGCTGGTCGACCCCGCGGTCGGCCTGGCGCGCGAGCTGGTGGAGGCGACACGGGTGGTGCAGCAGGCGCGGCAGCGCGGCATTTCGCTCGCCGACGCGGTCGCGCAGTCGGACGCGTTCTCGCGGATCTCGCCACAGGCGCTCGATATCCTTCGTGCTGCATACGGTGATAGTCTGTCCGGAAGAATGTCCCAGTCTGAGATGACTGAATACTTAGGTAAATATGCGGAGATCGCCGAAAAACAGTCTACGACGGCAAGTCTATTTGGTGCTAACCTGACGTCGGAGCAAATCTTACAGCAGGTATCATCTCGCTATGGAAAAGACGCCGCCGCCGGTCGAGCATGGAATGAACCCGCTGAAGCGGCGGATCTGGGGACAGGCAATGCTGGAGGTGGGAATCAAGAACGGGAACCTGGACGCGGTGCGCCAGGGCAAGCGGCACCTGGCGCAGGCAGCGGCGGAGGCCAGCAAGGGCCCCGGATCCTTCCCCCCGAAAGCCAGCTAACACCGAACCTCGACGCCGCCGCGGTCGCGCGACTGCGCGCGGCCAACGCTCAGAACGTCGCCGACAAGGCGCGGTTCGACAACGCGCCCGGCGTCGGTCAGATGCTGCAGGGTGGGCCAACGAAGGGCTCTTTCAAGCTGCCTGCGAGTTCGGTGCCGGACGTCATCGTCAGGGCCGATGCGGCTGGCGCCGGCGTCGCAAAAGCTTATCTCGCCGCAGGAGGCACGGCGGAGGGTCTGACCGAGGCGGCGGCGTACTCGCTGCGCCGCTATGCCCAGCGTGCGGACGGCACACTTGACCCCAAGGACGTTATGGACTGGGTCGATAAGCGCGAGAGTTTCCTCTCCGTGATCCCTGACGTTCGAGCGAAATTCGTCGCCGTGGCTGATGCACAGCGCGCGCTGGAGGCCGGCACCAAGGGTGCTGCGCAGGCGCTGAAGGACGCCACCGCGGCGGCGGAAAAGACTGTCAACGAGGCGATGGATCCTGCGCGATCCGGTGATGGGCCGCGCTCACATGGCGCAGCTCGTAGATGCTGTGAAGGCCAATCCGGACGCGCTCGCCGGACTGCAAGCTGCGGTTCGCGAGCACATGACGACCGCTCTAATGGGTAACAAGCTCGCCGCTGGCGGTGTGGAACGGACGCTGAAGGGCGATCAGGTCCAGACGTTCCTGCGGGTTCGCGAACCGGCGCTGCGGGAGGTGATGACGCCGCAGCAGATGACGTTGCTGCGGAACGTTGCCGCGAGCCTGGAGCGGACTGATTTGTCGGTCTCGGGCAGCAAAATGGCAGGTGGCTCCGACACCCAGCAGATCGGCGCTGCCGGTGCGCGCGCGGCGCCGGCGACGTTCATGGCAAGCATCAAGGAGTCGGGGCGCCTTTACGGTGGGTCCAGTCTGGGCGGGGTGTTTGGGTTCATGTTCGGTGGTACGGCGGGCGCGATGGTTGGCGCTGGCGCTGGCGTT
>JBEKLE010000256.1:0-9190 GCA_050010355.1 Rhodopila sp. | reverse complement strand
CCTCATGTCGTTTGCACGGCGCTGACGCAGAGAAAACGTCAGATTGGCGAGGGACGGGGAACAAATGTGTGGGATACTCTTCAGTGTGAGAAGGATCCGCTCGGGCGTCGTATCATTTCGTATGATTCAGACCGTCCGATTGTCGACGCCCACCACCACCTGTGGGACTCGAATCCGGCCTCCGCTACCCCTGGTTGGAATCCGGCGAGCACCTCTGGCTCGGTGACTACTCCCGCATCCAGCGAAGCTATCTCCCGGCCGAATACCGCCGCGATACCGCGCTGCACAACGTCATTGCCACCGTCCATATCGAGGCGGAAGCCGACCGCACCCAGCACGCCGAAACCGAGTGGCTGACCCGCATCGCGTGCCGAATGCCATCGTCGCCCACGCCTGGGTCGACACGCCGGACGCCGAAGAAATCATCGCCGCGCAGGCCGCCAACCCGATGGTCCGTGGCATCCGCACAAAGCCGGTCATCGCCGCCGCGCCTCACGAGTCCGTGCGCACCGAGAAACGCAGCCTGCACGACCCGGGCTGGCGAAAGGCCTCGGCTTGCTGACCAAATACAACCTGTCCTGGGACTTGCGCGTCCCATGGTATCACCTGGAGGAGGCGGCAGACGTCTGCCGCGAGCATCCGACCTGCGCATTGTCCTGAACCATACCGGCTACCCGCTCGATCGCTCGAAGGAACAGCTCGCGGTTTGGAAACGCGGGATCGAGGCGTTGGCCTCCTGCCCGAACGTCTGGTGCAAGATCTCCGGCCTGACGGTCAAGGGAAAGCCATGGACGTTGCAGGTGAACGGCGCAGTCATCCGCGAAACGATCGGCATGTTCGGCGTCAACCGCTGTATGTTCGCCTCCAACTTCCCGGTGGACAGCATCAAGGCAAGCTGGGACTGGATTTTCTTCAACTTCAAAGACGTCACCGCCGGCGTGCCCATCGAGGACCGGCGGAAACTGTTCGCCGAGAACGCACTGGCGTTCTACCGGATCGACCTTCACCGTTCTCCCTGACATTGATCTTACTGCGTCTTACATAAAGCACATGCAAACCACCAGGCTGTCCTCCAAAGGCCTCCGAAGGGTATCAACATGTTCTGTCGCTTCTTTACATAAATGAAATCGTGTCAGAAGCTCGACCGCACCTACATCGCCGGCTCCACCGGCAGCACCGCCCTGATAGCCTTCACCCGCGCCCTCGGCGGCTCCGCCGGCGGTGACGGTCTGCGCGTCGTCGGCATCAACCCCGGCGCCATCGCCACCGATCGGTTGATCACCCTGATGAAAACCCGCGCCCAGACCCAGTTCCGCGACGAAAACCGCTGGCAGGAACTGATGATCCCCCTCCCCATGGCCCGCGCCGGAAAGCCGCGGGAAATCGCCGCAATGGTCGCCTTCATCGCCTCGGACTTGTCGGCATACACAACCGGGACAATCATCACCGTCGACGGCGGCGCGGCCAATCGCGGCGCGATGTTCTGAGAGTCCCAGAAGGTATGCCCTCCCGCACCGCAGCCGACGAAAAAACCGACGTGAGCATACTTTTTTGAATTCGATCGATTTCACGCTCTGAAAGGACGCGCAAATGGACCTGAAAGACAAAGTCGCCGTCATCGCCGGCGGCAGCGGCGCGATCGGATCGGCCTCCGCCCAGCGCCTCGCGCAGGCCGGCGCGAAGCTCGTCATCGGCTACAACAGCAAACCCGAACAGGCGGATGCCGTCGTGAAAGCCCTGCCTGGCTCCGGCCACAGCGCGATTCGCATCCCGATGCTGGAGACGCCGCTGATCCGCGAGGCCGCCGCCATCGTCGAGCGTGACCACGGACGCTGCGACGTGCTGGTGAACGCCGCCGGCTTCACCCGCATGATCCCGCATTCCGACCTCGAAGCATTGACCGACGACCTGATCGATCAGATCTTCGCAGCCAACGTGCGCGGCCCGTTCGCTACGATCCGCGCCTTCGCACCCCTCCTGAGAAAGTCCGGTGATGCGGTGATCGTCAACATCTCGAGCGTCGCCGCCATCGTCGGCACCGGCAGCAACATCGCCTACGGCGGCTCGAAAGCCGCCCTCGACACCATGGCCCTCTCCCTCGCCCGCGTCCTCGGCCCGGAGATCCGCGTGCTCACGGTCTCCCCCGCCGCGGTGGACACCGCATTCGTGCCCGGCCGTACGACCGCGATGGTGGAGCGCGTCGCCGCCACCACACCGCTGAAGCGTGTCGTGAAGGCCGACGAGGTGGCGCAGGCGGTGATGGCCGCGGTTGTCAACCTGACCTCCAGCACCGGCTGGATCATTCCCGTCGACGGCGGCAAACTGGTCGGCTGAGGTTGGCCGCAACCCAATCCCCTGGCATGCTGTCCTGACCAACGTAACGGAGACAACGATGAGCGACTGGGTGCGGGTAGCGGCGAAGGGTGACGTGGCCGAGGGCGCCTGCCTCGGCGTGCGGGTCGGCAACAAGGAAGTTGCGATTTACCACCTGCCGGGCGGCGAATTCTGTGCCACCGAAAATGTCTGCTCGCACGAATATGCGCTGCTTTCGGATGGCTGGCTTGAAAACGGCTGCATCGAGTGCCCGCTGCACGCCGCCCAGTTCGACGTTCGCACCGGCAAGGCGATGTCAGCCCCCGCCGACGAGGACATCGCGGTGTATCCCATCAAGGCCGAAGGCGACGACCTGCTCGTGCAAGTGCCCGGATGACCCGCCCGATACTTTCACGGCCGCACTCTCGCGATGCGTCATCGCCGCGCTCTCGCGATGCGTCATCGCACCACTCTCGCGATGCGTCACGGCCGCACTTTCCCAATGTGTCATCGCCGCACTCTCGCAGTGCGTCGCGGCCGCACTCGCCCAATGTGTCATGGCCGGGTTTGGCCCGGACCGCCGCCTCCGTGCCTCCCATCGTCGTCCGGACGCAAAACGCCGAACACGCGGTGGACGAGATCAACCGCTGCGCCACCGCCCGCCGCTCTCGTCCAGGTGATGCTGCTTGTGGGCAGTGAGAACACCCTTGGCCGCCGCCAGTACTCGCCGATCTCAATCCGCGGCGATGCTCAAGACTATGTGGTTGACGTACTCCTCGGTGAACGATGTGGGCCAGCCGACCGGGGTCATGGGGTGGCGATCATCGGCGGCAAACATCTTGATCGCGCCATCGGCGAGGAGATTTTGCGAATCCCTGGCCCCACTGGGGGTCGAGGCGGCCTAGGCTGCGATCGAAAGCGGACAGGATCGCAATCAGGATCTACGACGCCAAGCCGAGTTGGCTGCAGAAGCCGCTCGTTATCAGGCGGGTTTGGCGCACCGACAGTACGATGCCGTCGATCCCGACAACCGGCTGGTGGCGGGAGAACTGGAGCGGCGCTGGAACGAACGGTTGGTGACAGTGACAGTGCAACGCCTGGAAGCGCAACTGGCGGCACTGGTCGACGATACATCCGGTCAGTTGAGCGCCGCCGAGCGGGAAAGACTTATGAATCTCGGACGAGACCTGCCGGCCGCCTGGGACGACCAGGCCGCGTCGATCGAGATCAAGAAGCGCATCATCCGCACCGTGATCCGCGAGATCGTGGTGCGGGTCGAAGACGACCGTCTTCATGCCATGATCCATTGGCATGGCGGTGAGCATACCGCTCTCGACGCCGCCACGAGGGTGCGAGGCCGCTGGCGGAATACCAAGGAAGCCGAGACCGAAACGGAAACCGCGGCGCTGATCATTACCTTGGTCCGGATGATGCCTGGTTCCCCTGTCGCCGCCATCCTCAACCGGCTCGGCAAGCGAACCATCGGCGGATTGAGCTGGACCGCTGGTCGGGTGCAACTTTTCCGTAACGATCACCATCTTTTGCCTTATCGTGAGGGGAGCGTGCAGACCGTGGAGAGTTGATGCTCGACGAAGTGGTCCAGGAACTCAGGGTCAGCAAGATGACGGTCATCCGCATGATCCACACCAAGACGCTTCCCGCCCGCCAGGTCTGTCCGGGCGCGCCCTGCATTATACTGCGCAAGGATCTGGAACTGCCAAGTGTCCGCTCGGCCCCACCCAAAGCCCAGTATCGGCAGATATTCGACAGACTGCTATGGACTGCAATAACTTAAACGGAGGTGCATCATGCTGCGATCGTGTTTGAGGAGACGTCGTGATGCACTTCGCAGTGCATGATGTCTTTGTATTTGGATATCGGCCAGTAGGGGCCGTAGGGACTGTCGGGCACGCAATGGATCGGGTCTTCCCGCCGCAGCCGCTCGAAGTACGGATACCACGCGTCGTCCTTGTACAGCTTGGGATCGGAGACGTCGAAACGCTCCAGCGGCAGTGTATGGGCCGGGCTCGTGGAGTCGATGTGGACCGGTGCGTTCATGATTGCCTCACTTGGGGGGCCCTCCCTGGGGCCCGCCGTTTGGGGGGGGCTCCCGTTTGGGAAGCAGGGCAGCACACAGGACATAGCTAGGTCAACGGAAACGTGGGATAGACCGCGCGCATGGTTAATGTCTGGACACGTTTCACTATGGACGCGACTTTACATCTGACGGCGACGGCGGAGGCGGCGCGGGCCGCCGGGCACATCCTGGCGCGCAGCAGTGCGGCGGCGCGGAACGGCGCGCTGGCGGCGATGGCGGACGCGTTGCGCGACGGCATGCGGGAAATCCTTGCCGCCAACGAAGCCGATGTGGCGGGCTACACGGGCAAACCATCGTTCGTCGACCGGCTGACGCTGACCGAGGCGCGGGTCAAGACGATGGCGCGCGGCCTGGAAGAGATCGCCTCCCTGCCGGACCCGCTGAACCGGACGCTCGCCGAATGGACGCGGCCGAACGGGCTGCGGTTCCAGCGGATCGCGACCCCGATCGGGGTGATCGGGATGATTTATGAAAGCCGCCCGAACGTTGGCGCGGATGCCTCGGCGCTTTGCCTGAAGTCGGGCAACGCGGTGATCCTGCGCGGCGGGTCGGACAGCGAGCGGAGTGCGCAGGCGATCAACCGGGCGCTGCGCCGTGGTCTGACCGCGTCCGCGTTGCCGGAGGCCTGCATTCAGGTGGCGCCGAATTCCGACCGATCGTATGTGGCGGCGATGCTAGCGGGCGCTGGGCTGATCGACCTGATCATCCCGCGCGGCGGCAAGTCGCTGGTGGAGCGGGTGCAGCTTGAGGCTCGGGTGCCAGTGCTGGCCCATGCGGAGGGGCTGAACCACACCTACGTGCATGAGGCGGCGGACCCGGCGATGGCCCGGCGCATTCTGGCGAACGCGAAGATGCGGCGGACGGGTGTGTGCGGGGCGACGGAGACGCTGCTGATCGACCGCTCGGTGGCCGGGTCGCTGCTGCCGCTGCTGGTCGAGGATTTGCGTGCTCTGGGCTGCACATTCCGAGCGGATGCGGCGGCGCGGGATGTGGTGGCGTGGTTGCCGGCGGCGTCCGAGGAGGACTTTGACACCGAATGGCTGGATCAGGTGCTGTCGGTCGCGGTGGTCGATGGGATGGACGCGGCGCTGGCCCACATCGCGCGGCATGGCAGCGAACATACCGACGCGATTGTCACCGAGGACGCGGCGATCGCGGACCGGTTTCTGCGCGGGGTGGACAGCGCGGTGGCGCTTTGGAACGCCTCCACGCAGTTCTGCGACGGCGGGGAGTTCGGGTTTGGCGCGGAGATCGGGATCGCCACCGGCCACATCCATGCCCGCGGGCCGGTGGGGCTGGAGCAGTTGACGACGTATCGGTATCTTGTCCTTGGTTCAGGTCAGGTGCGTCCTTGACCGCGTTTATGGGGTGGCGGGGGCTCGGAATTGCCTGATTCTGGTGGCATGTCCGGCGCCGATACCGTGCCCGCGAGCGTGACACTCTCGTTGGACCCCATCCCGAAGTTCGGCGACCGGCGGCGGATGCGGGTCGGGCTTCTGGGCGGGTCGTTCAACCCGGCCCATGAGGGCCATCGTCATGTGGCGGAACTGGCGCTGCGCCGGCTGCGGCTGGATCAGGTCTGGCTGCTGGTCTCGCCTGGGAATCCGCTGAAACCGACGGGCGGGATGGCGCCGCTGGCTGACCGGGTGGCGGGCGCGGCGCGGATCGCGGACGGGCGTCGCCTGGTTGTCAGCGGGATCGAGGCGGCGTTCCGCACTCGGTACACGGTTGATACGATGCGCTTGCTGCTGCTGCGGTTCCCGGGGGTGCAGTTTGTCTGGATCATGGGCGCGGACATTCTGGAGCAGCTTCCGCGCTGGCGGCAGTGGAACGATATCGTGCGGCGGCTGGCCTTCGTTGTGCTGCCTCGGCCGAGCTATTCGCATCGGGCGCTTGCGGGACAGGCGGCGCATCGGCTACGGGCGGGGCGCCGGCCGGCGCGGGAGGCCCCGTTGCTGCCCGGTGCTGCGCCCGGGTGGGTGTTTCTGCCGGGCCGGCAGACCGCTGCCTCCGCTACCGCTATCCGCCAAGCCGCTGAAGGACAAGTGCCATAACCAAGCCGCCGAAGATTTCGCCGTCTCCCGCTCGGCACAAGCCGGTGCCGCGCAAGACCTCTGTCAAGCCGAAGCTGGCGGAGGCTGCGCTGGTGCCGGGCTCGCCGCGGAAGAAGACGATCGCGGCGGGGCCGAAGAAGGCGGCGGCAGGTCCTCGGGTGGCGAAGGTTGAGTCGTTGGAGCTGGACCGGCTGCAGGCGGTGATCGTGGGCAGTCTTGATGACGACAAGGCGGAGAACGTTGTCACGATGGATCTGGCGGGCAAGGCGATGTTCTGCGACCGGATGGTGATTGCGTCGGGTCTGGTGGACCGGCAGATCAGTGCGATGGCGCAGCATCTGAGCGAGAAGCTGAAGGACGCCGGCCTGAAGCGGGTGCAGGTCGAGGGGGCGGGCGGTTCGGACTGGGTGCTGATCGATGCGGGTGACATCGTGGTGCATTTGTTTAAGCCGGAGGCTCGGACGATGTATGCGCTGGAGAAGATGTGGGGGGAGGATCTGGACGAGGCGGTTTGAGGGGGGTCAGCTCGGTTATTAGGGCCGCCGTGGCTCCGGCGGACAGAGTCGTCTAAGGGGCGACCACATCGCCCGCCCAGACAAGTCGCTTTCCGAAAGCTTAGCGCCTCGGCCCGGCGCCGGCGCATGAAGCGTCTGGTATTCCAGCAGCAGGACGGCCTTGGGAGTTTGCGCCTCCTCGATGACCCACTTGGCGGCGACCGGGGCTTCAACCGTGGCTCTGGCTCAACGAGGCAGGCCGTCATGAACCCGATCCCGGTCCTGCCGTATCAGGTCGGCGCTGTCCGCTGTCCGGGGTGAAGTCCTGGCGCGCAGTCTTGCGGCCGCCTCGGCGAAGGTTTCCAGGGCGCAAAGCATGTTCCAGAATGGCGCGCGTTGATGGGTCTTGGTCGGCTGGATCATGCCTGGCGGGGTGGGTTCTGCTTGTCGATAATGTCGCCCACGTTGGCCTCGAGCCGCTGAACCGTCCGATACATCACGTTAACCATATCGCGTAGGCCGCGAAAGTCCTCGCGGGTGGTGTCGTTGATGCGCGTGACATGGTCTAAGGTGCCGAAGTTCAGCGCGATGTCCTCGCGCACCTCGGTCATGCGCCGTTCAACCCCGTCCAGGCGCCCCATGATCGCAGCGCGCGTTTGCCCTAGCTCGGCCAAGAAGTCCGTGCGGAGCTTGGCCAGCGCGGCCATTATTTGCTCGTCGCCACTCATAGGGCTGGACCTCGATAGTGTTTAGGCTGCCGCACGCGCCGCCTTCGCGACAGGCTGCCGCAATCCGGGCGCTGAGGCACTATACTTCATAGCGGGTGTCTAGGAGAAGGTGTCGGGACCTGGCGTCCCGGAATGAAGGTCTGCGCGAATGAATGGGTGGTTGACGGGGTTTTTCAACGACCGGGTGGTGCGCTGTCCGACGGCGCTCGGGCAGGATGTGGATATCGTGGTCGGGGGCCCGACAAAGCGCGGAATGGGGGCTCGGGCGGGCGGCCGATGATGTGGCTTGACGGATGCGGCGGGAGGCCACTGGTGGTTACGCGAGGCAGGTGGCCGGCGCCGAGTCGAAAGCAAGTCTTACGGCCGAAACCGGAGCCGAGACCTGGCAAAAACTCGGAGAATTTGATGGGGGCCGCGCTCATCGACATGTCCCAAAAACGACCGTTTGTCGGACGTTCATGGAGGCTGTCGGGATGGTGCTGAAAGCTGGCTTTCAATCGATGGGAGGATGGGTCGGGGGTTGGTGAGGTCTGGTCTCGACGGAATCACGGCAACGGAGGGTTCGTGGTCCTCGGCACTTGCGGATTTGACAGGTCTCCAGATTATTGCCTTGCTCGGCGACGTATGGTGAACCGGACGCTCCGTGCATGATCATCAGTTCCCAACTCTTCGAGAGCTATCTCCAATGCCCGACCAAATGCTGGCTCCGCTCGCGCGCCGAACTGCCTGCAGCAAATTCTTATGCAGAGTGGAGCGGCTCGCGCAATAAAACCTATCTTCAAGACGGCCTTAAGCGGCTGCTTAGCGACTTTCCAGAAAGTGACTGCGTGATCGCGCCGCCGGTTGCCAAAAACCCCAAAGCCTTCACATGGCGTCTCGCCAGCGACGTGCGTTTGAAGACCAAAGAAGCGGAATCCTTCCTACAAGCTGTTGAGAGGATGCCCGTCAAGGATCGCGGCAGACCTGCCATGTTCATCCCCTATCGATTCGATCCAAGCAACAAGATTACCAAGGAAAACAGGCTACTTCTTGCATTCGATGCGCTCATGCTGTCCGAATCGCTTGGGGCTGAAATTAATCTCGGAAAAATCGTGCATGGCGACAATTATGCGACGTTGAATGTCAATACGCTCGCCCTCGCCAAGGAGGCACGAAAGCGGATCAAGGAAACCGCTACACTATTGGATGGAAGCACCCCGCCGGACCTTGTGCTGAATCGACACTGCGGTCAGTGCGAGTTCCAAAATCGGTGTCTAGCACAGGCGAAGGAAAAAGATGACCTAAGCCTTCTGTCCGGGATGTCGGAGAAAGACCGCAAGAAGCTACACGGCAAGGGCATATTTACGGTCACCCAACTGTCCTGCACATTTCGTCCACGTCGTCAGAGGTGGCCGGCCAAATTCGGACAGGCCGATAAGTGGAAAATCTGCCTGAGAGCGGCGAGAATGCCGCCTATCAGGAGCGACAATGGCAAGACGCGCACGACGGACGCACAATCCGGCT
>JBEKLE010000255.1:0-9210 GCA_050010355.1 Rhodopila sp. | reverse complement strand
AATTTTGCGGCGAGGTTGTGCAGCGACAAGGGCATGAGCGCCGCCCAGGTCGCCTTCGAGGCCTACCTCGAGGATATGGCAAAGCTGCTGCAGGATCGGGGCGTCGAGAAGCAGCCAGACCAGGGACACGAGGACCGCTTCGTGAGGTTCCTGACGTCTCGGGCCACGCTCCTTACAGACGGGGAGCGCCGGGCTAGGCAAGCCCGGATTATGGTTCTCCAGGAGATGCCGGACATCTGGTCCGACGAGCGGTCGGCCAAAGCGTTCGAGGAGTCGTTCTTCGAAGACGTCGCCTTCCGGGCCTCGTCGGACGGCCGAAAAGGCCGGGTCATTCGCTCCATTCTCCACGGGATAGACGACGTAGATCCCGCCGACCCGGACGACATCCGGCACGCGCTGGAGCGCCGCGTCGATGAGAGTTCCTGGACCGACGAAGACTGGGGCGGCCCGCGGGACGTTTGACCTCGCTGCGGACGTCCCGCCCCACCACCCCGCCCGACATAGACGTAACGTCAACGGCCCGGGACTCGGTCCGCCAAGCACGCACCAGAGGTGGAACGAAGACGCGCCGTTTATGCGCGGATTCTCGCCGCCGCTAACGCTAACGCCCGGGGATAGCTGACAAAACGGGGGTGGGAAGAGAGGCCACAGCAGGCGTCTAGGACCGATGTAACACTCTGGCAAACGGTTCGTTTAACAGAGCGAGACGACCTTGATCATGCTAAATGGTGCTGATCAGGCTATTTCGTCAATTAATGCTGATACAGCATTTTCTAACTCGATTACGACAGTGGTTTCTGCCACATCTCGTTTTCCAGGCGAGGAGGTGGACGTGAGCAAAACAGTGGCAATGACCAAACACGGCCGTATGCGTGCCAATGGCCGGGGCTTTTCAAACGCATTGATCGAGCTGATCCAGGGGCACGGAACCTGGGTCGGCGAACGGCAGGTGCTGGACAGCCGCGACCTGCGCGCCTGTCTCGATGCGATTGACGCGGTTCGCCGCAGCGTCATTCGTCTGCTCGACAAGGGTGGTGGTACTGCGGTATTCGATGAGGATGGCCGGCTGATCACCATCTTTAGCCCGAGAACCTATCGCCCATCGCGCCGTACGCAGCGCGCCGGCATGGTGGGGGGTTGAGGCTGTGGCCGTTCCCTCCGTGTTCAATATCGATCTCAAGAAGCAGCGCGAGGATGCCGGCCTGAAACAGGCCGAGCTCGCCAGGCGTCTCGGCATCGCGCAGAGCCAGGTGCAGCGCTACGAGACCAATCCAGACAACGTGCCGCTGCGCATGGCGCAGGAGTGGATCGCGGCCTGCGGGCACCCCGACACGGATGCGGGTCTGGATCCCGGCATGCCCTATGTGCCGATCCAACAGCGGCTGGCGCAGCTTGGCGACTATGCCGCGAACCAGCCGGTGCTCCTGCCCGAGGACATGGTTGCGCCGCCGCTCGACATCGGCGACCTACGCGACGGCCTGCGGCAACTCGGCCGCAAGCCTCGGCTCGTGTTGTGGGGGCGCTTTGATGCCGGCAAGTCCCGGCTGGCTAATACCCTTTTCGGCGCCGATCGCCTGCCGACCGCCTACCAGCCGGCAACGGCGGTCGTCTGCCTCGTCCGACACATCCAGGATAAGCCGATCTGGCAAACCGAGAATGTCTGGATCATGGACGAAACGTTTAATCTTGGGGATGCCGACGACAAGGACAAATGCGAAGAGCAGCGGCTGCTGGCTGGCGACTTCGAAACCCTGAGCTGCTACGGCATGCATGTCGCAGACCACACGCGGCGGAGCGTGTTGAAGGGGAAGCCGGGGTCGGCCCTCATCTACATCGACGCACCGCTGCTACAGGCTTGCGACCTGATCGACACGCCGGGCTACGGGCACCACGCCTACGACGACAAGCTGGCCGGATCGGCCAAGCCCTACGGCGATGCACTTGTTTACATGGCACCCTTTACCGGCTTCATGAATGACGAGGATATCGCCAAGTTGCAAGATGCGCTGGTGCATCTTCCGGCGCTGCCCGGAAACGACCGAGTACGAAACCTGCTCATTCTCGCTACCCACGTCCATTCTGGCGTGAAGGACGCCGAGGTCGCAGGGGCGCTGGATGCCGCGGCGCGGCGCCTGCACGATCGTCTGCGGGCCGGGGCCGCTCGGGCGGTTGACGCGCCGCCTCTGCCGGACGCGGCGGCGTTCCGAGGCCGCATGTTCGGCTGGTTCGTCGAGCAGCCGGCGTTGCGGGCCTCGGTCGAAGCCGATCTGCGCGAGCTGCTGACGTCGGTCTTGCCGGAGGCGATCGGGGGGCGGCTGGACGAAGCCGTTTCCCGCTTCCGCTCCACCGCAGATGCCTTCCTTAACAGGGAAATCGGGCATGTGGAGGATGTGCTGCGGGCAGGCGAACAGGCCGCGCAGGACATGGCAGCTTTCCTGGCGGAGGAGCCGGAACGCCGCGCGCGCATTGAGAATCGCAAGCGGCGCGTGACCGCGATCATCCATGCGGCGAGGACGGCAACGGCCGCCTTCATCGAGCAGGAGGTGGCGCCGCTGTTCACGACGGAGGGCCTTGGGAAGATCATCGAGGACAAGAAGTTCAGGAACGCCACGGATGCCCAGGGCGGCGCCGTCGATGCGGTGATGAGGGAAGCGCGTGCCCGAATTGAGCAATTCCTCACCGCGCAGGCCGAGCCTCTGGCCGACGAAGTGGAGATACTGCTTCGTAATTACGATCTGTCCGCCAGCTCCGGGATCATGGAAACCTCTGTCCCCTTTGATGCACGTGCGGCTTTTCTGGGCAGCCTTGCCGGCGGCGGCACGTTCGGCGCGCTCGCCGGCTGGGCGGCAATCGTCGCCGGCGGCAGCAATTTGGGCGCTTATCTGCTGGTGCCGCAAGTCGTCAGCTTGCTCGCGCGACTCGGCATCGGCATCGCGGGCGGGACGGCCACGGGCGTCTCCATTGTCTCCGCCCTTGGCGGGCCGGTCGGCATCGGCATCGGCATTGCCCTGACCGCCGGCATTGTGGCGTGGCAGGCCTTCGGGCGCTCCTGGCAGTCCCGCCTGGTCGCCGAGCTTGAAAAGCAGATCACCGCCAAGAACGTGCTCGGCGAAATCTGGGTGCGTTGTGAGGATTTCTGGAACGACTCTCTGCGCGCCTTCAATCAGGCGATTGGGGTGACCGAGGCGGAGTACGCTCAGCACCTCGGCCGTCTGGAAGCGCAGCTTGCCACGCCCGCACGCGTGCTGCGTGAACGTGCGGATCGCATCGCCGCGCGGCGCGCCTTCCTAATTGTCCTGCCCTGGCGTCCTTTGGAAGGAGTGAAGTCATGACCGGCATTTTTGAGGGATTGGCCGAAGCTGCCGGAACAGCTTTGGGCACTATTGCAGGGCTGATTCTGCTAATCGCGCTGGGGCCGTTTCTCCTGCATCTCGCTGGACTGTTACTGCTGTATCTTCTCGGCGCACCACTCTGGATCGTCGCCGCCCTGCTATTCGGACTGCACTGAAGCGCAATCGTTATCCGTCGAATAGGAAGACGACATGGAAAACTTCTCGAAAACCACGGGTTCGGCCACCGGACAAGTCGTTGTCTCAGCGGTTCCAATGGTCGTCGGCGCAGCAATAGCGGAGCCGGCGCTCTTGGCCGCAATGGCAGGTGCAGGGATTCTTGCGGTAGGAATCGTGCTGACAGTCGGGGTAATCTGGGTCGCGCAGACGATGCGATAGGGTTGCCCGCGTCCAGGAACTGCTGGCCGACGACGGTCCACCGCGCCCACCCTTTAATCTACGATCAAAGATTTCGTTGCCCCGGAACGCAACCGGATAATGGCGAAGATATCAATCCGGTTATAGCATAATTAGGCGTTGCCCCATGCCCAAGAAACCAATAGATGAGAATGCAACCAATATCGGCAGAACTCCTACAGCGACGGTGCGCCCCCACAGAGTTGCGGCATCGCAACAGTGATCCAGCGGCCCAAAGAGGATCCGAAGGCTCGCGATAAAGTCCGAGAGGCTCGTCGCCGGTGGCAAATAATACAACCACTTGCTGTAAAAAAGCGAACGAGCCTTTCTGAGGTCAAGGCTGCGGCGGATAAAATTGGGATTTCTGTCGCCCAGACCTACAAGCTCATCTCAGCCGGCCGGGCCCAGTCGGTCGCTAAGGTTCTGGA
Source organism: Rhodopila sp. (assembly GCA_050010355.1). GTDB lineage: Bacteria > Pseudomonadota > Alphaproteobacteria > Acetobacterales > Acetobacteraceae > Rhodopila. The sequence goes on along the minus strand of JBEKLE010000255.1, from coordinate 5,036 downwards.
AGCGCGTAAGCCAGGTTTTCCGAAAGGGGAAAGCCGCCTGCACCCAAGGGTCGACACGCTCATCGAGGAACACATCAGGAAGGACTACCTGACACGAGAGCAACCCTCGATTCAGGTCCTTTACGAGATCATCTGGAAGGAATGTCGCGAACAGGGCCTGCCGGTTCCGTCCAAGAAGGCAGTGTCAAGTCGCGTCCACAGGGTTTCTCCGAAGAAGCAAACCCGGGCGCGGAGAGGTTTTAAGGAAGTGCGGGAACGGCATGTCATGGCTAACGCCGGTCTACGAGCCTCAGCCCCGCTCGATATCGTTGAGATTGATCACCACAAGGCAGACGTCCTAATCGTAGGGGACGCGGGCCGTCAATTGATCGGGCGAGCGTACTTGACCGTTGTGCTGGATGTTTTCTCTCGCTGCATCGTCGGGTTCAGTCTGTCGTTAAAGGCGAACGCCGCGAATAGTCTTGCAGCCGCGCTCGTTCAAGCGTTCTCCCCAAAGGAACCCTGGTGCAAACGGCATAAGATCAAGATGGACTGGCCGGTCTTTGGCATTCCTAAGCGCATTCATGTAGACCTAGGAGCCGATTTTATTTCCGAAGCCTTTCGCGACGGATGCGAGAAATACGGGATTCAACTCACTTACCGGGAGCGTGGCAAACCTCACCAGTCTGGGCTCGTCGAGAGGATGTTCGGTACGCTTTCCAAGAGAATCAAGCGTTTGCCGGGGACTACCTTCTCCAACCCCATGGAGCGTGGGAGCTACAACTCTGAAAAAAGAGCAGCTTTGACACTTGAGGAATTGCGCACCTATTTGGCCCATGAAATAGATCTCTACCACCACAGGGAGCACAAATCCCTACATACGACCCCACTATACAAATGGAAGCAAGGTATAGAGCAAAACGGTCCCCCGGTATTTCCTGATGAGGACTTCGAAGCAATCATCATTGATTTCTTTCCATTCAAATGGAGAAAAATACGCCGCGAGGGTATTGAGATATTCGGCGAGAAGTACTTTCATAAGTCTTTGACTGATTATTTGGAACAGGAGCTTTCGATCAAATACGACCCCGAAGACATCGGCACCATTTTCGTGGAACTACCGGGGCCGGAAAGCTGCTACCTCCCGATAGAGCGCCCGGACCTAAAGCACTTATCGATTTCGGACAATAAGGCGCGCCGCATGGAGCGGCGGCGACCTCCGTCGGAACTTGACGACGCGATCAAGCAGAGAGCCATCAGTGCGCGTGAACAGGTCATCAGAAGCAGCAAGGTTGCTACGCGCCAGGAGAGACGCGGCATCGGAAACACCAGAATAGGACGGAAATCCAACGATGTCTGAAGGTCTTACGGCGTCGGTCGATGCGACCACTGCGGATCAGGATAAGCCGGAGCATCTGGAACCAGATGCGTGGCGCGCCATCTTTTATAGCCAAGAGCGTCGTCTGGAATATGTTAACGACTTACCCCCGTCTTGGATCGGTTATCCTGAGGTTGAGGAGGTACTCAAGCAAATAAAGGATATTTACGATCAGAACAAGTACCTGGTCTGGCCAAGGCGCTGGGTTTCATCAAACCCGGCGATTGCCTGGTGGTCTGGAAGCTGGACCGACTTGGCAGATCGCTGCCGCATCTCCTCACTACTGTGACCGACCTCAAGAAGCGCGGTATCGCCTTTCGTTCGCTGACCGAGCAGATGAATACCACCACGCCGCAAGGCGAGTTCCTGTTCCACATTTTTGCCTCGCTGGCTCAGTTCGAACGGTCCTTGATCCAGGAGAGGGTCCAGGCGGGACTTGCCGCGGCACGTCGTCGCGGACGCCACGGTGGTCGGCCCACCACCATCGACGCCGAGAAACTCGCCGCGGTGACAGCAGCGCTCGATGACGGCGCCACCAAAGCGGCGGTCTGTCGTACGTTCAGCATCAAGCGCAGTACGCTAATCGACTCGCTGGCCCGGATCGGATGGTCTGCTGGGACCAAAGGCGAGGAGGCATGAGTGGCACGACGGCAGCGATTGAGCGAAATCCAGATTGCGGAGTTGTTTGATCCGCCGACCGAGCAACGTGAGTTGGTCCGGTATTACACGTTGTCGGAGGCCGACTTGGCAGCCGTCGCGCGCTGTCGCGGCGACCACAACCGCTTGGGCCTCGCCCTCATGCGCTGCTATCTGCGCTATCCCGGCCGGGCTCTGCAGGTCGGCGAACGGCCGCCTATGGCCGTGCTCGAATTTGTTGCAGAACAGATCAGCGTGTTCCCCGCGTCGATTGATGAGTATCTTGCAAATGAACGGAATCGGCAGCGTCAGGCCATCGAGTGCCAAGGGCAAGCTGGACTTCGTTACTTCGGCAAGCACGCGGCAGCGGAATTGGCACAAGCGCTCTTGCCGCACGCGATGGAGGACGACCGGCTGGCTCATTTGGCGGCATTGACCTTGGAAGCGTGCCGGCAGCGTCGAATAATCTGTCCGTCGCCGCTCGCGCTCGAACGGCTTTGTGCTGAGCTCCGTCATCAGGGCCGCCGGGAGGTGTATCGCCGGCTGACCAACGGGCTGTCCGCTGATCAGCGAAAAAGACTTGATGCTCTGACCGAACGCCGGGACGAAACCGGCCAGGTCTGGCTGACCTGGTTGCGGCAGATGCCAGAGGCCGCCACGCCAATCGCCATGCTCGGTGTGATTGAACGCCTGGAACATGTTCGCGCGGTTGGCATCGATCCCAGCCGCGGACATCTGATCCACCAGGCACGCCTGAGCCAACTTGCACGTGAGGCTGACAAAACCACGGTTCAGCATGTCGCTCGTTTCGAGCGGCAGCGCCGGCATGCGACGTTGGTGGCCATCACCTTGGATTTCACCGCCAGCCTGACCGACCAGGCGATCGATCATTTCGACCGCCTGGTCGGCGGGATATTCCGAAAAGCCGAAGGGCGGCATGCTCGCGCCTTCCAGGCCGATGCCCGTGCCATCAACGAGAAGGTTCGCCTCTATGCGCGCGTCGGCGCCGCTTTGATCACTGCCCAGACCGACCAGCAAGACGCGTTTGGAGCCATCAAGAGCGTGATCCCGTGGGAGCGCTTTTGTAAAACCGTTGCAGAAGCTGAAGCGCTGGCCAGGCCGGAAGAATTTGATGCCTTCCAGAACCTTGGCGAGCACTATGCCGGTATCCGGCGCTGGTCGCCTGCGTTCCTCTCGGCGTTCGCATTCGAGAGCGTGCCTGCATCAGCCTCGCTCTTGCGCGCCATCGAGGTGCTGCGGGACATGAACAGCAAGGACACGGCCGCTCTGCCCAAATCCGTCCCGACCGGCTTCGTTCGACAGCGCTGGGCTGCCTACGTCATGCCGGGTGGCGTTATCGACAGGCGTCATTACGAACTCTGTGTGCTCTCGGAATTGCGTGACCGTTTGCGTTCTGGCGACGTGTGGGTAACGGGCAGCCGACAGTATCGCTCCGTCGAAGAACGATTGATCTCCAAGCAGACTTTTCAGGAGTTGCAGAGCGCCGGCACAGTTCCAGTTGCCGTGGAAGCTGATTTTGACAAGTTCATCGAGGGCCGGCGGGAATTGCTGGATAAACGGCTGACGCAGGTCAATAGCCGCGCCAAGGACGGTCTGCTCCCAGGTGTGACAATCGAGAAAGGCGCGCTGAAGATCACACCCATCGAAAAATCCACCCCGCCGGAGGCAGAGGCCCTGGCTGCACGTCTCTACGCCATGCTGCCGCGCATCCGTGTCACCGACTTGTTGGCCGAGGTCGCCCGCTGGACACTGTTCCCCGACTGCTTCACCCATCTGCGTACCGGCGAGATCGCGGCCGACAGCCGCGTCCTGATGGCGGGGCTGCTGGCCGAAGGACTCAATCTCGGCCTGACCCGCATGGCCGAGGCGTGCAGCATTGCCAGCCTTGGCCAACTCGCCTGGACGTCCGACTGGCACATCCGCGACGAGACCTACGCGTCGGCGCTGAAGTGTCTGGTCAGCCAGCAGGAGCGTGAGCCATTCGCGGCCACGTTCGGCAGTAGCAGTGTCTCATCGTCCGATGGCCAGTTCTTCCAGGCAGCAGGCTTCGGCCGTGATGCCGCCCTCCTCAATGCCCACTACAGCCAACGGTCGGGGTTCAAAGTCTACACTCATCTTTCAGGCCGCTATGGGCCGTACTTCACCAAGTTGATCGCCGCAACCGCGAGCGAGGCTCTGCATGTGCTGGACGCGCTGGTCTACCATCAGGGTGACATTACAATCCGCCGCCACCACACCGACGGGGGCGGCGATTCCGATCATGTATTTGCCTTATGCACTCTGCTGGGGTTCGTGTTCGCGCCACGCATCCCGGACCTGAAGCACCGGCGCCTCTACAGCTTCGGCAAACCGTCCGATTACCCAACCCTCGAACCGCTCATCGCCGGACGGATCAACGTGGAGCTGATCCGCGCCCACTGGGCGGAAATCCTGCGCATCGTCGCCTCCATCCGTGCTGGCACCGTGGCACCTTCGGTCATCATGCGGCAACTCGCCTCATATCCGCGCCAGAATGGTGTGGCGGCGGCACTGCGAGAGCTTGGTAGGCTGGAGCGCACGCTCTTTACCCTCGACTGGATTCAGGATCCCGAACTGCGGCGCGAGACCGGCCAGGAGCTGAATAAAGGCGAATCCCGCAACAGCCTGGCGCGTGCCGTCTTTATCCATCGGCTCGGCGAAATCCGTGATCGCACCTACGAGAACCAGCAGCACCGCGCTTCCGGCCTCAACCTCATCGTCACCGCGATCATTCTGTGGAACACCCGATACCTCGAACGTGCCGTCGCCACCCTGCGCCAGACGGAAAATGTCCCCGATCACCTGCTGGCGCATCTCTCTCCGCTGGGCTGGGAGCACATCAACCTGACCGGTGACTACATCTGGATCGCCCCACAAGAGGCGTCGGAAAACAATGACGGATTGAGGCCGCTGCGCACGCCGCCCGAGGTACTCAGGAAGGCGGCATGACGTTCATGTTCCGTCCCGTTATGCGTACCAGGAGGCCAGCTGGTTAGTTCCGGCC
>JBEKLE010000254.1:0-9222 GCA_050010355.1 Rhodopila sp. | reverse complement strand
GTTGTCGGCGAGCGGCGGGAAGTTATGTTTGCGATGCGTGTGCGGAACTGAACGCTGGGTTCGGAACTGGATGGCTTCAGCCGTCCCAGACGCTGGAGGGCATCGGCAGGCAGGCAAACGCTGTATCGTCAAGGGTCACGACCGGCACGACCCCAGCCATGCCCAGCAACATGAACCATTGGCGCACATGCTGGCCGCAGTGCCAGGTCGTTCGTTCCATCAGTTCATGCAGACATTGCGGGCCGTAATAGGTCTGCACGGTCTCGCGTCCGCTTTTGTCTTTCTTCGGGTCCCACCAGGCGTGAACTGCCGCGAGTACCTGCTGTCCGTAGATCCCCAGGGCAGCACTGGTGTTCATATCCGCCGGTGGTCCCCCGGTCAGCATGTCGTCGACCAGCGTCGCCCCGGCCGCGACCTCCAGCATGCCTTGAGGGATGCGGAACAGATGGTGGCCGAGCGCCAGATAGCTGCGCGGGCGGTTGGGGACCTCGGTCGGCAAAAGCTGGTCCGGCATCTGCGGGACGATGCGGATGGCGGTCCGCACGAACAGGTCGAGCCGCTCCATCAACTGGATTGGTGACAGCGCCGGACCCGTCGCTTCGTTCAGCCCGAGGAATTTGACGATATGGCCAATGTTCTGTGCAAAAACCCAGTCATCGCCGCGCGACAGGACCGGAACCGAGCGCGCGCCAAGGCGCTGCAACTCGGCCCGGCCATCAGCGTCGGTCAGCACATTGATGGACTTGAACTCGATCGCACGGACCGAGAGAAACTCTTTGAGTTTCAGGCAGCTCGTTCAGCCGGGCTGCCAGAAGACATTCAGTGTGGTGTCGCTCTGCATCGCCTCACTCTCCCTCGACGAGCCGGTTACGCCGGCGTGGGTGGTGCGTCAATTATCCCATCGAACCAAGCATTGGCATCACATCCAGCCAGGCATTGGCATCACATCCAGCCAAGCGTGGGTCTCGGATTCGTGATAGCTGATCAGGCCGAAACATGTCCATGATCCAATGGCAGTGAATTTTGTTTCGTAGGGCGATTGGGCAAGCAGCGCGTCCCATGACCTCGCGAATCAAAAGTCTGGGCGAAATCAAAAGTTTGGGCGAATCAAAAGTTCGGGCGAATCAAAAGTTCGGAGGACAGGTCACAATGATCAAGACACCGCCAGGCTGGGGCGCGGACGTGCTCACGAGCGTCTATCGTACGATAACCACCGCAAGCCCGGATTGGTCGAATCCCTCGACTGCGCCAGCCACCGTGCGGCGGATCGACTTTTCCGATCTGCGCTGGGCGCTTGCCCGCGGCATCGAAGATTTCGGGGCGTCCCGCACCGACGTGATCTTCTTGTGTGTGATCTATCCGCTCCTCGGCTTGTTGTTTGCCCGGGTGGCGTCAGGCAACGACATGCTGCCGCTGGTGTTTCCGCTGGCGTCGGGCTTCGCGCTGGTGGGGCCGCTGGCCGGGGTCGGACTGAACGAAATGAGCCGCCGTCGGGAGCAAGGATTGAGCGCCGGCTGGGCGGATGCTTTTCGCGTGTTTGCCTCGCCCTCGATCTTCAGCATCGTTCTGCTGGGCTTGGTGCTGGTCGGGATGTTCCTGTTCTGGCTGGTTCTGTCGAATGCGATCTATAACCTGACACTGGGGCCTCAGCCGCCGGCATCGCTGGGCAGCTTCGTTCATGACGTGCTCTATACGCGTCCCGGCCGGGCGATGGCGTTCCTCGGTATCGGCACCGGGTTCATGTTCGCTGTGGTGGCGCTGACGATCAGCGTGGTTTCATTCCCGATGCTGCTTGACCGGAAGGTTTCGCTGGAGGCGGCGATCCGCACGTCGGCAAACGTCGTCTTGCGCAATCCAATAACGATGGCTGCCTGGGGCCTGATAATCACCGCTGGCCTGATTATCGGGTCGATCCCACTGCTGCTCGGGCTGATCGTCGTCATGCCGGTGCTTGGCCACGCCACATGGCACCTGTACAGGCGTGCCGTCGGGCATTAGGTGATCTGGTGCCGGCGTTCGCGGATCGCCGGCACGGAGGGCTGCTTTACGACAGGATCGGGCAGCATCAGCCGACCAGGCCGGTCGCTCCGGCAGCCGCGGCGGCACCGAGGATCAGCATCGGATGCAGCTTGGTGCAGATGAACAGTCCCGCCGCCACGACCGTAACCGCTGCCGCCGTCCAGTCCACGGCGGTGCTTTGAATAAGCAGCGCTGCGCTGGCAACGATTAGGCCGGCTGTCACAGGTTGCAGCCCCGCCTGCAATGCCTTCCGCCAGGGGGCGTCCTTGAATCGGTACCATGCACCACTGACCAGAAAGGTCAGCACCGCGCATGGTGCCGCGACCGCTCCCGTGGTCACCAGGGCGCCCCAGAGACCGCCGACCTGCCATCCCACCAGGCTTACCACCATCATGTTCGGGCCTGGCGCCGCCTGCGCCAGGGCAAACAGGCCCGCAAACTCCTGCGCGCTCATCCAGTGATGAACATCGACGACCTGCCGTTGCATCTCCGGGATCAACGCATTGGCGCCGCCGAACGCGAGGAGTGACATCTGCCCGTAGACCACCGCCAGTTGGGCCAGCGTGTTCATCGTCCGAACCGCCACAGCAAGAGCGTGGACCCGACCGCCAGCATCGGCATCGCGGCCACCAACGGCAGGCGCAGCACCGCGATCACCAGGAACGTGCACGCGGCAACCGCGATCGCGAGCGGCCGGCCCTGCAACGGTGAGGCGATCTTCCACGCGGTCGCCAGCAGCAGCGCCGCCGCGGCCGCTGACAGTGCCACGAACATCCGCCGGACGGCCGGCAGATAGGCATACTGGTCATACACCGCGCCCAGTCCGATCACGATCGCCACCGGCGCCGCCATCAGGCCGAGCAGGCAGGCTACCGCGCCCGGGATGCCCCTGAACCGCGAGCCGAGCGCGATGGTCACGTTCATTATGTTGCCGCCGGGCAGGAACTGGCACAGACCGAGCATCTCGGTGAACTCGGCTGGGGTCAGCCATTTGCGCTGCTCGACGATCATCCGCTGAGCCCAGGGCAGCACGCCGCCGAAGCCGCAAACGCCGACGACGAAAAAGCCGGCGAACAGGTCGAACACACTGGGATCGGGTCGCGCTTCAGACATGCCGCGATGGATAACGATGCGCGGCGGGTCGGGCAATTCCCAGGGGCAATTCCCAGGGGACGATTTCCAGGGGGCAATTCCCGGTGCAATTCCCTGTGCAATTGCCCGGCTGACGTCGGCCGCGGGTTTGCGTATGATCTGCAAGATCGGGAGGCTATGCGTGTGATTACGAGAACCGGCATCGTTCTGCTGATCGTCGCCCTCCTGATCCCGGCCGCAGCCCGCGCAGCGTGCGTCGTGGACAGCAAAGCCAACATCCCGTTGGACTTTGCCGGCGGAATGATCACCCTGCCGGTGGAGGTCAACGCCACCACCGGGACCTTCATTCTGGACACCGGCGCCCAGCGTTCGCTCGTCACCGAAGCCGCCATCCGCCGGCTTGGACTGGCCCGCGACGCGTGGGTCGACACAACCATGCGGGGGATCGGCGGGATCGACAGGCGCCCCAACGCCGATCCGCGCAGCCTGACCCTGGGCGGAGTCCCTCTGGTTCGCCGGACGTTGGCCCACGATAACAGCCTGACGGTCGGCATTTTGCCCGTCACCCATGTCGGCAACATCCTGATCGATGGCCTGCTGGGGCGCGACTTCCTGTCACTGTTCGATCTGGACATCGATGTGCCCGGCCGACGGATCACGCTCTATCAAGTGCATGACTGTGCCGGCCGCTTCCTGCCCTGGCAGGAGAATTACACGGCGGTCCCGGTGACCTTTCCGGCCGAAAACGCATTGGTCGTGCCGGTGACGCTGGACGGAACGCCAATGCGCGCCCTGCTGGATACCGGCGCGACGGCGAGCCTGGTCGCGGCACCCGGTATGTTTCGACTGGGACTTCAGTTGGGAAATCTCGCGGGCGACCGCACCAGTAATGTCAGCGGGATCGGATCGCACGTTGTGACGATGCACCGGCACACGTTCCGTTCGCTTGAGGTCGCTGGTCAGACAACGAACGCGCCGGTAATCTGGGTCGAGCCGGTTCGCCTGACGCCGATTGTGGACATGCTGCTCGGGGCAGACTGGTTCGCCGAGCGGCGGGTTTGGGTGTCTTTCGCCACACGGCAGTTGTTTGTGGCGACACCATAGTGACGGGACGGGCACCAACTTGTCATCGGCCTGTAATACCAAATTTGCGCAGGCCGTAGCATTCTGAGACCAACAGTAGGGGTAGGGCCATGTCAGAAACGACGATGGATGCCGGCGCGCGACGGCAATCCGAACATCACCGCGACCAGCACGGCGGCAGGCCCAACATGGACGGCGGCAGCCACACCGCCGGTATCCTGGTGTTCGTGGCGCTGCTTGTTTTTGGCCTGTTCTGGACGGTCCGCGGGCTGGTGAACGACATCGACGCCAGCCACGCCCCCGCCCTCGCGGTCGGCGCATTCGTGCTTCTGGGCATCGCCTTGCTGATCGCCCTGGGGTTTGAGTTCGTCAACGGCTTCCACGACACCGCCAACGCCGTGGCTACGGTCATTTACACCCACAGCCTTCAGCCGCAGGTCGCGGTGATCTATTCGGGAACATTGAATTTCCTGGGCGTTCTGACCTCTTCGGGCGCGGTGGCGTATGCCGTCGTCAGCCTCTTGCCGGTGGAATTGATCCTCCAGGTCGGAGGCGGCGCCGGCTTCGCCATGATCTTCGCGCTGCTGATCGCGGCCATCGTCTGGAACGTGGGAACCTGGTTTCTCGGCCTGCCGGCCAGTTCCTCCCATACCCTGATCGGCTCGATCATCGGCGTCGGTATCGCCAATCAGTTGATGGCCGATGGCAATACCGCGACCTCCGGTGTCGACTGGTCCCAGGCGATGGGTGTGTTCCGCGCACTTTTGTTCAGCCCACTCGTGGGGTTCATCGGGTCCGCGTTGATGCTGCTGGCGATGAAGGCGTTGATCAAGGACAAGCGGCTTTACACGGCACCGGCGAACAGGAGCGCGCCGCCGCTTTGGATTCGAGGCCTGCTCTGCCTGACCTGCGGCGCGGTGTCGTTCGCACATGGCTCGAACGACGGGCAAAAGGGCATGGGCCTCATCATGCTGATCCTCATCGGCACGGTGCCGACCGCCTACGCGCTCAACCGCGCCGTGCCCGACAGCCACCTGCCGGCATTTCTGGCGGCGACGCAGCAGGTGCAGGGCGTATTCGACAGCCGGGCGGGCAACCTGACGTTCCCGACGGCGGCAGCGGAAACCCAGGTGACGGACGCCCTGAAGCTGCGCAAGGTGGACAACAAGCTGAGCTACGCCGCGCTGGCCTCCCTGGCCGGCAACATCGGCAGCCAGGTGCAGTCGTATGGGTCTCTGAACAAGGTTCCCGCGGCCGCGGTGCAGAATATCCGCAACGAGATGTTCATGGTCTCGGAGTCGATTCGTGTCCTGCAGAAGCAGAACGTCGCCTTTACGCCGGCCGAGACCGGAGCGCTCAAAGCATACAAAGGTGCCCTGGACGACAGCACCAGGTTCATCCCGACCTGGGTCAAGGTGTCCGTTGCGGTCGCCCTGGGGCTTGGGACGATGGTGGGATGGAAGCGGATCGTGATCACTGTGGGGGAGAAGATCGGCAAGACGCACATGAACTACGGTCAGGGGGCATCGGCCGAACTGGTCGCCGCAGCGACAATCGGACTGGCGGACGTTTATGGCCTGCCGGTCTCCACCACGCACGTGTTGTCGAGCGGTGTGGCGGGAACGATGGCGGCCAGCGGTGCCGGGCTGCAATGGGGTACCGTGCGAAGCATGATCATGGCCTGGGTGCTGACGCTCCCGGCCGCAATCCTGATGGCGGGGAGCCTGTATTTTGTGCTGCGGCAGATGATGTAGGCGAACCGGGGCCGGTTATGCTGCGGCTCCGATCTCCACCCAGGCGTCGTCCAGCGCCCGCGTGATACGCGCTGTTCCTCCGACTCACCCTCGATGTGGTGACGGTAATAGCGCCGCCAGCGTCCTTGAATGTTACGCGGCCACGGAAGCCAAACGGACGAACCCATCGAGCGTCTGGTCGACCAAGGCGAGATTGGCCTCGTCCTGAAGAAACGTCATCGCGATCATGCCTTGCCCGCATCGGGCGACACGTCCGCGGATCTCATTTGCGTCGCCCGACAGCGCCAAGCTGATTTTCGTGCCGGGCGGTGCGTCCGCCGGGGAATTCATTGCGGCACCGCTGCGTGAGATGTCACGCAGGGTTACACTGAGTTCCGGCCTGCTGCCGACCCGCATCCGCCCCGGAGTGCCGCGCCCGTCGATGCGCTCGTATCTTCGCTGGTCATCCCCGGAACTGCTGATCGACGTCAGGAAGTCACTCACTTCGGTCTGCAGAGCAGTGGCGATACGCGTGATGGTTTCCGCGGCGGAGACGACATTCTTGCTGGCGGCGTCCGCCACCAGGGCGATACGGGACACCTCCTGCATCGCATCATTGGCTTGGCGGGTCGTGTTCGTGACGGCATGAACACTGGCCGCGATTTCCTTCGTGGCAAGCGCCTGCTCCTCCACGGCGATCGCAATCGCCTCGGCAACGCTTTCCACCTGACCGATACGGGTGCCGACCTCCTGCATGGCGCCAACCACTGTGTGAGTGGCCGTCCTGATCTCGGCGATCTGCTGCTCTATTTCGCCCGTTGCCTTGGCGGTCTGCGCCGCGAGGCTCTTGACCTCACCGGCAACAACGGCAAAGCCCTTGCCGGCATCACCCGCGCGCGCCGCTTCGATCGTGGCATTGAGCGCCAGCAGATTGGTCTGACCGGCGATCTGGCTGATCAGTTGAACCACATCGCCGATCCGATCCGCCGTGCGCGCGAGTGTCGCGACCTTCTCCTGAGTCGCACAGGAATGGTCGACCGCGTCCCTGATCGAGGCAATGGCGTGTCCGACCTGCCGGCTGATCTCCGCGACGCTGCCGGACATTTGTTCCGCGGCGGCTGCCACCGCGTTCAGATTGAAGGCGGATTCTTCGGCGCCGGCGGCTGTCGTCTGGGCGCTGTCACGGGTGCGCTGCACAGCGTCTATCAGTTCGGCGCCGGCCGAGCGCATTTCTCCGGCGAAGGATTCCAGCGTCCGCATGACGCCAGAGGCGGCCTCGCCAAAGGTAAGCGTCGTCTGATCCATTGCCGCTTGCCGCCGGTCCCTGCCAGCGCGCTCGTGCATCAGGGACTGAATGTCCACGAGCGATCCACACGCGCGCCGCGGCTTGCCGGCCTTGTCGCGAACCACCCCGCCGGTCGCCCTGAACCAGTTGTAGGTTCCGTTCTTCAGCTTCAGGCGATAGGTCATGTCGTACGTGTCAGAGCCCGCGACACCGTTCAACGCGGCTAGGAGGGCGTTGAAGGTCTTTTCCGCGTCGTCAGGATGCAGGCGATCCGACCAGGACCGGACAACGTTGGGGAACTCCGCCACGCCGTCGAAGCCGCATAGCCGGCGGAACCCCGCCGACCAGGTCCAGCGCGCTTTCGCGTGCATCGGGTCGCCCTGATAAAGGATCGCGTCCCACAGACCCACACCGGCGTGGCTTCCCAGGCAATTCAGCCACTCCAGTTTCTCCGTCTTCGAGTTACCGGAGTCTCCACTGAACCACATGTCACGCTGCCTCGCCGGTCACTGGGCGGCATATGACTGAAACAGGTTAAGGCCGTGTTAACGCGGGCGTCGCGTAAGGGTGTACTCGCTCAATCGGATCGGGACATTCACCAGGCCGCGTCAAGCAACGCCCTTACCCCCGGCGGCCCATCGATATTGCGCGGATTGGTGTGCACCCACCGGTCGTGCATCGACCCAGCTGCGACCTCGTCAAGCTGCTCGGGCGTCACACCAACATCGCGCAACGTCCCGGGCAGACCGAGCCCCGCGATCAGCGCCGCCACGACATCGCCGGCGCTGTCTCTCCCGCGCCCCAGCGCCTCGCTGACCCATTTCTGCCGCTCGGCGTTAACCGAAGCATTGAACCGCAGGACATGCGGCAACATGACGCACGACGTATAGCCATGCGGCACATGCGCGGTGCCCCCAAGGACGTGGCCGATGCCGTGGCTGGCGCCCATCGGGACGTTGTTCAGCGCCCCCATGATCGACATCCAGGCGCCGAGCTGGCAGTTCAGCCGAGCCTCCAGGTCGGCAGGGTTGGCTTTCACCGCGGGCAGCCCGGCTGACAGCAATCGCAGAGCTTGCAACGTCATCGCGTCCGAGAACGGCGTCGGGCTGATCGAACAGATGGTCTCGACGGCATGATCGACGGCGCGGATCCCGGTGGACAGAAACAGCCACTCCGGTGTGAAGATCGTCATCGCCGGATCGAGGATCACTGCCAGCGGCATCATCAGCGGGTGGGCATAGGCTTCCTTCCGGTTCCGCACGGTGTCGGTGCAGCCGGCCATCGCCGTGAACTCCCCCGCCGAAAGCGTTGTCGGCACGTCCACCGAGCGGATCGGTGGCGCCTTCACCGGCGGCCGTTCGGTCTTTCCGTCCGACGCGATCACGGCGCGGAATCGATCGAGCTGCTCCGGCGCGGTGACGTCGTTGCCTAGGCACAGGACGACCATCTTGGCAGCGTCGGTCACCGATCCACCGCCCACCGTCAGGATCAGGTCCGCCTTCACCTCCCGCGCCTCGTTGGTCGCCGCCACCACGTCGATGCGCGGCGTGTGGGAGCCGATCTTCGCGCACAACCCCGCAAGACGGTTGCCGAGCACCCGGCGCACGGTATCGAGCACATCGGTCTCCCGGTTCAGTGTGCCGCTGGCCATCACATAAACCGCGCGGGCGTCGAGGTGGTTGATCTCCTCGGCCAGCGCCTCGGCGAGCGGAATGCCGTAGATCACCCGGTCCATGGGCGGATAGCGGTGGATGCCGTGGATCATGGATTTCCTCCTTGCTGATTTTCTTGCCAAGACGCGCGAATCGGGAGCAGACTACACTTGTCGTAGCAACAACTGAAAGGAGGTGATCCTGTGTCTCATTGTTTGGTGGCATCCCTTGCCATGACCTGGATCGCCGGCGCGAACACGTCGGCATAGAATACTCCGGTCCGGCAACGGACAGTCACAACAATGCGAAGGCCTTGGGCGTATGTCCGAGGCCTTCGGATTTTCAGGCGTTTCGTGCG
>JBEKLE010000253.1:0-12710 GCA_050010355.1 Rhodopila sp. | reverse complement strand
GCAGGATCTGCGGCGTATCGCATCGGAGATGAAGGACGCAGGGCAGACCCGCCGGTTGCAGGCGATTTCGTTGGTGATGGACGGATGGTCGCGGGCGGGGGCGGCGGAGTTCGCGTGCGTGGGGATGCATCCGGAATGAAACGAACGACAAGCTGATCGACGTATGGCCGCGGTTGATCCCAGTAGTCCGAATTGCGCTCATACAGGATATGGCTGCTGCGCACCCACTCCTTGAAACGAAACGGCCCGGTCCCGATCGGAGCGTTGTTGTTCGGATTGGCGTCGGCCTGCGTGCCTTCGTAGATGTGCCGCGGAACGATCGGTGTCTCGCCCGCGGCCAGTGCATACAGCAGTTACGGCGCCGGGTTCGACAGCACCAACACGGCGGTCCGTGGGATCGGGGGTCAGAACCTTGGTCACGTTGCTGAAAGTGTTGCGTCCCCTTGGATGCGCCTCCTTCATCAGGCCGACGGCAAACGCAACATCGCCAGAGGTAAAGTCGCGCCCGTCGTGCCATCTTACGCCGGGACGAAGATGGAGTGTGTACCGTAGGCTGTCCTCGCTGATCGACCATGCGCTTGCCAACTCCGGCCTCGGCGTCAGGTCGAAATCGTAGGTCAATAGGCCTTCCGCTACCTTCGGGCTGGTCGCAACGATCGGGCCGCCGGTGGTATTGAATGCAACCAGACTGGTCGGCTCCGGCTCGATCAGCAAGATCAGCAAGGTCAGCGTGCCGCCGCGCCTCGGTGTCTGGGCGTAAGCAGTACCCGGCAACAGCGCGAGGGCCGTTTGTTGAAACCGGCGGCGGGTCAGGATCATTGCAGGGCCCTCCTGTCAGGCGGCAACTGCGAGATGGCAGGCGACGTCATGACCCGGCAACACCGTGCGCAACGTCGGCACCCGCGTTCGGCAAACTTCAGTCGCCAGCGGGCATCGCGGGTGGAAGCGGCAGCCGCTCGGCGGATCGAGCGGATTGGGCAGGTCGCCCGCGATCGGCGCCACGCGTCCGTGACCCGGCACTGCCTCAATCAGGCCCTGCGTGTGTAGGGATGCAGCGGATGGGACCACGGCTTCGATGCGGGGCGTTCTCGACGATGCGTCCGAGATACATCACCGCGATCCGGTCGGCAATGTACTGCACGACTCCCAGATCATGCGAGATGAACAGATAGGAAAGGTTGTAGTCCGACTTCAAATCGACTAGCAAATTCAAAATCTGCGCCTGAATCGAAACATCCAGCGCGGACACCGGCTCATCGCAAACCACCTGCGCCGGCTTCAGAATCAGCGCACGCGCGATCCCGATCCGTTGCTTTTGTCCGCCCGAGAACTCATGCGGGTATCGCCCCAGGGCGGTCAACGGCAGCCCAACCCGATCGACGATCGCCTCCACCTGGCGTCTGCGTTCGATTCGCCCACGCACACCATGCACGCGCAGCGGCGTCGAAAGCAGCGTGCCCACCGTCTGCCGAGGATTAAGCGACGCCGACGGATCCTGAAAAACCATCTGCATCTGCCGCCGATACGGCTGCAGAGCGTGCCCCTTCAGACCCGAAACGACCGTATCATTGATCCGCACCGCTCCGGCGCTGGGCGGGACCAGGCCAAGAATTGATTTGCCCAGTGAGGACTTGCCGCAGCCCGATTCTCCGACCAACGCCAAGGTCTCGCCGGCCTCGATACGCAACGAAACATCATCGACAGCACGTAACGTTCCCCGCGCTGTGCGATAGCTGGTCTCCAGCTGCTCAACTGAAAGCAAGGGCATGATTGGCCGGTGCATGAACAGGGCAGGCGAGCAGATGGTCCCGATAGCCCACAGGCTTCGCATCGGGCCGAACCACGCAGCATGTATCGCGCACCGAACTGCAGCGCGGCGCGAACGGACATCCGGCCTCACCCGCTGCCGACGTAACATTCCCCGCGATCTCCGGCAGCCGGCCATCGCGAAAATGCAGGCCCGACGAAACCTTCGGCGAGCATCCGATCAATCCCCGTGTGTAAGGATGCAGCGGAGCCTTGAACAACGCATCAACAGGCGCCTCCTCGCATTTACGTCCGGCGTACATCACCACCACCCGATCAGCCCAATTGGCGACCACCCCAAGGTCGTGGGTGATCAGCAACAGCCCCATCGCCAGGTCACGCCGCAGCTTGTCCAGCAATTCCAGCACCTGCGCCTGGATCGTAACATCCAGCGCGGTGGTGGGTTCGTCGGCGATCAGCAGCCGCGGCTGGCAGGCGACAGCGACGGCGATCATCACCCGCTGGCGCATCCCGCCCGACAGGCTGTGCGGATATTCATCGAACCGCCGACCCGCACTCGGTATCCGCACCACATCCAGCAGCTCGATCGCGCGCGCCCGCGCCGCTCGGAATGACAACGATTCGTGCTCGCGAAGCGCCTCGACGATCTGTTGGCCGATGGTCAGAACCGGGTTCAGCGAGGTCATCGGCTCTTGAAAGATCATCGAGATCGCACCGCCGCGCAGTCGCCGCATTTCTGGCTCAGGCAACTTCAGGATGTCGCGGCCCTCGAACCGGATGGACCCTTGTGCAACCCGTCCGGCTGGCGGCAGCAACCGCAGCAACGATAGCGCGGTCGCGGATTTCCCGCACCCGGATTCCCCCACCAATGCCAGCGTTTCACCGCGCTTTATC
Source organism: Rhodopila sp. (assembly GCA_050010355.1). GTDB lineage: Bacteria > Pseudomonadota > Alphaproteobacteria > Acetobacterales > Acetobacteraceae > Rhodopila. The sequence continues at coordinate 10,049 of JBEKLE010000253.1, read as the reverse complement.
GTGAGATCCAGCCCCTGGACGGCTACGGTGTCGCCGAAGCGGATGACCAGATCACGCACATCCAGCAACGGCTGCTCGTCTTGGTTGGGGAATTCGAGCGGCATCAACGCCCCCTTGCGCGTGGATTGAGTACATCGTTCAGACCGTCACCTAGCAAATTCAAAGAAAGGACCGACAGGACCAGCGCGGTTCCCGGCAACGCAACCAGGTACCACGCAGTGCGCAGCTGATCGCGCCCCGCGCCGATCATGCTGCCCCAGCTGACAAGGTTGGGATCCCCCAGGCCGAGGAAGGATAATGCCGCCTCACTTAGGATCGCCGTCGCCACCATAACGGATGTAGTGACGATCACCGGGGCCATCGCGTTCGGCAGAATTTCCAAAAACACGATGCGAGCGCTGCTGTAGCCCAGGCCTTGCGCCGCCAGCACGAAATCACGTTCACGCAACGACCGGAACTCCGCGCGCACCAGCCTGGCGATCGTCGGCCACGACACGATGCCGATGGACAACGTGATCGTCGCCACTGACGGTTCGACAATCGAAACCAGCACCACGATCAGCAGACATGGCGGAAAGGTCTGGAAGACCTCCATCAGGCGGACCAGCAGATCGTCCGTGCGGCCACCGAAATAGCCTGCGCCGGCCCCGACAACGGTACCGATCACCAATCCGATGACCGTGGAGGCAACGCCGATCAGCACCGACACGCGCGCACCATGGATGATGCCCGCCAATACGTCCCGGCCCAGGGAGTCCGATCCCAGCGGGAACGCGCGATTACTCAGCGGCCACACGAAAGGCCTGGTCACCATGTCCAACGTTGCCATCTTACCGCACCGTGATGCGTGGATCGAGCCACACCTGCAACAGATCGACCAGCATGTTCACGATGATGACCATCAGCGACGACAGCAGCAGGATGCCCAGCAGCACGGAGAAATCACGCTTCAACACGGCTTCGAAAGCCAAACGACCCAGTCCAGGCCAACTGAACACCGTTTCAACCACCACGGCGCCACCCAGGATCGCACCAACGTGCATGCCGGCCACCGTCGTGATCGGCAGCAACGCGTTCCACAGCATATGGCGCAACGTGATCACGCGCGGACGCAGACCTTTCGCCGTCGCGGTACGCACATAGTCCTGATCGCGCACCTCCAGCATCGAGGCACGCAGCAGACGCGCGTAAATCGCGATAAAGAACAGCGCGAGGGATGTCGCCGGCAGGATCAGGTGGCGAACCCGGTCGATGAACCACCCCACCCCGGTGAAGCCCGCGCCAATCGTTTCTTCTCCGCCGCTGGGTAGCCAGCCAAGCCATACGGAGAAAACCACGATCAGCATCAATCCGATCCAGAAGCCCGGGATCGAGTAGAACAGCAGCGCGATCACCGACAGAATACGATCGGTAAGGCGCCCGGCGAACATCGACATCACCACCCCCGCAGTGATCCCGACCACCAGTGCCAGCACAAGCGCTGTGGTCATCAGCAACAAGGACCCGGGCAGCCGCTCTCCGATCAGACGCGATACCGGCATGTTGTACAGCGGCGAAAAGCCCAGGCTGAAATCCAGCAGATTTTCGATGTAGGAAAGAAACTGCAGTAACAAAGGTTGGTCCAAACCGAAATGATGCCGCAGCGCGGTCATGGTCTCTTCGGTCGCCGAACCCGACTCCGCCGCCAACGCGTCCGCAGCATCGCCCGGCGCCAGACGCAACAGGAAAAAGTCGATCACAATGATCGCGATGACCGTCGGGACGGCCCGCCAGGCCGTACGCCGCAGCGTGCCCACAAAGCGTCCCACCGTCAGATCCTCAGTCCGGCCTGCCTCATCAGCGGCAGCACACGCTCGCCAAAAAATGCCAGGTCCGGTTTGAAGTCGTAGAAACTGAGCTGGATTCCATCGATCCCCACCTGCTTCAGCCGCAGGATGTAATCGGCCACCTGTTCCGGCGTGCCGACGATCAGGATGTTGCCACCCACCGCACGATGTTCGGGGCCATCGTGGATGGCGCGTCCACGCCAAGCGTGCGCATCGCTGTCGAACCGGCCAAAACCGCGCGGATTAGTTGCCGGATCGGCATGATCGACGATCGCCTGATAGTATTCGCGCGTTTCAGCCTCGGTTTCGCGGCAGACCACCATCGGGTTGATCAGCGTGCGGATCTCCCGGCCCTTTGCACGCGCCTCCGCCTTGATCCGGGCGACATGGGCCGGCAGGGACGCCAGGGCGCTCTCGATTGCGGAGCCGGTGGGACTGGTCATGAACACGATGTCGGAATAGCGCGCGGCGAAGTCGATGCCGGCATCCGATCCGGTGGCGTTCACGATCACCGGCCGACCGAACGCCGGCTTCGGCGTGACGAACGCATCCTTCAGCCGCCAACGTTGTCCTTCGTATGAGAAATTCTCCGTCTCCGACCAAAGGCGTTCCACGACTTCCAGGAATTCGGCGGCCAGTTCGTAACGCCGATCATGATCGATGCGCGACCATCCGAACATCTCATGCTCCACAGCCCTGTGGCCAGTGACGACATTAACCCCCCAGCGGCCCTTGGCGATGTGATCCAGCGTCGCGCCAAATTTGGCGAAATGCAACGGATGCCAAGGGCCATACAGCACATGCACGGTGGAGATGAGCATAATGCGCTGCGTGATCGCCGCCATCGCAGCCAGGGAAATAAAGCTGTCCAGCGCCTGGCCGTTCAACACGCCGCCATAGCCGCCTTTCGGCAGCCACTGGGATAGACCGAACACCAGGTCGAACCCCAGATCCTCGGCCTGACGCACCAAGGCCGCGTTGTAGTCGAAACCCCAGTCTGTCGTGCGCGGCAGGGTCGACGCACTCCAGCCACCTGCCTGTATCGGGAGAAACAGGCCCAGCATCAGTGGCTGACGCAGCGCCTGGGACAGGGGACTGTCGGGAAAATCGGTTGGCACGGCGGCGCGCGCCGGGGCGTCTAGAACCGTCATCATCTATGCTCCGTCGTGGCTGCGGGGCGCAACATCCGACATTCCACACCAGGCTGCAAGGGCATTCAAAGATATCAACTATTATGTAAGGTGCTATGCATCCAGATACACGGCGGCAAAATTGGCGTTTAGCCCGTCCGCCGTCAGGGTGTGATCATGCACGCGGCGGTTGAACACCGTCACGGTGTCGAAGGCGACCAGATTTAGTATAGGCAAGTCGTCATACACCACCTTCTGGAAGCTTAGGAACAGATTGCGCCGAGCATCGGGATCGGTTTCAATTGCGGCGGCCTCCAGCAGGCGGTCGGCCTCCGAGCTGTTGTAGTGGGCGCCGTTGGAAAAACCGAGGCCGGGTTTGAAGTTCCTTGACCAATAGACCCGCTGCACACCAATGGTCGGATCGAACGTGTTCGATAGCTGTTCTACTTCGATGTCGAACGCTCTGTCAGTGTAAACCGTCTTGACGTAGGCCGCGAAATCGTGCGTCGACAGCGGGGCGTCGATACCCAGCCGGCCCAGCGCCTGCCGGATATACTCGGCGGATCGCCGATTTCCGTCATTGTAGGGGTTGAACGTGAGCCGCAGGGAGAACCGCTTGCCGTCCTCGCCACGCGGATAGTTGGCCTGGTCCAGCAAACGCCCCGGCCAGCTCAAGGTCATATGAATAGGGCTTTATCGCATCGTCATGGAAATCTGCCAACTCGGGACTGATCGCGGTTGGAGACACACGGCCGTAGCTATACCAGGCCGTCGCCAGCACCGAATTCAGATCCACGGCATGCGCGATCGCCTGCCGCACGCGTAGGTCAGCCAACTTCTTGCTGTCGAGATTGAACACCAACTGCGACTGGTTGCCGGTGTACCGATAGCCGCGGGTTTCGATCCCCAGGAACGGGATCGTCTTGATCCGCTCCAGATCGGCCATCGGCACCGGTGTGTCGCCGCCCAGATCGATCTCCTTCGCCTCGAATGCCGCCGACCGCGCACCGGCATCCGGGATGAAGCGGATGATCACCCGGTCCAGATACGGCTTCGGCTTGTCCCAATACGCTGGATTGCGAGCCAGGATGACGTGGCTGCCCTTGATCCACTCACGGAACACGAACGGTTCGGTACCGATCGGATGCGCGTTGTTGGGATTGGCTGAGACATCCGTGTCCTGATAGAGGTGCTTTGGAACGATCGGGGCCCCCACCCGCCGTCAACGCACTAATCAGATACGGCGCTCGTTTCGACAGCACGATCACCGCCGTTAAGGGATCGGGCGTCGCCACCGTCCCGCGTCCGCGCGGATGCACGCGCTTCAACGTCAAAATTGAGAATGCGACATCATCCGCGGTAAAGGGCTGCCCGTCGTGCCTGGTCACTCCGGATCGCAGGTGGAACGTGTATCGCAGCTCATTCGAGCTGATCGACCAGGATGTCGCAAGCTGCGGCTGCGGCCGCAGCTCAAGGTCGTAAGTCAGCAACCCCTCGGTGACCTTGGGACCGATTTTCGAGGTTGCGCCGAAGGAGTTGTCGATCGACACCAGAGTAGACGGCTCCGGTTCAACCACGAACTGCAAAGTTCCACCCTGCCGCGGTTGCGCGACCGCGTTTGTACCGGTCGCCATTGCGGCGAGACCGCCCAAAATGGATCGCCTGCTCGTTCTCATCGTCATGCCGTCTCGGTCAGTTCCACTGCCATATTGCGCCTGACAAGGTATATACGTAATTGACTCGTTAAACCGTGTCCCCTAATAGCGACACAAGAACGTAATATCTGGAGAAACTGATGCCGCGGAATATGCTGGTCCGCCTCGCGCTTGCCGCAGTGCTTGTGCTGGGTATCGCCGAGCGAGCTGCGCGCAGCGAGCCGCCAGTGCCGTCGATCAATCTGCCGATCGAGGACTGGAGCGTCATCGCCTATGCAAAGGGCTTCCTGCAGCAGGCCTATGCCCAAATCGGCACCACCGACGTCAGGCTGGTCGATCCCGGCACAACCCAACTCTCAGGCTCCGAGGCAGCACTGCTGGATCGTGGTGGCTTGGCTTTGGCGCAGCGCATGATGTACCCGGCGACCATCCACAAGGCCAACGGCATCGATGCCTCGATCGTGTGGCTCTCGACGCGGTCCTCTCCCGCCCGCACGCCCGTTCTGGCGCTGGCCGATTCCCCGATCCAGACCGTGGCGGACCTCAAGGGCAAGACCCTTGGCTCCAGCCGGGTCAGTTGCGGCTGGACCTCCCCGACCGAGATCCTGGACGATGCCGGCGTGCCCCTGGATACGCCAAAGCGACCGGGCGCTGTCCGTTTCACCAACATCATGAACACGGTGGCCACGACCAACGCGCTGCTGAGCGGACGGATCGAGGCGATATCTACCCATATTGCCATCGCGGATAACGCCGCGCTGTGGACATCCGGTCAGGTCAAGGCTATCGGACACAGCCCGGACAATGGTGTCTACGTCAACGATGCCGGGCGCGTCTCGTATTTCGCGATGCGAGAGTTTGCCGAACAGCATCCGCGCGCGATCCAGGCGTTTCTGCTGGCGCGTGAACGCACCATCGAATGGGCGAAAGCCAATCCAGACGAAGCCGTCGAACTGGTCGCCAAGGGCCGCCGTCTGCCGATCGAGATTGCTCGGTTCACCATGTTCGATCCGTCCTCCTTCAGCTTCATCGCAGGGGAGCCGTCAGCGCCGGCGGCGGTTGCGGCGGTAAAGGGATTTCAAGCCTGGTACCTGGCCCATGGTGATGAAATTCTGGCGGACCATCACCTGACGGACGACCAGATCGATGCGTTTGTCGATCGGCGATTTTTCCAGGGCGGCGAATACAGCGTGTATTGACAGATGGACGGTATGACCACCCTCACCGTTGCCACGCCACCGGTTGAAATCCAGGTGGGCACGCCGCGCCTGCCGATCTCGGTGGGAGCGCTGCTGCCTCTCGGCATCCTGGGCCTGTGGGAACTCGCATCCCATCTTCGCTGGGTGAAGCCGGTGTTTCTGCCCACGCCGGAAAAGACGGTGCTGGCATTCTTCACGATGCTGACCAAACAGGATTTCCTGCTTGATTTCCTGGCTAGTATCGAGATCGTGCTGCAAGGTTTTGTCTATGGTGCCGGCCTGGGAATTCTGCTGGGTGGCGCTGCCGGCTTGTCGCGCACCACCCAGCGCATCCTCGGCCCCACACTGGACAGCATCCGCCAAATCCCGGCCATCGCCTGGCTGCCACTGATCGTCCTATGGCTTGGGATCGGACCACTGGCGAAAGTGGTCATCATCACCAAGGTCGTGTTTTTCCCAGTATTTCTCAACACCATGCAGGGCATTCGTGGCGTGCCGAAGGACTACATCGACCTGGCACAGGTGCTGACTCTGCGACGCTGGCAGTTCATCCGTCGCATTATCATTCCGGCGGCGACACCCAGTATCCTGGTTGGCGTTCGCTACGGCGCCGGCATGGCCTGGGCAATGGTCGTGGTGGCCGAGGGCCTCAGCGGCATGCAGGGCATCGGCTATTTGATTTTCCGAGCGCAGGCGCTGTTGCTGACCGACCAGTTGCTGGTGTGCATGGTCGTCATCGGCCTGGTCGGATTCATCATCGACCGCGGCGTTCTGTTGCTGGAACGACATCTGCTCCGCTGGAAACAAGGTTTCGGGGGAAACTGACATGACCGACCAAGGAAGCCTGCGCCTGCGTCATGTCGGCAAACAGTACCAGGTGAACGGTCGCACCCTCGACGTGCTGCGCGACATCACCCTGGATGTGGAGCCCGGAAGCTTCATCAGCCTGGTCGGTGCCAGCGGTTGCGGCAAATCCACGTTGTTGCGTTTAATCGTCGGCCTGGACGCCGCGTTCGATGGCCGGATCCTGTTGGACGGCGAACCAATCCTCGGCACCAGCCTGCGGCGGGGCATTGTGTTGCAGGATCATCGCCTGTTGCCGTGGCTGACCCTGTCGGAAAACGTCGGACTGAGCCTTGCGAATGTCGATTGGCCGCAGCAGCGCAAACGGGACGCGGTTCGCGAGCATATCGAGCTTGTTGGTCTGACGGGGTTTGAGCAGGCCTATCCGTATCAGTTATCCGGCGGTATGGCGCAGCGCGCGGCGATAGCTCGCGGCCTGGTTAGCGCCCCCGAGATCCTGCTGCTGGACGAACCGCTCGGGGCGCTGGACGCGCTCACTCGGATACGCTTGCAAGATGAATTGTTGCGGATCTGGGAAGCCCGTCGGGTGACGATGATCCTGGTCACCCACGATGTGGAGGAGGCGATCTACCTGGGCGACCGGGTCCTGGTGATGCAGCCCCATCCCGGGCGCATTACCCGTGAAATCGCGCTGTATCTTCCTCGACCGCGCGACCGGGCGTCCCAACGCTTCACGGAGATCCGCCAGCAGATCCTGCGTGACATGGGCGCGTTTACCGCGGTGGCCGCCTGACATGAAACTTATCCTTGCGCTTCTCGCCACGTTGTTCGCCGCGTCGGCTTACGCCGACGAGGACACTATCGACATGAACCGTGCGATTTTTGTCTCGCTGGCGGATCAGCACGTCGTGCCCTTTATCGATCCGGATGCGGACAAGATCGCCGGCAGCCTGGACGTCGGCCTGGTGCCACGAGAAATCCAGATGGCATCGTCGATTGGAAAGCTGCTCGCGATCGACGGCAAAAGTCCACAGGTAAACATCGTCGATCTGCTGCTCGGAACGCACCGCACCGTGTCGCTCGATCTGGTCCCGAAACGCATGACTGTCAGCAGCGACGGTCTGACGGTTGCGTTGGCGGATACCGATACTGGGCAGGTCGTGCTGCTCGATCTGTTGCGCCGCCGGATTCTCGGCAGCGCGAGCAACCTGCCGCCGCTGCGGGATATGGTGTTCAGCACCGACAGTAAGAAGCTCTTCCTCGCCGGCGCACATCAAAGCGCGATCGACGTCATGGACGCTGCGAACGGTAAGTTGGACCCTGCCGTTGCCACCGGACTGCCGCATGGCAGTCTGGCGTTCGGCCGCGCACCCAGTGGGCGACGGCTGTTCGTGCAGTCGGACAGCGGCGGCGGTGTCGGCGTACTGGATTTGGAACATTCCGATCCATTGGCCCCGATCCCAGCCGGTCCCGCCTCCACCGTCGCCTTCCCATCAGCGACCGGTGCGTATCTGCTGGTCGTGGATAACCAGCGCGGCACGTTGATGATTATCCGTGACGGTGACGCACAAAATCCAGCGGTGCTGAAAGCGGCGACGGGTGTCAGCATCGTTTACACCGCTTGGTTCGATACGCTGGCCCTTGTGCCAAGCAGTACCGCCAAGATGCTGCTGCTCTATGATCTGGAAACGATGCATGCGGCCGGGGAAATCCCCCTCGCCGGCGCCCCTGCGCGCGGCGGTGTCACGCCCGATGGCCAGAAGCTCTATTTGCCGCTGACCGACGTCGATCAGGTCGCGGTCATCAATGCCCGACGTCGCGCGCTGACAGGATCCATCGCCATGCCGGGTCACCCGACCGCCATCGTGCTAGCCGGGAGCTATGGGGTCTGCCATTGACCAAAAGGATCGTTGCATGACGCTCTCGATTATCGACTTCCACAGCCATTATGTCGACCCACACTGGCCTTTATCGGCTGACCATCAGGCGACCGGCTCTGAGCGCGAGCGCTGGAACAGGATCAATCGGCAGTTGACCAGCCGCGAAGCTTTGTTGCAGGACGTCGAATCCGGCGACCTTGCTGCCCGCATTATCAACACCCCCACCGCGTTGTTCAGCCCGCTGACCGGCCGCCGGGCTCCCGACACGTGGCAGCGGATCAACGACGACATCGCTGTGTTGACCGCGGAGCATCCAGGCAGGCTGCACGCGCTGGCTAGCGTCGATGCGTTTGCCGGCGACTCTGCTGCACGAGAACTGACCCGAGCGGTGCGCGACCTCGGGCTGCGTGGCGTGTTCGTGGAGAGCGCCAAGGGCACCTCGTTGCTCGACGCACCGGAGGCGCGGCCGACACTCCAGGTCGCCGCGGAACTTGGTGTGCCGGTGTTCGCGCATCCGATCAATCCCCGGCCCCTGAGCCGCCAACTCGCGCCCTATGGCCGGCTCGGAACTCTGCTGGCACGTGGCACAGTCAATGCCGCCACCTTGATTGCCCTGCTGGAAAGCGGCGTTTTTGACGAACTGCCGAAGCTTCAGGTCGTGGTCACGACTTTGGCCATCGGCGGGGTGCTGCTGGCGGGGGGATTCGGCGACGCATCGGGCGTGCGCACGGATGCCGCAAGCTTGCTGCGGCGCAACGTTTACATCGACACGATGAATTTCAATCCTGTGCTGATCAGGGCTGCGGTGGATCTGCTGGGTGCTGACCATGTGCTAGCCGGCAGCGACTGGCCGATCGTCAGCGAGGGGCCGATCCGGCAAAGAGCCGAACAGGCATTCGCCGCGGCGGCGCTGACCCCGGCGGAACAGACGCTGATCGCGGCCGGCAACACAAAACGGCTGCTGCGTATTTAACACGGTACGGGAACATAATCAGGAGAATCCGCCCATGTCCATTTCCGCTTCCAGGCCAGCTTACACAGGTGCGTTCGAAGAAGCCCTGTTCGATCGCGTGGTAAAGCAATATGCCCCAAACATCCCGCTGCGACGCACCGGTCCACCGCGTGACGCCGCCACCACCGAAGAACGGGACGCTTTGGTCGATCTCTACGTGTGGAGCACGGCGCATGATCTATTCATCGTGCAACTTGCCGCGCGTGCCATAGACCGTCTGTTCCACGAAGATCCTGACTTCCAGCTCGTTCTCGCTCGCCAGATCGGAGACGACGGCGCGCATGCTTGGGCGTCACGCGACCGCATCATCGCCCTGAGCGGACGCGACCAGATCACTCGGGTGGAGAAGGCGATCGCGGCGCACTGGGATCGAGTCGGCGACATCGCCATCGGCAGTTGGCAAGGTTTCCTGGCGTGGGAGCAGAGGTGGCCGGCCAAATTCGGACAGGCCGATAAGTGGAAAATCTGCCTGAGAGCGGCGAGAATGCCGCCTATCAGGAGCGACAATGGCAAGACGCGCACGACGGACGCACAATCCGGCTT
>JBEKLE010000252.1:0-9586 GCA_050010355.1 Rhodopila sp. | reverse complement strand
CCCGACCATGCCGGATCAAAGACTATTCCCGCTCATGGCCCGCTTCGCTGAGATCGTATCGAAGTGCGGATCGTTCAGCGGACTTTTCGAGGCGGTTTGAAATGAGGGGATAAGTGAGGGAAGCGCTTTCTGAACCCTGCGCTCGTTTCAGCGAGGGATTCGATTCGGCAGATCTGAAAGCTGCCGAACGTCTATTGGCAACACTGAGCTAGCTTCAGCTCAGTGTTGCTCCTCAACTCCAGGCCGATACGCGCAAAAAACCGATGGCACCGGACTGCACTGAACGTATTGCGATCGCCTGATGGGCCCCTCTACGACCGTCAGGGGTCGAGAGCGGTTGTCCCAGGCGGTGCCTCACGACGACCATGCAACCGCCTTGCAACCAGCCAAAATTCCTGTGCCGGGAGCACCAGTCAAGCCGACGGCGCGGCGGGTCGTTGCCGCCTGCTAGCTCCGATAATCCGGGGTGCCGTCTTCGATCAGCCGCAGGGCGGCGGCCCATGCCATCGCATAATGCTCGGCGGTCTCGCTGTTGCGGAACTGATCTGACGTGTGGGCGCAGACCTCGGGCGGCGGCAGAATGATCTCGTTGCCTCCGGACAGCGCGTCGACCTGCGCGGCGCAGGCGCGCTCCAGCATGTAGAGGTTCAGGAACGCTTCCGGGATCGAGGTGCCGCCGACCAGCAGGCCATGGTTGCGCAGAATCATCGCCTTGTGCGGGCCGAGGTCGGCGACCAGACGGTCCCGCTCCTTCGTAGCCATGATAGGCAAGCCGGCCGTAGAACTTGCAGGCATGTTGGGAGAGCGGCAGCAGTCCGTCCTTCTGCGCCGAGACGGCGATCCCGGCCGCGGTGTGCGTGTGTACGACGCACATCAGGTCTCCTCGTGCCATGTGGATCGCGGAATGAATGGTGAAGCCCGCGGCATTGACGTCGCGGCTGCTCAACCCGCGATGTTCCTCGACGATGTTGCCGTGCACGTCGATTTTCACCAGGTCCGAGGCGCGCATGTGCTGGAAGTTCACGCCGAACTTGTTGATCAGGAAGTGGTGGTCCGGTCCGGGCAACCGAGCGCTGAGGTGGGTGTAGATGAAGTCCGCCCAGCAACGCGTCCAACACGGGCGCCAGATACGCGGCGAACCGGCCGGGATTTTCCGCGAACCGTTGCGGCAGGCGTCGCGCCAGGATGCCGGGTCCGGGAAGATTCTCATTGCGGGTCGATGACTTTCAGCACGACCGGATGATACTGATCGCTGTATCCGGCCTCATCGGCCTGCTTCAGCCGCGCCATGGTCAGCTTCGCGGCGGCCATGTCCAGGCCAGCGGCGTCGGCCATCTCCAGCGCGTATGACAGGTCTTTTATGGCATACCGCGTGGAAAACGCGCGTTCCGGGAAAACCGCGGGCAGCATTGCCTTGATGCCGTGGTTGCGCAGAACGAAACTATCGCCAGAACCCATCGCCATCGTCGGCAGCAGAACTGAAGGCGGCACGCCGTTGCGGCGCCCGATGGCGATCGCCTCGGCCAGGGCGCCGCAGTGCTGGAAGACGAGCATGTTGTTGAGGATCTTCACCACCTGCCCGCAACCGATCGGACCGCAATGGGTCACATCGGTTCCCATGGTTTCGAGAATCGGGCGGATACGTGCGAAGGTATCGCCGGTGGCGCCCACCATGATGCTCAGCTCACCGCGCGACGCCGCTTCCCGTGTCCGGGCGACCGGTGCGTCGGCGTAAAGAATGTCCCTCGCCAGCAGGCGGGCGCCGATCTGCCGGGTCAGTTCGACCGACGACGTGCTGGTATCCACAACGCACTGTCCGGGGCGCAGATGGGGCTCAAGCTGCTCGACCACGGCGGCAACCGCGCGGCCGTCGGGCAGCGACAGGAGGATCACGTCACACGACCCCGCGATCGCCTGCACCGACGCCGCCTTCACACCTTGTGCGCGGAGCCGCTGTAACGGTTCGGCGCGCAGATCGTGCGCCAGGACCGGTACCCCCGACCGGCGAGCCAGATGGCCGCACATCGGTTCCCCCATCACGCCAAGGCCAATGAAGCCGATTGCCGAAATCCCCGCTCCCATCGGTGCTTTCGCGCTGGCGGCTGATGTGGCCGGTGGTTCGGACATGGTGCTTCCCTTCCCCAGGATCATGCTGTTTTCCGCGCACGGCCGATTGTTGTCAAAGGCGCAGTCAGTCCGAAGTCAGGCATTTCGCGTCGCGTTGCCTGAGAAACGTTCTGAAATGTGCAAATGAGACATGGGCCGCATTATTTGATAGCTTGAACGGATGGTGCGGACTGCCCTATCTATGATAGGCAGTTGCTGCCGTGACCAACATTTTTTACAGGTGGATTTTTGGACGCCGCCTACATTTTCGGAACTTCGGGGAACCTCCCGACCGCTCTGGGCGCCGGCTGGTCGGTCGAGGATGTATTTGCCTGGGCCATCGGCGCGGAAAGTGAGCTGACACTTCCTTTGCCGGGCGACGACCTCGCCTATGTTCTCCGGTTCGACGTCCATCCCGCGATCTATCCGCCGAAGGTGCTGTACCAACGGCTTGTGATCCGCGCTGGAAAAACCGCGATCGGTTCGTTCGAGATCACGACGCGGGAGACGCTTGTCATTCCGCTGCCGGTTGGACTGACCAGCGGCGCCGAACGTCTTGGGCTTACCCTCATTCACCCTGATGCCACGCGGCCGCGCGACCACGTGCCGATCGAAGACTCAAGGCGGCTGGCGGTGTGCTTTCATTCGGCCCATCTGGCACAGGCCGATGCGGATGGTCCTCGCCTGTCTTCGGCGCCTGCTGGAACGGGGCTGGAGCCGGTCCACGGGATCATCGCCGGCGGCCGTGTGGCGATGCGCCTCTGCCAGGTGATCGCCAAGCTGCCCTGCCTCAAAGGGCGGTTCGGCATGCGCTTTCTCGACCTGAGCCAGGGGCTGGCCAAGGCGGCCGCGACCCTGCCACCGGAAACGCTCGACACGATGCAGGTCTGCTGGACGGAACTGAACGCCGGCAGCCCGGGTGCGCGGGAATCGTTGCGCCTCCGGTCGGCTGCCGGCTGCGCGATGCGCACATTCTATACGCCGATCATCCGCTCGCTCTGGCCGTTCCAGGGACCGGACGGCCGGGCGGCGCCTGAACCGGGGCGCTATCATCCGTCGCGTTACCCGTATGGCGACCGGCTTGCCCAGGCGCTCGCCGGCATGAACATGCCGGATGATGTGCTTTACCTGATGTACGAGATGTCCGCCGAACAGGAACCGCTGGAGCTTGACGAGATGTTCGCCAACGACCTGCGCCGGTGGCGGGCCGAGGGTAAAAAATCCAATATGGCGCTGGCGGATTTCATCGAGCGCCATATCAGCAGCAGCCGCGTTTTTGTTGCGCCTGACAGGGAGGGTCCGGTTCTGCTGCGGGAGATGGTGGAGCAGGTCCTGGACGACGGCCTGGTTCGTGACGTCGTCAGTTCGGAGGTTGTGGCGGCCGAACTCGATGCCCTGCTCGACGGCTATGTCGGTGGGCACGAAGAAGTGCCAGTCCACAAAAGGGTCGCCGGCCATTTCAATCTGTCGTGGTGGTCGCAGGATATGAAATACCGCTGGGCGAACAACCAGCGCACCCACCGCGACTATATCCTTGACACGATCAGATGGGCGCAGTGGCGCCCATGAGCCATTCGGTCCTGATCTACGCCAATTGCCAGGGCGAGGAATTGCAGAAGACCGGACAGTTCATGCAGTGCATGGCCGGGCGGCTGGATTTCAAGTGGATTCCGTTGCACCTCGTAACCGAGCGGGATTGGGCGCAGAAATACGGCGACGACTTCATGGCTGATGTGGTGACGGTGTGGGAACAGGTGGAGACAGGCGGCGTTTCGCCGAACCGCGCGGCCTTGCATGAGCGTATTCCGAAGCATGTCCCGATCGTGCGGTTCCCGCCTTTTTCCGCGACCTGTCTCTGGCCATTCGCCGGCAATGATCCGCGCGTTGCCCGGGATCCCGACCGCTATCCGTGGCCTGATTCGATCGCCGCGGTCATTTCGACGGAAACGCTGTCGGATGACGAAATGTTCGAGAAGTATATCCGCGTCACCACCGAACGCATGCCTGACCTCGACAGGCGTTTGCGTCTGGATGTCGCTCGCTGGGAAGCCGCTGACGCCATCGCCGACATTGCGCTGGCCGACTGGGTCGAGAAGACGTTCCGGTCGGTCAATTTATTCTACACCAGCGGGCATGTCACGGCGACGGCCGTGGCTTTTCTGATGAAGCAAATTCTGAGCCGTTGCAGCATCCTGTCCCCAGCTTTGGCGCGGGCCGCGATCGGTGAGGTCGATGTTCTGTTGCGGCGGCACACCGGGCAGGATTTTGAGTGCGTACCGATCCATCCGATGGTGGCTGGCCGCCTGAACCTGCGGTTTTACGATACAAACGCGACCTATCGGTGGCACGCGCATGAATGGACGTTTCGCCAATATATACTGCATTATATACGATGGGCGGATTATCTGAAATAGGATGGTGCGGCCGCGCAACTGCATGGGAATGAACGAATGGCTGACGATACGCTGCACACCCTGATCGCCGGAACACTGGGAATCGATCCGGCGGCGATCAATGCTGACTCCGATATGTCCAACACGCGGAAATGGGACAGTCTGCGACAGATCATGCTGATGACTGAACTGGAGACGAATTTCGGATTCGAACTAAGCGACCGGGAGATGCTCGAGACAACCTCGGTGGCAAAAATCCGGGCGCTGCTGAGTTTGCACGGCGTTGTTGCGTGACCTGGGTCAGTTGCAGATCAGCGACAAACGATAGAACGCTGCCGCGAGGCGCCTGTCGTCGTTCTGTCCTCGGACCGAGCGTGGACTGGCCGACGCGGGGTGATCCAGCAAAATCCGGATCGTGTCCTGGCCGTCCAACAGGCGGCCAGGGACGGTACATGTGACCGTGCCGCGCGGCAGCGGATCGAAGGTGTGGATCAGCTCACCATTGACGGTGACGCCCAATTTCTGCCCCGTAACGGCGGGCGGCGCGACGAATGGGACTACATCCATCTCAAGCACGTAGGTTTCGGCAACACCGGGTCTGGCGATGGTCAAGGCGCTGCGGTCCTCGATCGACCATGTGAAGCCATTCTCGGGCGCCGACCAGCCAAAGCCCGTGAGCGCGGCCGCATTGCCGTCCCTTCCGAACACGGCGTCGATGCGGCGGGGCAACGCGGATTCGTTCGGCTCGCAGGGGCACGCCGAACGGGCATCGTGCGCCGCTCGCAGCATGGTCAGCCATGACGGAAGATCGAGGTCGTGCGCATCGTTCCGTGGCGCCAGCCGGGTCACATAGCCGATCATCAGCCGGTCATCGACCACCACGACTGTGCCGGGGGGATGCTCGGGACGGGTTTCCTGCACCCAAAGCAGCGTGGCGGCGCCGTGGGCAGCGAGGGCCTGGCGGAAGTCGTGCAGGTCGTTCGCCGACAACACCTCATTCTGCCGGAAAACCATGATCTTGTCGGGTGTTTCCAGGTCGGCGATCAGCTTGTCCACGAGGAAGCGAACGGTCCGGCTCTGCTGCTGGTGCAGGACGGCCGGGTCGGCGTCACCGATCTTTACATGGGCATGGTAGATGAAGTCGTACTTGGTCAGTTTGATCATGTACTCGCCGTTCTCGGGCTGAACGCGGATATTCCCGGGATCCGCCATGCCTTCGAATCGTGCCTGCATCGCTCGTATGAGATGTCGCAGCGGAGCGCCCGCGAAACGGAACATGCCAAGGGGTTCCGCGCCGACGCTGCGTTGCACCAGGCCCAGTTCGCAACTGTCACCGAGACTTTCGAACCGGAGGACCAGTTCATTGTCGGCAAGCGCAGCTTTGGCCGAGGTAAGGACAGTCATCTTGATCCAGAATTCCTGCTATGAGCGGCATCGGTTGGGCCTATAAACCATTTTCGACGTGACAATGCAGCCTCGAAATAAATTAGGATGCCGTAATGGACACCGGGCTGCGCCTCATGCTTGACCGTAATGCTCATTCAGAAGGGTTCCTCTCGGTCCCGGGTTCCGGCGATAAATCGCCGAACCTGGCGGCGATCTTTCAGTTCGGCGACAAGATCGCCGAAGCTGCCGCCGATCCGTCCGCAATTCCGGCCGGCATGCCGACGCAACGAATTGCCGTCCTGGGCGCGGTTACCATCGACTACCTGGCCCGCGCGGTCGCCTGCTCGGTTTTCCAGGAAGGCGTGTTTCCCATCGTGTATCAGGCGCCCTACGGCTCCTATGTGCAGGAGGTGCTTGATCCCGGCACCGCGCTACATGGTTTCGGTCCGGATCTGGCGGTGATCGCGCCGCACTGGAGGGACATGATCGCGCCCCTGCCGATCGGTTCGCCGGCCACAGATGTCGACGCAGCGCTTGCGGGGAATGCCGGGCTGCTACGGACCATGTGGGAGAAGCTCGCCGGGACCAACGTGAGGATCATCCAGCATATACTGGTGGCCCCTCCGCAGCGGTATCGCGGCGTGGCGGAACGGCTGGCGCCAGCCTCACCTGCGAACCAGGTGCGGCGCTTGAACGAGATGCTGCTGGAAGCCGGTCGCGGCCTCGTCACCTGGGTGGACATGGAGGCGCTGGCGCATGAGATCGGTACGCGACGTTTTTCAACAGCGAAATTCTACTACGCCGCCAAGCTTGACCACGATCAGAGGTGGCTGCCGGATTATCTGCCGCTTTTCCGCGCGGCCTGGCGGTGTGCCAACGCGCGGTCAAAAAAGGTTCTGGTGCTGGATCTCGACAACACGCTGTGGGGCGGGGTGATTGGTGATGACGGCGTCGAAGGCATCACGCTCGGTCCTGGTTCTCCCGCCGGTGAGGCGTTCGAGGACTGGCAGCGCTATGTCAAAGGTCTGGGTGAGCGGGGCGTTATTCTTGCGGTCTGCTCAAAGAATGATCGAGTGGTTGCTGAAGTCGGGCTGGAACACCCGAACTCGGTTCTGCGGCGATCGGATTTCTCCGCGTTCGAATGTTCCTGGAACGACAAGGTGGCCGGCCTGCGACGTATCGCCGCCGATCTGAACGTTGGCCTGGACAGCTTCGTTTTCTGCGACGACAACCCGGCCGAGTGCGACCTCGTGCGGCACGAATGTCCTGAAATCGCTGTCGTCTGCATGGGCTCTGATCCCACCGCGTTCATCGATCTGTTTGACGCGGGTCACTGGCTGGACGCCGATCGTTACACCGAGGCGGACCTTGGCCGTGCTGCCGCCTATACCGCGCGGGCTGCGGCCCTGGCGGAGCAAGCGGGCGCGACCGACATCGGCAGCTACCTGGCCGGTCTGGGCATGAGGGGGCTGCTGAGACGGCCCGAGGAAGCCGATATCGGACGGGTTGCCCAGTTGGAACTGAAGACCAATCAGTTCAATGTGACGACCCGTCGTTACAGCGAAGCCCAGATCCGCGGGTTCCTGGATCGCAAGGATGCGGTCGTTCTGGGGTTGCGGCTGGTGGATCGTTTCGGGGATCATGGGCTGACATCGACGCTGGTCGCTGTTCACGAGGGTGAGACGGTGCGGATCGACAGTTGGCTGATGAGTTGCCGGATTTTTTCGCGTTCGGCGGAACAATTCATGCTTCGCGGCCTGATCGAAATTGCCGTTGCCCTGGGGGCGAAGCGGTTGGTGGGCGAGGTTCTGCCGACACCGAAAAACGATGTGGTCGCCGAGCTTTACTCCAGGCTTGGATTCTGTCCCGTGGAGGGCGGGTTCTTCGTGCGCGAAATTGGTGGTGGGGTTGGGGATTTAGTTACGTATGTAATGGATGCGACGTGAGCGGTGCTGTTGGGATGTGGGGTGCGGTTGGCGCGATGTCGGTGGAACATGTTGCTTAGGGCTTGGGACCTTGCCGCGATCAGGCAAGGCATTTTAACACGGAGGAAGAACGAGAGCCGCGGAGGGCCACGAAGCTCGCGTGATTTGATGGAGCGGCGATCGAGGAAATGAGGTAGCGCCTTGATCCGAATGGCGCTTGGTGCTGACCTGTTGCCGGCCGACGGCACCGTAGCGAATGGTTGTTTGGACGAAAGAAGGCGTGGATACCGGCCTTTGCCGGCATGACGAGACGGCACGGCCGGGCGGGCCCAGACGATCCATCGGCGTGGCTTGTTTGGGGCTCGAAGATCCGACTGGTCCTTCGTGGCCCTCCGGAGTCCTCCTTCTTCCTGTGTGTTAGAATGGCTGCTTGCTGATAGAGTGCGGAGAGAGTCCCATACGGACGCCAGGCGCCTTTGCACCGTCCAAGAAACGGCTTCTGGAGCCCTAAGCACAAACCAGTGCCAACCGGCGGAACGATACGCCCAGCCGTCTATCGTCGCCACCCCCCGCGACCAGCATCGGGCTTGCTGCGTGGGGGTGATCCAATACGATCTCAACCGACTTGCGCCCGGCCACGAGACGAGCGGGTACCACGCAGCCGACCTCGCCGCGAGGCAGCGGAACAAAACTATGCACCAGCGTGCCGTCAATCAGCACGTCCAACCGCTGCCGCGGCAGCAAAGGGGGCTTGATATAGGGCGCGACATCCATCTCCAGCCAGTATTCCTCCGCCTCCGCGGGGACATCGATGGTGATCACGCTGCGCTCGCCTACTGCCCACTGATAGCCAGCCTCTGGACCGGACCAGCCGCGGCCGAGGCACGGCGCCGCGTTTCCCTCGAGCCCAAAGGTCAGTTCCGTCCGCGGCGGCGCATCGGCCGCGTGCCGCACCAGCCGCCCTTTGCGGGCCTGAAGCCATATCGCGTGAGCCCTTCGTAGCACCTGCATCCAGGACTGCAAATCCAGATCCGGAACACAGTCACGCTCAGCGAGGCGGCGGACGTAGCCCACCATCATCCGCTCGTCCGCGACCTCCACCGTTCCGGGCGGGTGGCCCGGAGAGGCGACCTGCACCCACAGCAGGATACAAGGCCCGTAGGCGGACAGCGCTATGCGAAGGTCGACCAGATCGCTGCCCGACAGATTCTCGTTCTGGCGGAACACCAGGATCTTGGAGGCTGCCCGATCCTGACCTGAGAATGGAAGGTGAAATCGTACTTGGTCAGTTTGACCATGAACTCGCCGTTTTCGGGGCTGATCCGGATATGGCCCGGATCGGCGATGTTGGCGAACCGCGCGTTCAGACCGCGCAGCAGGTTGCGCAACGGGGCGCCGGCGAAACGGAGCAATCCCAGCGGTTCCGCCCCCGCCTGGCGCTGCACCAGGCCGAGTTCGCAGTTGTCGCCGATGCTCTCGAACTGAAGCACCAGGTCGGCGTCGTCCAATCTGGCGACGGTGGTCGGATCAAGGTCCATACACGCCCCAACTCGGATCGGCAACGTCGTGCCCGTATAGGGTGCCGCGGCGCTTTCACTCAATAAAAAAGGTACTCTACCGGAACAGCACACCCGCCGCGGCCTGCGCGGCAGCCACGACCGGAGCAGGGAAAAGGAAGAAAAACCCGGTGAAAAGACCGGTCGCGGCGACGACGAAGGACAGCGACGCCGGGCGAGGATCGAAACGCTCCGCCGGCGCATCGAAATACATGATCTT
>JBEKLE010000251.1:0-9745 GCA_050010355.1 Rhodopila sp. | reverse complement strand
TGTGATCGTGGACCGGCAACCCGCTGCAAGGGTTATGCCATCGCTTCGGCGCCTGCCTCACCGGCGACACCATCCCGCCGGATCAGGTCGATCACCTCCGCCGAACCGATGACATCGCAGAACGCGTATCCCATGGCGGACAGCGTCGCGTTATGTTCCTCATCGGTGAACGTCGCGTCGGCGTCCGCGACGAAGAACACCTTGTCGTGGACTAGCAGCACACCCGCGACGCCGTCCCGGTGATGATCAGTGTATCGACACCGCATCGCCGCCGCCACGACTGCCTAACGATTAGCCAGATCGGTCCTGGACGCTAAATCTCTGACCAAATTGATGCAACCGCCCACAAATCGTCCAACAAGCCCCTGGACAGTGGCGCCCGCTGTGCTAGGAGTCGCCGGGTTGCTGCATCGCAACATACGCCTGTACCCCCAAGATGCGGGCCAATCCCAGCATACGGAGACACCGGACCGCATGCTCCTCTTCGCCATACGCCGCCTGTTTCAAGCTATCCCCATCCTGCTCGGTGTGTCCCTCGTGGTCTTCGGGCTGGTGCACATCGTGCCCGGCAACCCCATCGACATGCTGATGCCACCCGAGGCCTCGCCCGAGGTCATTGCGCAGATGAAAGCCGCCTTCGGCTTCGATAAACCGCTGTATATGCAGTATCTGCTCTGGTTATTTCGAGCCGTGCAGGGCGACTTCGGCCTGTCGGTCTTCAATGCCACCCCGGTCTGGGGACAGCTTCTTGCCGCCGTCGAAAACACTTTCGTCCTCGCCATCCTAGGCGCTGCTCTCGGCTTCTCAGTGGGAATCCTCTGCGGCATGGTCTCGGCGCTGTATCACGGCCGCTGGCCCGACAAGCTGTTCTCCGGCATCGCCACGGTCGGCGTTTCACTGCCGCATTACTGGTGCGCGATCGTGCTGGTCATGCTGTGCGCCGTGCTGCACGACTGGCTGCCCGCCCAGGGCATGGGAGATGATTCGCTCCCGCTGTATGACCGCCTGCAATACCTCGTCCTGCCGGTCGTCACCCTGTCGCTGATCCCCATGGGCGTCATCGGACGGCTGGTGAGGGCCACCGTTCTCGACATCCTCGGCCAGGATTTCGTCGGCGCGCTGTCCGCGAAAGGCCTGACCCGCTGGCCGGTGATCCACCACATCGCCAAGAATGCCGCCCCGCCGGTCCTGGCCCTGATGGGCCTCCAGTTCGGCTACCTGCTCGGCGGCTCGATCCTGGTGGAGACCGTGTTCAACTGGCCCGGCTCCGGCAACCTGCTCAATCTCGCGATCTTCCGCCGCGACATCCCGGTGCTTCAGGCAACGATCCTGGTGCTGGCAACGTTTTTCGTCCTGCTCAACCTCATGGTCGATATCGCCCAGGCGGCGATCGACCCGCGCATCCGCCGTTGAACCGGGGTCACGGCATGTCGGACATCATGCTGGACAGCCAGCTTGTACCGAGCGCGGAAATACCAGCCACCCCCGCTCCGGGATACTGGAAATCCGTTGGCCAAAGGCTGCTGCGCGACAAGGTCACCATGGCCGTCACGCTGGTGCTGGTGGGTATCCTGTTCATGACGCTCGGCGCCCCCCTGGTCACGCATTACGACCCCTACGCCGGCAGCGTTCTCGCGCGGCTGAAACCGATCGGCACCACCGGCCACTGGCTCGGCACAGATGAAACCGGACGCGATCTCTGGACCCGGCTTTGTTACGGCGGACGCTTGTCTCTGCTCGCCGCGATCCTGCCGGTGACGATCTCCCTGATCGTCGGCGGTTTTCTCGGAATCCTGGCGGGTTATGCCGGCGGCTGGCTCGGCACGCTGATCATGCGGACGATGGACGTGTTCTACGCGTTTCCCTCGATCCTGCTGGCGATCGCCATCTGCGGCCTGCTGGGCAACGGGCTGTCCAACTCTATCATTGCGCTGGCCGTCGTGTTCATTCCGCCCGTGGTGCGGGTCTCCGAAACCGTAACGACACAGGCGAGGCACCTTGATTTCGTCGAGGCAGCCCGAGCGTCCGGCAGCACCACGCTGCAGATCATTAGGTATCATGTGCTGGCGAATGTGCTTGGGCCAATCATGGTCTATGCCACCAGCCTGATCAGCGTCTCGATCATCCTGTCTGCCGGCCTGTCGTTCCTCGGCCTCGGCGTGACGCCGCCACAGGCGGAATGGGGCCTGATGCTGAATTCGCTGCGCCAGGCGATCTATGTGCAACCCTACGTCGCCGCCCTGCCCGGCCTGATGATCTTCCTGACGTCGATGTGTTTCAACCTCATGAGCGACGGAGTCCGCAGCGCGATGGACGTGAGACTGAACAAATGAAGCCGGACACACTGGATCGAGGCGGCCCTGCCCAGCCGCTGCTGATCGTGGAGAACCTGACGAAGCACTTCCCGGTGCGCGGCGGGCTGCTCAATCGCCAGGTCGCCACCGTGCAGGCCGTCGATGACATATCGTTCTCAGTCCGAAAGGGTGAAACGCTCGGCATCGTCGGGGAATCCGGCTGCGGCAAATCCACCACCGCCCGCCTGCTGATGCGCCTCGTGGAGCCCGACGCCGGCTCCGTCGTGTTCGACGGCGATCAGGTCGGGGACCGGCGCGGCATCTCCGTCAGCGACATGCGCCGGCAAATGCAGATGGTGTTCCAGGACAGCTATTCATCCCTCAACCCGCGCATGACAATGGCCGAGAGCATCGCTTACGCGCCCCGCATGCACGGCCTCCGCCGCAGGGAAGCGTACGACCGAGCGGAAAATCTGCTGTCGAGGGTTGGTCTTAATCCACGCCAGTACGCGCGTCGTTACCCGCACGAACTGTCCGGCGGGCAGCGCCAGCGCGTCAACATCGCCCGCGCGCTCGCCCTGGAACCGCGCCTGGTGATCCTCGATGAAGCCGTCGCCGCGCTGGACAAGTCGGTCGAGGCGCAGGTGCTGAACCTGCTGAGTGACCTCAAGGACAGTCTCAGTCTAACCTATGTGTTCATCAGTCATGACCTGAACGTCGTCGAGTATATGAGCGACCGGGTCATGGTGATGTATCTCGGCCGCGTCGTGGAAGCCGGTCCGGTCGATGAGATCTACCGCCATCCGCGCCACCCCTACACGCGCGCCTTGTTCGCATCGAAACCAACGCTCGACCCGGATCGCCGCACCACGGAAATGCCGCTGACCGGTGATCCGCCCAACCCGATCAACCCGCCCTCCGGCTGCCGGTTCCGCACCCGCTGTGCCTTCGCCCAGCCAAGATGCGCCGAAACTGTGCCGCCGTTGCTGGCGCCGTTCGATCGCCACGCCGACCCGACCCATCTGGTCGCCTGCATGATCCCGGAGGCCCAGTTGCTACCGATGGAACACACGCCGGTGCACCATGCCTGACGGCAACGTCCTGCCCCCCGTTCTCCAGGTCGACCACCTGACCGTGCGTTTCAAACGCCGTAACACCGATGTCGCGGCCGTCAACGGCGTCGATTTTTCGCTCAAGGCGGGCGAGACGTTGACGATCCTGGGCGAGTCCGGCTCCGGCAAAAGCGTCAGCCTCAAGGCATTGATGGGATTGCTGCCGCCTTACGCCGGCGTTTCCGGCAAGGTCTGGCTGAACGGCCGGGAAATCCTCGGCCTTCCCGCGGCAGCGCTTGCGAAACTGCGCGGCGGCGCCGTATCGATGATCTTTCAGGAGCCGATGGCCGCCCTTGATCCGGTCTACACGATCGGCCAGCAGATCGCCGAAACGATCGTGCAGCATGAAGGCTGCGACAATCGAACCGCCATGAAACGCGCCCTTGGACTGCTGGAACAGGTGAAAATTCCCTCCGCCGAACGCCGGTTGAAGAATTTTCCGCACGAGATGTCGGGCGGCATGCGGCAGCGCGCGATGATCGCCCTGGCGCTCGCGTGCAAACCCAGCGTGCTGCTCGCCGATGAACCCACAACCGCGCTTGATGTAACGGTGCAGATCCAGATTCTGTTGCTGTTGAGACAGTTGCAGGCGGAACTTGGCATGGCGATCGTGTTCGTCACCCACGACGTCGGCGCCGCGGCCGAGATCTCCGACCGCATCGCGGTGATGTATGCGGGCCGCTTCGTCGAGACCGGAACCGCCCGGCAGGTCATGCGCCATGCCATGCATCCCTATACACAGGGCTTGCTGTCCTCGACGGTGCATGGTGGCATGCGCGGACGAGGGTTGGAGACCATTCCGGGCAGTCCGCCCAATCTGGCGGAACTGCCCCCGGGCTGTGCCCTCGCGCCGCGTTGCCGGCACGCGGTGGACGCCTGCCGGCATGGAGAAATTCCGGTGGTAACAACGGCAACCGGTGCGATGGCAAGCTGCGTCCGGGCCAGGGAATTGGTCAAGGTTTAGACCGCGCGCGATATGATGGGGACAATCAAAATGGGCAAGGAAGAATTCAGCACACTGGTGGATCAGACCGGCCTGACACTGACGGCCGAGCAGAAATCCGTCCTGTTCGGGGCCTATCCGATGTTCCAGGCGATGATCGCCCGCGCCACCAGGCCGATGCCGCGCGAGGCGGAACCCTCGGTCATTTTCGTGCCGGAGGTGCGGTGATGGAACCGTTCCTCACCATCGCCGAGGCCAGCAAGCTGATCGCGGCAAAGCAGTTGTCGCCGGTCGAACTGACCCGCATGTGCCTCGATCGCGTGAAGAAACTCGATCCGACGCTGCACAGCTTTCTTCTGGTCACCGAAGACCGAGCCATGGCCGACGCAACGGCCGCCGAGGCTCGGATGATGTCGGGGACCCGAAAAGGACCGCTCGACGGCATTCCGATCGGCCACAAGGACATCTACAACACCGCCGGCATCCGCACGACCGCCCATTCCCGGCTGCTCGAACACAACGTTCCCACTGAGGATTCGGTGGTGGCGCAGAAATGGGCCGACGCCGGCACCGTCCTGATGGGCAAGCTGGCCACCCATGAGTTCGCCATCGGCGGCCCGTCCTTCGACCTCCCCTGGCCGCCCGCCCGCAATCCCTGGAACCCGGACCATTTCACCGCCGGCTCGTCGTCCGGCACAGGCGCGGCTGTGGCGGCGGGGTTGGTCCTGGGCGGCACCGGTTCGGATACGGGCGGCTCGATCCGCGGCCCGTCCGCGCTGTGCGGGATCGCCGGGATCAAGCCGACATACGGATTGTCCAGCCGGCGCGGCGTCCTGCCGCTGTCGCAGACCCTGGATCACACCGGCCCGATGGCCTGGACGGTGCAGGACTGCGCGTTGCTGCTGCAGGCGATGGCCGGCCACGATCCGCTCGACCCGGCCAGCGCCGACCACCCGGTGGCGAATTTCACCGCCGATCTTGACAAGGGTGCGAAGGGTCTGCGCATCGGCGTCATCCGGCACTTCTACGAGACCGACAATCCCGCCAGCCCCGCCACGAAGCAGGGCATCGAGGACGCACTGGCCATCTTCAGCGCCCAAGGCGCCGAAATCCGCGACGTCACCCTGTCGCCGATGATGGACTACAACGCCCCCGGCTGGCTCATTCTGACAGCCGAGGCCTACGCCGTTCACGAGCCGTGGCTGAAGGAACGCTTCAACGACTACGGCGAACTGCTGCGCGATCGCCTGGCGTTCGGCGCCCTCCTCCGAGCTTCGGAGTATGTGCAGGCACTGCGCCGGCGGCGGGTTTTGTGCGTGGAAATGCGCGACGCGATGGCCGGCCTCGACCTGCTGATCACCGCGTCCGCCCCGGCCGAGGCGCCAAAGATCACCGAGGTGCCGAAATGGGGAATGTTGGAGAAACCCACCTTCACCATGCCGTTCAATGTGACCGGGCTGCCGGCGCTGAGCCTCTGTTCGGGGTACGGCGACGGCGGGCTGCCGGTCAGCACACAGATCGTCGGCAAGCCGTTCGCCGAAGCGACGGTCTTCCGCGCCGGCCATGCCTACGAGACAGCAACCAACTGGCGCAGCAAACGGCCAGCAATGTCAACCGCCCTGGCGGCTTGATCGGGGAGACGGCGATGACCGAAATCAAGTTCGAGGCCCGCGTCAAGGCGACGGGACTGCGTCCGAAGCCCGACGACCTGCCGATGCTGGAGGCTCTGGTGAAAGACCAGGACCGCGCCGCGTCAATGTTGCGCACGCCGCGGCCCAGTTCGCCGGAGCCGCTGAACGCGTTTCGCCTGAAGCCGGCCTAGGGCAGGCGGCGAGCAGGAAGGGCTTCAGGCGCCAGAACACGCGTTTCATCACGACGGTTTCGACGATCTTGTCGTCGCTGGCAGCCGGGGACATCTCTTCCTCCGACGACAGCGGGAACGCCAGCCCGGTCCCACGCGTTGAACCAGGGCTCGGGGAACGCTCAACGGGTGTGAATGATGGACACAATTGCGGAAACTGGTGTGTCTCTGATCGATCCGGGAGCGGACAGGGCGTACGCCACACAGATCGTCGAAGACGGAGTAAACCATTATTTTGCCGAACGGCGCCGACGCGTCCAGCCTTTCGTGGACCGGAATTTTTCGTTTAGTGGCTCGATCCGTTTGCATCGGGCAGCGGTCGGCTGGGACATTGCGCGCGCGCCGCTGAACCTGACGATGGCGGCGCCACAGGTTGGCCTGCTGATCGCGGCGAAGGCTGCCGCCAAACTCGGCGCAACGCGGGTCGCGTCACGCCTCGGCAACACACGGCTGGTCGTGCATACGGCGGTGGGCAAGGAACTTGCGTGGCGGTTGCACGCCGACCTGCTGGAACTGCCGTACCAGTCCGCGGACCGTGTGGCCGAAAAGGACGCGTTGGCGGAGACGATTCTGTCCGATCCGCGGGTCGTCGCGGCTCTGACCCCGGCGCTGGAAGCGATCGGCACGCGAGGCGACGATCCGGCGCTGCGCCGGCGCCTGGAAGACGCCATGGCCGAATACACGCGGACCCGGGCGGCGGCGACCGAGATTACGACGGCGCTGCTCAGCCTGAGCACCGGGGCCCTGGCGCTGCGGAAACTCACCCCCGGCGCCTTGTCGCTCGGCCCAACGCTCGCCGCCGCGATCGCCCAGCGGGCCGCGGTGCTGTCGTTCCCGATGGGCGGAGCGCTGGGTTCGGTTTGGTACACGCTGTTCCCCGTGGCACCCTCGGCTGTGCTGGTGGCAGGGCTGACCGGCGGTTTGCTGGCGGCATCGACCGTTGCCTCGGCCTTCGCCGGCGTCGTGGCCGACCCGGTGCAGCGCCGGTTCGGACTGCACGAACGGCGATTACTGCGGATGCTGGATGCGCTGGAACGGCAGATGGAGGATCCCTCGGCGCCCGGTTTTGTCGTGCACGATCATTATGTGGCACGGCTGCTGGACCTGTTCGACGTAGCCGGGGCGCTGGTACGGATGGCCGTTCGGTAGGAAGGCAAGTTCCAACGGCCGGGGGTCACCACCGCTGTCCCGGCCAACCTTTCTATGACCGGGCGCCGCCGACGCTCGGGACGGGATTACGACGGCTCATAGCCCGGCGCATTTCAGACCGCGGAGGGTCAATGCCAGCAGAGTGCGGATTTCCACCCGGCCCGGTAACACTGTTGTCATCGCTTCCGCTGATTTCCAGGAGTGCACTACAAACCGCGGCAATGCCAAACGTGGAGGCAAAGGCTGATGCCAGGAGCGTGAACGCGATCCAGCCGCTCGGATCGTCCAGCATCACGGTCCCGATGCTTCCCACGTCGGTTAACACGAGCGCAGCAACCGAGACGACCCCGGCGACTGCCCCGGCCAAAAGCGATTGAAGACAGTGAGCGATTACGGCCATCTTCGGCGAACGCATGGACCGACCGGCGGTTTCCCGTTGAAAGCCCGCTCGCGGATCCGTTTGCAGGACGCTGTGCCGGGGTGTCGGACTATCCCATCAGCCCGGCGGCGATGTTCACCGTAAACGCGATGATGACGGTGTTGAACAAGAAGCTCAGCAACCCCTGCAGAGCGGCGACCCGGCGCAGCTTGCGGCTGGTGATCTGCACATCCGAGACCTGGAATGTCATTCCCAGCACCAGCGAGAAATAGAGGAAATCCAGATAGTCCGGCTCCTTCTCGCCCGGGAAGTCCAGACCCCGGTCGACATCCGGGCCGCCAAGATCCCGCGCATAGAATTCATGGGCGTAGCGGAAGGCGAAGGTCACATGGGTCACCAGCCACGACAGGAACAGGGTGACCGCGACCAGAGCGACATCGAAGCCGCGCCGTTCGGGAGGGCCGCTTTTGATTGCCGCGAACTCGCTGCTGACGGCGACGAAGCTGACGACGATCACGGCCAGGGTGAGCCAGAAGATGGTCCACTCGCCTTCCTGCTGCGCCTCGGCGGCCGCGGGCATGTCGTCCGGCGACGCAGTGGCGAAGCGCAGGGCGGCCGACACGAGGAACACCAGCACGCCGATATCCCAGGCCACGATCCCTCGGGTGGTGGTGGCCATGGCCGTCGGCAGCACAGGCCACGTCGCGATCATGACCGCAAGGCCGGCGAACAGCCTCGGGCGGCTGCTGATCGCGCGCCAGACCGAGGCCATTCGGCCGGGCGCGGTCGCGGTCAGGCCAGGGCCATGAGCAGTCCGGCCATCAGCTTGCCGCGATAGGCCAGGCTGTCGATCTGGATATGCTCATCCAGCGTGTGCGCCCCAGCGCCCGCGACGCCGAGGCCATCCAGCGTCGCGATCCCCATCGCGCCGGTGAAATTCCCGTCCGACCCGCCGCCCGAGCTTTGCGAACTGAGGGTAAATCCAAGCCCACGGGCGACCTCCCGCGCCGTGTCGTATAATGCCATGCCGCTGGGATCAGGCTCCCACACCGGGCGGGTGACGCCGCGGGTGACGTGGAACTGGACCTCGTTCGACGAGGCCCGGAGGCTCAGCATTGCGGCGACGCCGCGGTCGAGGTCCTCCGGCCGCTTGGCCATCGACAGCACCTCACCCGTGCAGGTGGTGGTGACGCAGTTGACCCACTGGCCGCCATGGATGACACCGACGCTGAAGGTGCAGCTTTCGGTGGACATGTCCTCGATATCGATCAGTTTTTTCGACATTTCGCGGATGGCCGACCGCCCGGAACCTGGGTTGGAGCCGGCGTGGCTTGGGCGGCCGGTCGCCTCCAGGTTGAAACGGGCGATGGCGTAGCGGCCCGTCACCACGCCGCCGTCGGGACGGGCGGGTTCGGGGACCAGCACGTATTTGTGGCGGGCCGCCTCGGCCTCGATCAGGTCGCGGGTGGACGGACTGCCAATCTCCTCGTCGCTGGTGAACAGCACGGTGACGGGCAGCCTGGTTCGAAGGCCCGCCCGCTGCAACTGACGGATCGCCTCCAGCGACAGGTAGTTGCCACCCTTCATGTCCTGGATGCCGGGGCCCCAGGCGCGGTTACCCTCCCGCCGGAACGGCAGCTTTGCCAGGGTCCCAATCGGATGGACCGTGTCCAGATGGCCCATGAGCAAGATGCCCGGTTCGGTTGGCGTCGCGTGCGGGAACGTGGCGCGGACGCAATCCCCGAGGCCCATCCGGCCGGCAATCCGCTCGGTCCGCGCGCCGGCGAGGATCAGGGCGCGAGAGGCAAGGTCCATCATGCGATTGACCGCGGCGGCGTCGAAGGTCGGGCTTTCGCACTCCACCCACTCCCGCAGCCCGGCGAGCATGGCATCAGCATCGAAGGGCAGCGCGTTCGGGTCCATGGTGTAAACCTTCCTCTCCCAACGCGGACGTTGGCGGTGTCCGCCATCCCGTGGGCGCGGATGGCGGCGGGAGGCCTGTCTGAC
>JBEKLE010000250.1:0-16929 GCA_050010355.1 Rhodopila sp. | reverse complement strand
GCAATCAATCCGCGCCCAGTTGCAGTGATCTTGCGCCGATGTGGATTCATCAGTTGCAATCAGCGTGCGCACGGCCCGCCGATGTTTGCGATCCCGACCGCCGATGTTTGCAGGTCGCTACAGTTAACGTCGTTGATGTTGAAGGAGGCGCCATCGCCGACGCCGGTCAAAACCCGCGACCGGTTGCACGCAAAATCCGCCTATGTGCGGAAGGACGCGACCAGGTCATGCACCGAGTTCGGTGTTCGGCGGCGCAAGGGCGACGGCGGCCTCGCTGGTGAGCAGCAAGAAGGTGAAGGTTTCCTGCAGATACAGGGTGACGACTGCGTCGGTATGGCTGGAATAGCCGATCGAGACGTCCTGGCCGATATGCAGGTCGAAATCGCCGCCGCGGGTGGTCAGAACAAACCCTCCGGCGATCGCCGGAGCCCAAATGATTTCGCCGTTCACCAGGCGCTTGATGTGCTCCAGCACCGGATATCCATGGTCGCGGGTTTCGCTGAGCCCGGTATAGGCGTCGGCACTGAGCAACACCGAGTAAGGGCCGTTGACCCCGACCAGACGCAACTGGCTCAGGGCCTGCGCGATCACGTCGGGATAGTTCCGCAGATCGGTCGGCAGGGTCATCATCGGGTTGCTCGTGCCCGCACGCACCCCTTCGATGCCGCCGGCCTGGTAGCCTTCGAACACCGCGCGGTCCTCGGCGAAGGCGATGCGCCGCGCGGCATCCTTCACCGGCTGCCAGTCCGAGTCGTTCGCGCCACGCTCCACGTCATCGATCTGCTGGCGATCCAGTTCGAACGGGACGCGCAGTTCGACGACTGGTTTGACGATACGCTGGCGGGCCAAAATACCTTCGGCGGGCGCCTCGATCTTGAGCAGATGGCCGGTGCCGACCGCGGACAGGGTGGTGCCTTGCGGGCCTTCGACGTCAACCACGCGCCGGGCGGCGAGGGAGCGCTTCAGGGTGCGTGACGCCTCCTCCTCGATTTGGGTCCATGCCGCATCGGAGATCGGGGCTAGTTCACGATGCAGGTTATTCATGCTGAGGACTTCCTTTGAGGGAACCGATGCCGAGTGAGCCGTCAGACGCCCGCGTCATAGGGTGCGGGCTGGGCTTTGCATCGGGGACGGCGTAGGGGGCGGGCGAGGGTTTGTCGGGCGCCACGTCGTCCAGGACCGTCGCGGACGGCACGAAAAACAGACAGCCAGTCACCGCCCGGCTGAAGTCCAGCAGGCGATCGTAGTTGCCGGGCGGACGGCCGATGAACATGTTCGCCAGCATCTGCTCGGTGACCCGCGGCGAACGGGAATAGCCGATGAAATAAGTACCGAATTCATTTTCGGAAGGCCGGCCGAATGGCATGTTGTCGCGCAGGATCTGCAACTCCTTGCCGTCCTCCACGATCGAGGTCAGCGCATTGTGCGCGTTGGTTGGCTTGACCGCGTCGTCCAACTCGATATCCGACAGCTTTGTACGGCCAATGATGCGTTCCTGGACCTCGGTCGGCAGCGCGTTCCAGCTGGCCATGTCGTGCAGGTATTTCTGCACGATGACGTAGCTGCCGCCGGCGAACGCTGCATCCTCCTCGCCGATCAGCGTGGCGTCCATTGCCTCCTGTTCGACCGGGTTTTCGGTGCCGTCGACGAAGCCGATCAGGTCGCGGGCGTCGAAATAGCGAAAACCATGGACTTCATCTACTGACGTGACCGCATCGCCTAGCTGGGTGGCGATCTGGGTGGCCAGTTCGAAGCAAAGGTCCATGCGTTGGGCACGGATATGGAACAGCAGATCGCCCGGTGTCGCGACGGCGTGGCGCGATCCGGCGCGGAGTTCGCGAAATGGGTGAAGCTCGGCCGGTCTTGGCGCACCGAACAGCGTATCCCAGGCGTCGGAGCCGATCCCCATAATGCAGGACAGGTTGGCCTGCTGGTCACGGGTGCCCACCGCGCGCAGCAGCGCGGAGAGGTCCGCACAGAGCGAACGCACGGCGGTGCGAGCGGCGACGCCCGGGTTGATCGTGACCACCAGGAAGATCGCGGCGCTGGTCAGCGGGGCGACGACCGGCTGGGCGATCGCGCGTGATACGTTCGGTGCTCCGGTGATGGTCATCGGGTCGCACTCCAGCACTCGGGACACTCAGCTTGGGTTGCGGCAACTCGGTGCGAGGGTGAGGGTGCCATGCGAGGCGGCAATGATGCGTCAGGCGGCGCCCGCGTTTCGGTCTGCCGCGCAAGCTCCAGCTGTGGGACAAGCTCGCCGTCCAGACCACGATGGCCCGCGCCGCCGATCCTGTCCTCCAGCTTCTGGCGTCTTGACCGGGCGCCCTTGGCGAGACGCGACAGCGTGTTGGCAAGGCCTTCGTATTGATGCTGGATGTGGAACACATCGCCATGGCATGGCGTATCGCCCCAGGCGGCCTTCTGCCCGGCACGCAGGCCTTGCCCCGCATCGGC
The DNA here is from genome assembly GCA_050010355.1 of Rhodopila sp. Classification (GTDB taxonomy): domain Bacteria; phylum Pseudomonadota; class Alphaproteobacteria; order Acetobacterales; family Acetobacteraceae; genus Rhodopila. Next base: position 14,472 of record JBEKLE010000250.1, on the reverse strand, counting down.
GATCGTATGCTGCGGCTTCAGCCCCTGCCTGCTGGCGTCGAGGAGATGCACGCCCCAGGTATCGGCGTCGCGATGTTGCGCCGCGACCAGAAGGTAGCAGTAAGTCGATGCGGCACAGACGCCGGCCAGCACGGGCATCGAGCCCTGGAAGATCTCATCGTGCAAGCCAACAGGAATGCCTGACAGGTCCTGCTCGTGGTTGATGACGCCCGCCCGTCGCGCGGCCGACTGAAGCACGTTGTGAACGGTGCCGATACTGATGGATATGCCGAGCAGGTCACGCATAAACTCGATAACGCCGCGATACGAGCCGCGGCAAATCAGCGCCAGCGCAACGATCACCTGGTACAACCAGGCCTTGGTGACCACCAACTCGAACAGCACCTCGTCTTCCGCCGTGGCCGACAAGAAAGCGTCATCCAATGCGATGCGGGCCTTGTGCTTCTGCGCGTAGACCAATTTACGGCTCACCCCGTGTCGGTCGGCCAGATCGCTGACCGGCTCCGATCGCGCCAACGCTTGAATGGCCAACTCCTCACGGTCACTTTCCGGCAGCCTCGCCGCCGCGCCAACACTCCGGTCCATGCTCGCACCCACCTGAAAAAATCAAGGTGGCATCATCCGCCCTGGCAGCGCCAACCCGGCTTCGCGTGTAACCCAGCTTTGAACCACGTCCTTTTTCGTCCTTAACGGCAAACTTCCATAGCCATGCGGAGGCGTTTGGATGCTTCGGGCCGCACCCACGGACGTAGCTCGCGCTTGTTTTGTGCCATCAATGTTGTCTCCCCGTTTTTGTCTGCGGCGCGGGCTGCGCCGGTTCTGCTGGCGGTGCCGGTTCAGTTGGCGGCGTGACCCAGTAGAAGCACGCGACGCCGCCTCGGTCAGCGCCACATGTGAGCGATGGCGTCAGCCACCAGTTCAAGCCGAAGCCTGCCGCGAAGAACGCCAGCGCGACAGCCATGCTGGCAACGACCTGCCAAGCGGTGCATGCCTTCAGCAGCGCCGGCACAGCGATGGTTCGCACCTGCCGGTCGTCCATCATAGGGCGATCCGCAACCCGCTCGATAGCCTGCCGCGCCTCCCGTATCTCGGTCAGGACCGGCAGCAGGATTTGCCTGATCGCCTCCGGCCTCTCGGCCGACGCCTCCAGCCTGTCGACAATCCGCGAGAGGTCTTCAACCAGCCGCTGCCCGGGGTCGCCCCCAGGCGGTAGCGGGCCGCTCAAGGCATCCAAGATAGAACCCCGGCGAACGAGCGTTCCATCTCGGCCAGCCACTGATACGTCCGGGTGCGATCAAAGATGTCCAGGCCACCGGCCGGATCGGCCGCACGGTGCAGCGCCATCGTGCGGGCTTCGATGGCCTTGGCAGCGAACAGCCTCGGCATCCACACCTCGATCGCGCCCCTGTCCATCGCGGCCTTGTAGATCGGATGCCGGCGCAGTTGCCGGAACTCATATTCCGGGTCGGGCGTCTCGGTGCAGCCGATATTGAGCACCAGTGCGGTTGCTGGTGGTTTGAAGCCGAGCGTTTCCATCGCGTCGAGCACCGTCAGGTCGATCGTGCGCGGCGTCAGCGTATAGAGCATGACCGGATCCACGCCGCTTTCGGTCAGGGCCTCATACAGCGTGGGTAACTGGGCGAGGATCGGCGCCAGTGTCATGTCGGCGGCGGTGTCGAGCACCAGAGTCCGCGGCGACTTCATCAGCCGGGAGAACAGCGTTTCCAGCCATGCCGGTGTGCGCTCGGTAGAGCCGGGGCCGATCGCGTCGGGGAAATACAGCTTCAGAGCTGGCCTTGCCGCATCGGCCGTGGCCAGGGTTGGCTGGTCGCCGCGGGCGAGGGCCCGCTCGATCATCCACCGGCACAACAGCGTCCGGCCAGACCGCCCCGGGCCTGCCGGCATCACCAGCCGATGGCGCTGTGACAGGTCGACACCGGTTGCCGTGGGAGTGTCAACGCGGACTGCGGCGGGCTCCTGCCGCAGTTGATCCAAGGCGATTGGCGGAATGTCATCATCGTCCCGGGAGAACAGGCTGAGGATGTTGTCGCGAATGGTTTTTGCCACGTGTGCATCCCTTATGGGGGTTTCGCTATCGTCCTGAAGAACTTATCTGGGTCTTCTTCGTCATCATCGACGGCGGGCATCTTTCGTCCGGGAGGCGGCATGGCCCGGATGGCGTCATTGTCGGTCGTGACCGTGGTCGGCTTCGTGTTCCTGTCAGCGGCAGGTAGTTGCGTCGGCTTCTGATCTGGCGTCGCGCGTTTGGCTCGGGCTTGGGCGACCTTTTTCCGAACCCGCTGCCAGGTCTTGCGTGCTGTTTCCGGCTTGGGCGCATTGCCATACCGGTCTGTCAGGTTGCCATCGGCGAACAGCGTCACCAGCACATTCCAGTCGGCAATCCGCTCGGCGAGACGAGCCGAAAAGGCGTCATGGTTTGCCGTCATCCAGGCCTCAAGCGACGACTTTGTCCGCAAAGTCGCGGACTGATCGATTGCTCTCAGGACGTCATCGCCACGTGCCATGAACCGGCCCTAGCGGGAACTGGCGGGCAAGGCAACCGGGAAGTAGAGGGCGTTGACAGGCATGCAGTGGGAAGGCCACGGGCTTTGGGAGGTAGGGTCCAGGCAAGGGGTAATTACAGACCAAGGGACCTTCGGTCCAAGCGAAGTGTAGAGTGCGAGCCTCCCAAACCAAACGGGGACGACTATCATGATGGAAGACAGGATATTGACACAGGTCACGGACCTGCGGGAGACGATGGACATTCTGATCAAGGGACTGATGAACATGCTGAAGATCCAGGCGCAGCAGTCCGCGGTGCTGAAGGAAATCCTGGCGGCGTGCACGGCCGAGCCGGAGGGGCCCAGCCCACTGGTTAACTTGATCCTGAAACTGGACGGAGCAATCGAGAGCCAGACGGAGGCAATTGCCAGGATCGAGCAAGCGATCGTGAGGGCGGACTAAACCGTGCTCCGCACCCGGACAGGCACAGCGGGCAGCGCGGCGGGGGCGGTGGCGGCTGCCCGGTACTTCCTCAGTGAGACGCTGAAGCCGGAAAACGAACTGCTGGCAAAATACTATGTCGGGGAAAGCGTTCCCGAGCACGAGTTCACCGGCCTGGATCATCTCGCCCGGGCAATCGCCGACGGCGAGATGTCATTCTCCGAGGCCGCGGACGAACTGGTCTCAGCGCACGGCCGGATGTTTGGTCATTCGGATGATGTTCACGGTTTGATCGAGAGGATCGACACCATTCTCTCCAAGGCTGTCATCAAGGCGGAGATGCGGGATGCGCTGGCGACCGAGGGCGGCACGGTCGCGCGGGTGCGGGAAGACCTTGACCCCAGGCTCGCCCAGCGTCTTGGTATCGATACTACGAGGCCGATGACGCAAGGCGAACTGGCGCACCTCCTCGCCGGGGAAAGGGCCGACGGACAGGCGATTGAAGGCAAGCAGATCCAACGGCCGATGAAATCCGTGGCGGAGGTGTTCGGACTGGACGAGAAGGCGTTGCCATCGCCCGAAGCGATTGACCGTGTCCTCGCCGGCCAGCGCGCCGATGGAGACGCCCCACGGTCGGCCCATGGCAACGGCGAACCTTCATCCGACAAGGTGATCGAAGGCGCGCGTAAGCGGTTTCTCGCGGCCTATGGCATGCCATCGAACACTGACCTGACCCCGGAGTACATTCGCCATATCAAGGCCGGCCGGTCTGCCACAGGCGGCTTTCTGGATACCGCCGATGTTTTGCGCCATCTGGCCGCAACGAAGCAGCCAATCAGCTACACGGATTTCATCTGGAGTGCCGAAAAGTCGGTCACGGTGGCATGGGCCTTGGCGCCAACCGAGGCGGAGCGGGCGATTATCCAACAGGCGCACAGAGACGCGGTCGCGACATCGATGGCATACGTTGAAACCCATCTGGGGTTTGCCACGAAGGGCAAGGGCGGCCGAGACGGAGTCGAGCCCGGCGTCACGGCATGGGTGGTCGCGGACCACTACACGTCGCGCCCAACGGCCGAGATCGCCGCGGTCGATGAGCAGGGGCAGGACTATACCGAATTTCAGACGATCCCGATGCCGGTTGCCGATCCGCAGTTGCATTCCCACGCGCTGCTGCTGAACGCGGTACTGACCGAGAATGGCCGTATCGGTGCCATGGACCTGGACCGGCTGGATGGATTGGTCAAAGAATTCGGCGGCGTCTATCAGGCCAATCTGGCGCGCAACCTGCGGGCGGCTGGGATCAACGCCGTCCTGGATCCGAAAACCGGGGCGGCCCGCATCGTCGACGTTCCGGCCTATGTCGCCGAACATTTCTCCAAGCCATGACACCGGCGCACCAGATCAAGTTTCTCCGCAAGGGCGTCGAGGAAACGCGGCAGCCGAAGCGCGAGCACGACGGCGATAGCGATTTTACTGTCTGGCGCAAGCAGGCTGCGGATGAAATCGGATATCGTCACCGGTCGGTGCTCCGCCCTGGTCAGGAGCGCCAGCTGCGTCCGGATGCGGAACGCCATCGTCACGCTTACGAGGTCAGTCTGCCGCTGATCGAGGAAGCGCTTTCCCAGAAGGCCAAGCTGGGCGCGGCAGAGTTCCGGGCATTCGCGACGCGGGGGTTGATCGAAGCGGGCATCAGCAATGACCCGGCCCGGGAGATCAAAGCGGTGATGCGCCTCTATCGCGAGCATGGCGTCCGGCAGAATGGCGAGATGACCCGCATCGTGTTCGGCAAGGACGTGCCTGTCCGCGGCAAAGAGCGTTGGTCGGTGACGACGGCGATGCACCTGGACGAGGAACGGACGGTCATCGGCCTGGCGCGCAAGTTCGGCGCCGATCGCTCGGGGGCGCTGTCTCATGAAGCGCTGGAGCGGGCCTCGCAGGCGTTCCTTGCCAGTCATCCAAAGATCGATCCGACCCAGCCGCAATGGATCAAGCAACGTGAGGTGATCGAACAGGCCGGAACCGGGGCAATGTTTACCGTCGTTGTCGGCGTGGCGGGGGCGGGCAAGTCGACACTGCTATCGCCGATCGTCGCGGCCTCTCGGGAGGATGGGCAGCATGTCTACGGTGTCGCTCGCGGCTGGAAACAGGCGGTGTCGCTGCGCGATGCCGGGCTGACACAAAAGGACGTCGCGGCCACATCGGTCTTCCTCGATCGTGTGAAAAAGGGCCGCGTCAAGCTGGACCAAAAGAGCCTGGTGATTGTCGAGGAACTATCCCAGGTCGGCCGGGGCGACATGCTCAATCTGCTGAAGCTCCAGCAGCAGCACGGGTTCCGCATGCTGGCCATCGGTGACCCGAAGCAGGGCGGGGCGATAGACCCCGAAGTGATCGATCTGCTGGTTCAGACGCTGGGCGACAAGGTGCCGCAGATCCTGACATCCGTCCGCCAGAAGACCGAGCGTGAGCGGCAGATCTCCGAACTATTCCGCGATGGCAAAGCCGGCGATGCAATCGCCATGAAGCGGGAGGATGGCACGGCTGAGCTTGTCGCCGGCGGGCGTGACGCCACAATCCAGCGCGTTGCCAGCAAGTGGATGGACTTGACTGGTGCCGATCGGACGCTTCAGCCGACCATCGGGACGGCAAACAACCGCGATGCCCACGACATCGGCGTGGCCATTCGCAAGCGCATGCAGGACGCGGGCACGGTCGGCCGGGATAAGATCGAAATCGACGTGCTGCGACGGGACGAACCGGGCTTGCACCGGATGCAGCTCGCCGATGGCGACAGGGTCCGCGTGTTCCATCGGGTCTGGGTCGACCGTGGACATTTTGCCAGCAACGGCGACGTCCTCGAGGTGCGTGACGTCTCGGTCAAAGGCATGACCGCCCGCAATGAAGTTGGTCGCGAGGCCTTTGTCCCGTGGGAAAAGGTGACAGGCAGGTTTGAGCAGGCGCCTCGGCTGGCCTATGGGCACGCGCTGACGATCGACGCCAGCCAGGGCACGACCAGCCGCGTGCACATCGACGCGATCCTCTCGGGGTCGTGGCAGCAACAGGGCGGGAAAGGCTACGTCAACGAAAGCCGCCAGGTCGAGACAACGTATTTGATCGTCAATGAGGCGGCCGAGCGGAAACAGATCTACAGCCGCATCCCACGCGGGGAATACCGAGAGGTCCGGGCAGCGGAAATCTGGAAACACGTCGCCGACAACATCAGCCGACCGACAACGAAGGCATCAGCGCTGGACTTCACACGCGCTGGAACCGACATCATTCGCGGCGGCCTCGCAGCCTTTCCGGCGGCGCTGGAGCCGGCGGAGCGTCGGGAGATGGATGGGCAGGAGCGCATGACCCTGCGGCAGCGGATGGAACGGGTCACCGCGCAGCTCGCCCCATCGATCCAGCGGCTTGTTGGTGACCTTGCCAAGGAGATGCCCCACCGTGCGGCCGACATCTGGCGGGCGACGGAAGAGGCTGGACGCCAGGCCAGGGCAGCCGATCGCCCCGAGGTGCAGCGCGCGGCCGAGCAGGATCGCGACTTCGAAAGAGATTAGACTTGGCGGAGGTCTCTCCAGACCGGGCGGCTTTGTTCTTTGAACGGCTCAGAGAATTCGAGTTCCAGCGCCGGCTCCTTGGGGGCAAGACGCGTCCGCGCGCCGCTGATGACGTCCCAGACAGTCCACTGGATGACGACGATGATACCGAAGCCAACCGTGCCGATTAGCAGAAACGTCCAAAAGGCTTGCTCCATGTCCGGCCTGTGCGAGACGAGATAGAAAAAGCCGCAGGCCAGCGCCCACATCAGGCAAGCGCCATCGACGATGACGACCAAGCAATAGGCTATGATCAGAATCATGAGCGCAATGCTAATGAACAGCCAGACTATGCCGAAGATGAACCGGCCTATGGTGCGGCCGAACCAGCGCAGGACGCGCATATCACCAGACCTCCGTGTCTGACGCGTGACGTTTAACTGTTACAGCACTGATCTTCGGCGTTTGTGAGGCACCGATTGACGGCACCGTGACGTATCTGGCGACGTAGCCGTTCCGAAAGCCGGCATCGAAAGTGCCCGTATTATACGCCGACAGAGCGGCCAGCAATGCCGATTGTCCAGGTCCGAACCTGGCGACGGCGGCGCCATAGTCCGCAGTCAGGATCTCAGCGCCGCCGGCGAGGTTGGCACACTCTGCCGCGGCCGACGTGCCGAGAATCTGTTCAATGGTCGTGTGCAGCGCGGCGAGGTTGCGGCTGTTGATCTCGGTCAGACCGAGATCAACGCTGTAGCCGAGATCCACCCAATGGTGCGCCTCCGCGACAGCCTCGGCCGTCGTTTGCGGTTTGGGCTGGCGATCGGCGGCCAGCCCGTTGACCTGGACTGTGAGTGGATTGCCCGCGCTTTCGACGCGGACAACCTGCTCCATCGTGGTGGGGTGGACCGTCAGCGCACAGTGCGGGATCTGGTCAATCCACATTCAGCGCCCGAGCGCCAGTTCGTCATCTTCGCGGTCGTGTTCCTGGCTCAATGCTTTTGATCCTTCATAGGCCATGGAGAGCGTCTCGTAGGCCGCTCCTGGTTCGCCGTTCGACAACTCGCCCAGACCTCCCCAGATAGCAGCACGCAGAAGCTCGACGTGCCGTGCATCCGGGCCGCGTGAGTCAGGAACCTCGACAAAATACTCGGTCGTTTTGATTGGCTCATTTGTCATGGTTTCGCTGTCGTGTTCCTGTTCCGCCTTCTTATGCGGTCCATGGAAGTATTCGCGGGCATCAGCGAGCGCTTGCTCATCCAAACCATAATAGGGCGCGATGTCCACTTCTGCCTCACGGGCGGCCTCGCGCCTCTCGGCCGCGGCGACGATGGCGCCATATTCGGGATCCGGCGCATCGATGTCGTCTGCCTCCCGACCGTCGACCCACTCGCCGTTTTTGTTGAAGCCGCCAAACGCATGCCCCTCATCAGGTTGTGGCTCGTGGCTTTCGATCCACCGGCGGCTTTCGTCCAGGGCAATCCCGACGTTTTCCGTCGGGCTGCCGCTCTCAATCGCAGTACCGGTGTCATTGTCGCGAACGACAACCCTGTCCGTGTTGACATCGACCGTGTATTCCTGGCCGTTGACGGGGTCGATGACTTCCTTGGTCTCCCGCAAGCCAACCTTGTTCAAGGCCCAGTCTACGATACGCATCGTCGCCTCCGTTTTCGTCTACTGCACACACGCACCGGGATGGGAGCACACGAACCAGCCCATCAGGCACCAGATTGCCAGCGCGGCACCACCGCACATGAAAAATACGAGCCAACCAAAATCCCGGTCTGTCATCTTCTTCCGCTCCGTCCGGTTTTGAGTTATTTCTGTTTACTGGCTGATTTGATCAGCTTCACCCCAGCCGTGAAAAGCATTCCGCTGACGACGATGGCCAGAATGAATGCGATGGGTTGGTTCGGCGTCGGGATGTAGTACCAAACAGTCTGATAGAAGCTCATTTCGATCTTCCTTCAATTAAAGCTGTTGACGACTTCCGTCGCGCGTTCGGCATTCAGGCATGCCAACTGGACATCACGCATCCGATCGGGTTCGTCGCGGCATGCCTTGACGGTGTCTTCCCGAGCCGTTTGGTTCTGCGCGAACCACGCGGCGGTGGGGATCTCGATCGGGCCAGGGGGTGGCCTGAATTGTCTTGCGACAAGATAGATGACGCAGACACAAAGGACGGCAACAACCACGTCTTTGGTCCATTTATTCATGTTTTCTTCTCCTATTCGGCCGGGCACGCAAGGGTTGCCACCCGCCATTGCACGCCATCCATTTTGGCTGGATCAGTTTCGGAGCGGATCAGCGTGACCGTGCATTTCGTCAGGCCGCCGCTCGGAATCGCGCCCATCACGACCGCTGTCTTGCCGTCTGCCGCCACTTCGGCTGGGAAGGTCAGAACCGTCCGGGCGGAGAGGAATGCCTGCGCTACTTGTTGCGGAGGAACAACCGTGGGATAGAGAACGTCATCGGCGTACGCGGTCGCGGCAAGGACGCCACCAATGGCGACGACCGCGATCCCAATCTTTCCGTGCATGGTTTTCTTTCTACTTCGTTGCAACAAGAACCGGGGTTGCGATCCCACGGATATCGGTCAGCCGAACCGGACCCGCGTATCGGCTGTCGTAGCTGCGCGCGTCGTGGCTGCTGACGATCCACGCCTGACCCTCGCCGACGATGAACGTACCTGCGTTGGCGGTTAGGGGCCGGCCGGCATCGTCCTGGGCGAGAGGTCGGCTATTGGGGATCAGGTCGCCGTTGATGGCAGTCCCACTGTCAGACACCACGACCTGGTCGCCTGGGATGGCCGCCAGGGTCTTGATCAGGACTTCCGCATGGCCTGGGCAGTCTCCAGCGTCGAGGTAGCCACGCGCCACCCCAAGGCGGGCAGCGGCTTCCGGCAGGCATACTGCAACCGCCTGGCCGCGCTCTATCCTGTGCAGCGTCGTCACCCGCCACAGGCCGATCGGCATCGATGGCGAAGCATTCCATCGCAGATCGAGGCTAAAGCTGCCAAACGCGAGGGCGCCGAACACTGTTGCCGGCAGAAGCAGTTTCATGACACGCCGATTATCTCGAGCGCCTGATAAACGACGACCGCTGCAATACAGCCTATTGCACCCCATGTTTGCATGGCTTCCAGGAACGGCCTGCGGTCGATTACGACCGGCATGGTTGCTGCGATGCCAGCCATAATACAGATAAAGTCAAGCTCGGCGGACATTTTGCTGCTGCACCTTTGTTGCTGGGATTTCCATCCGGCGCCGAAACTCCGGATCGCGGAAGGCGAGTGATTGGGTCGCGCGGATGACGTGCTGACCGGTCTGGAAGACGAGCAGCTCCCCCGGGCTGATGATCAGCCCGGCGGCATCACGGGTTGGCGCTTTGAGCCGGCAAACTTCGTCCGGGGTCATCAGCACACGCGGCACAGACCGGAATGTTGCGTTCTGTGAGCGCCGGTTACTGCCTCCGCCGGACTGGGATGATTCGCTGACATCTTCGACCACGACGGTTGTTTGCCCGGTTTTCTCCGACATCCATTTGGCAGTCTTGATGTTATTCGGCGGATAGGCGGCGATCACCTGGCAATGGCCGGTGATGTTCTCATTCTCCCCGTAGGATTTCAGGATCTGCTGATAGTCCTGGGCAAGCAGAAGCGCTGTGATACCAACCCCAGCGCTCTTGGACAGGGCGATCTCCAGCGGCTCCATCTGCCCCAGAGAAGCAAATTCATCGATCGCCAGCAGCAGCGGATGCTTGTGCGGGATCAGCTCTTTCCCGTCGACCAGGATAGGGGGTTTGCTGATCAGTTGTCCGATCGCCAGCGTCAGGAACAGCCGAACCAACGGCCGAAGCCGCAGTTCGTCCTCGCCGCGTGCCTCAATGTAGAGGCTGACCGGCTTATCGGCGTTCATGAGCTGGTCAATGGTGAAGCTGCTGGTGGACGTGTTCCGGGCCAGAACGGGATCGCGGAAGGTCATCAGCTGACGACGGGCGGTGGAGATGATGCTGGCCCGCTCGCGCGGCTGGGTGGCGAGCATGCCGCGGCCGACCTCGGCGACCTGGGGCTGCTTGCTGGCGGCCATGGCTTGGAGCAGCGAGTCGTCGGTCACAGAGTCGATCGCGGACAGCGCCGCACTCATGCTGCTGCGCCCCTGTGTCAACAGATGCAGGATGACTCCGGCCTGATAATTGGCGCCGGATGGTTCCCAGTGGTCGGTTGGTCCCTTGCCGGTCGGATCGGAGACCTGGGCGACGATGTTAGCAACGTCGCGGTAGGCGTAGGGCGTGCCAACGCGCACGCGATCGAGGGGGTTCCAGGCAACCGTGCTGGTCAGTTCGGCGGGCGCGAACCGCATGACGATGTTGCCGGCTTCCTCCCGACGCCATCCCGCGGTGCGCTGGTAGATTTCCCCCTTCGGATCGTAGACGATCACTGAATCCGGCTCGGTCAGCAAGGTCGGGATCAGACACCCCCAGGTCTTGCCGGAGCGGGTCGGGCCCAGGCTCAACACGTGGGTCTTCGCCGTGTGCGTCAGGTAAGACAGGGCGCCATTCTTGTGCGCCCACGCGCCGACGATGATTCCATGACGCGGCGCGTCACCCTTTTTAGGAAGTAAGCCGCTACCGCGGACGTCGGCCTCTGTGGCGAAGCGGGCCGTGCCGTGAACGTCGGAGTGCTTGATCGGATGCTTGCGCATTCCTTTGGACGCGGCGAACAGGACGAGGCACAGCGCACCGACGAGGCCGAGGCGAAGCACGGTAAAGGTGCCGGCGAATGCGCCTTCCCACGGAGCCTGCCACCACTGGACAAATCGCCAGGGCCAGTAGACAGGACCGATGACGGGTGGCCCGAGGATCCGGTCATAGGCGAGGCGCCAGGCGATGAACTGGGTCGCGGCAATGCCAACGGTCAGCGCTGCGAGCGGCAGGACCACGAACACGTTGCGGGCTCGCCGCTTGGCTTCATCGTTCATCGGGATGCCACCTCGATTTGATCACAAACACCCTCAACCCATGGTTTCACGAATGGAATGTCCTTCGTCAGCATCACGGTGAACGGATAGCCGTTGCGGACGCGTTCGGTCGGGGGAATAGAAAGGCCGCGCCTGGCGAACTCGGCGCCAAGCTGGCTGGTCTGCTGGCCAACGGTGCCGGCCGCCTGTTGGACCGGGCTGTAGGTTTGCAGCACCGAAGACTGCTGCGGCTGCGACAGCTGCGCGCCGGCACTGAACACGGACACCAGAATGGCGGAGGTGAAAATCTTCAACAGATGGTTGTCGGTGAGATCCTCAAACCCGGCCTGTCCGGACTGGTCTGACCCCGGCATTGCGCCGAGATCGAGCGACTGATCGCACGGGGAGGGATAGATGACGCGCGTCCAGGCTGTAACCACGCGCGTCTGGCCGTAGGCAACCGTGGTGTCATAGACCCCCTCGAGGGTCGCGCCTTGCGGGACCAGAATGTGCATCCCGGTGGCGTGATCCATGACGGACTTGGTGACCATCGCCTTGATGATGCCGGGCGAGTCGCTGTTGACCGACGAAACCAGTTTCGCGGTGATGACGTCGGTTGCTTTCAGCTCATACGGGGAAATCGGGTTCGTCAGCGTGAAGGGCGAATAGTCCGTGGCCGGGTTTGAGGCGTTCGCGGTGAAGAAGTTGGTCGGGGCTTTGTCCTGCGGGGCGCCTGGCAGAGAACCGCCAGCGGTCGGTCCACCGCCCCCTGTCGCGACCGCGACCGGCGTTGGCTCGGTGTCTGCGGACATGGATACACGCCTCGCCTCGAGCCGGTGCGCTTGGGTATCGGCAAGCTGCTGGTAGTAGGCCTGCCACGCTGCCTTTCGCCCAGCGATAGCGGCCTCGGTCATGTCGTCATCCACCGGCGGCGGTGGTGGGGGCGTCGGGTCCGGTGTCGCGGCTGCCGCTGGGGTCGTTGGCACGACAACCGGCGCTGAGGTCGCCGTGACCTTGGCTGGGATGAGCGCCGGCTTGCGGCGAGCCCGAATTTCGCTGCCCTGCGGGGCGTTCAGCAGCACCTCGGGCGTTGCCGGAGCGGTCTTGTTCGCGTCCGCTTTCGCCTCTTCGGATGATCCGCCCCCATGTCCGCCCATGTGCGTGATCCCGTAGAAGACGATCACGACAATCACGATGGCGACACTGATGGCGATCCATTGCGCCGTCCGGCGGAGGGCGCGGATTTTCCGCTGTGGCGGCGGCAGACCTAACGGCGGGGGGACGGGCGGCATTTATTCGTCCGCTCCGTCGGAGAGGATCGTCGCTGGCCCGGACGGAGCCAGCATCCCGGTTGGCTCTGCGTGATACAGCTGGGCGAGCGATACCGTGTCCAGCCTGGCACGCAGAACCGTGCCATCAGGCAGACTGATCACAGCAAACCGGAGATGGTGCGCGGCCTGTCCGTCGGTCACCGTGTAGCCGGCGGTGCGGAGATCATCTGCCACCAGCGGCCAAAGCACTGTGTCACCGGGGGGATGGAGCACGGCGATCGGACCGTTTGATGGTCTGGTCTGCTGGCCGACAAACGCGGCCATGTCGTAAGCTGCTTTGCTCGCGGCCTCCGGCGAGAGGGGGGCGACAAACGGCTGTAGACCGCCTGTCGCACAGGCAGAAAGGCCGAGGACTGTTGCGAGCGTGAGGGCGTGGGGACGCATCAGCTTTTCTTTCTGGTAATGACGACGCTGCGTTGATCGCCGCCGACCCCGTCGACCAGAATCGAGCGGTTCAGCAGCTCGTCGGCGATAAACCGGCGGTGGACGTAGCGGACGTTGATCATTTTCTTCGTCGGCTTCGAGAACCACCCGCCGTCATCCGCCAGCGCCAGCAGGGCCGGAAGGTCTTCGCTGCCGATGCTGGACGGGAACTCGATGCAGGTTTTCATGCCGACCGGGGTTGCGACAACGTAGGCCTGGACGGGCCGCCACGTGACCGAGTCGCCGGTAATCCTGAACTGGTCTGGCGGAATGACTGGGGGTTGGTCGCACATGTTCGTGCTGAGGCCGGCGTCGATCGGCTTGACCAGGATATGCGCGATCGTGGACTTCCCGTTGCCGGACGTCGCGTGATGGAACCGCCAAGACTCCTCATCGCCGAGATGCAACGGCGGGGCGATGATTTCGCCAGGCGCGAGCGCGATATCCGTTACATGGTCCACAGCCGTAACGACAACGGCCTGCCCTTTGCCGGCTGTGAAGTGCACGACGCCGTCGCCGTCGAGGTGTGGCGTCTGGACTTTGTTGATCCAGCGTTTGGCGAGGCTGACACCAACCCGCTCCTTGAGCGTCATCTTCTTGTTCGGTGAAACGGGATCGATCGCCGGGGGCATGGACCGTGGCACGCTGGCTGCGGCGGCCTGTTGCTGCGCCTGCGCTGTGTTTGCAACGTTTGTCCCGGGCCGCCGGCGCGCGGCGCCCCCTGCGGTGTTGCCGGTCCCGTTGACGGCGTTCGCGGTCGCCGTGCCACCTGGGGCAGCGTTCGCGTTCGCGGTCGCCGACGCATCGACGTTGAGCGCCGGAACCGTCGGCGTCTGAGCGAAAGCGGGTGACGCCAAACACGAACCGATCAACAAAGCGAGGCGAAATCTCCGCATTACTTGCCTGTCCATGAGAATGATATGACGTGAACCCCATCAGGATCTTTCGTCGCCTCCGGAACTGTGGTCGGCCGCCTGAGAAAGAACGTGACATTCGCGGCCCACGGCTGCCGTGTCTCATTCTGCCCGTCGCGGCTGGTCACGACTTCTGTCCAGGTTATTGCCCAGGTCTGCCGTCCGTCCGGACCGATCGTGGCGGCCGTCGGGGGGACCGCAACGACGTTTTCGAGCGAGACGGTTTCGGTTTCAGCGCGCTTGAACGGGTCCTGGGCGTTGTAGAAGGCGCCCAAGGCACTAAACGCCTGAGACTGCGGCTCAACCATATCGTAGGCCGCGAGAATGCCACGCCGCAGCGCGTTGGCGTCGATGTAGACCGTGC
>JBEKLE010000249.1:0-9456 GCA_050010355.1 Rhodopila sp. | reverse complement strand
TTTTCCGGACGCCTGATCGCACGCCACCGCGGCATCGCGCCGCGTGTCGCGCTGTGGCATGATCTTGCCCTGTACCGGACCGCCGCGGCCTCCTTCGCGGTCGAGATCGTAGCGCAGCACATGGTGCCATTCCCGGACATCACACAGCCGGAGCCAAGTGGCTTTCAGGTGCGGCCCGCGCGCTGCCATGCAGCACTGTTCGAAACATTGGACGATGCGCTGACCCTGCTCGAAACGCATGATGCGGCTTGCGACGTCTGCCCGGGCATCTCGGCACCGGCGCTCAGCTTCAACGACCCCAAAATACCTTTCGCGCTGCTGATGATGCAGGCGACCGCCTTGCAGGGCTTCTGCGCGGACGTCGTGCGTCGTTACAGGATCGGCGTCGGCGCGATGCTCGCCGACATCGGCCTGCGGGATGTCTGATCGCCGTCAGCGGCGCGCAAACGCGGCCAACGGACGCAGTCTGAAAGCCGCCGGGTCCTTTCGCCCTTCGCCCAAGAAAAGCCCGCCTCATTTATATTTTGTTCACCATTGCATGGTAACCGGGTGTTGGCGGCGATCGGTCCATAACCAAGCCAATCATGCCGTTACCGATCTGGTTTAACATTCTCTGAGGGTAGATTACATGGCAGTCAACAAGAGCCTTGCTTCCAGCAGCCTCGCCGAAGTCATCGACCGCATCCTCGACAAGGGTGTTGTCGTGGACGCTTTCGTGCGGATTGCACTGGTCGGCATCGAACTGATCTCCATCGAAATCCGCGTCGTTATCGCGTCGGTCGAGACCTATTTGCGCTACGCCGAAGCCGTTGGCCTGACCAGCGATCCGATCGCCGCGGCAGCCTGAACCGGCATGATCATGCGCAACACCCGAAGCCGCTGTCAAAGCGCTCGTTGCGTCAAAATGACAAAGGCAAACGGCGTCGTGTCGGTTGCGCATGATCACCGCCGAGGCCGCGTTTGGTCTCACCGCGCCCTGGATCGACAAAACGCTCTGCTGTCTTGCCGACTGCCCAAATGTGAGGATCCGGCATGAAAGCCCCGTCCAACACGCCGCCTTCAAAAGGCATGCTGATGATAGCCGCCTATCGGGCGGAGCGACTCAGTCAGCGGCCGGTTTTACGCACAAGCCTGCACCAGTCCCACGTCGCCCGCCGCGCCGCGCGCAGTGGCGAACAGGCTCGTGCGGAGCCCAGCCATGTGGCGCCCGCGGACGCCCCGACGCCGGTTTCAGCGGCTGTCGAGCCGAAGACACTGACGCCTGCTTCGGTGTTTGCCAGCCTCGTTAGCACCGCCGTGGCGGAGCAGCAGGACGAAGCCGCTCGAAGTCAGGGCGCGCAGGTCGAGGCGGCCCCGACGGCAGATATCCCGGCCGCCGAGACTGCTGAAGTTCAGCCCGCCGAAGTTAACCTGCGAACCGCCGAACCCGCACCGCCCGCCGACCCAACCGAAGAACGGCCGGCCATTACCGTCGAGCAAATGGCCGATGTCGACTGGGCGATACAGGCGGAAATGCCAAATCAACCGGCTGTTCCCCCGTTGGACGAGCCGATCTTGCCCAAGCGACCGTTGGCCTATGACCCGCCATTGGCAGAAATCGGTTTCGGCCCCGGCATGCTCATACGTCTTAGCCAACTCGGTTTGTATACCACCGCGGATCTGGCACAGGCCGACGCAGTGCAACTTCGATCGGCGCTGGGAGACATCAGCCGGCTGGTCGACGTCGATGCCTGGATCAAAAGCGCACAGCAGGCGACCTGACCGTTTCGACCAAGCTGATTTGAATGGGGCGGCCGACGGTCACGGTCGGGTGCGCAGCGAACCCGCGCGCGGTGCCCGAACCGGCCGCGAATCGGTCCAGCGATGTTCGGGACTCACGAACACTGCTTGCGTCCAACAAACAGAATGCTTCCGGCCCTTTCAAAATATAATTCGCGGTCGCGGTTCATCCGAAAAAAGCCGTCTGGCGTAAACCTTTTGGAAACCATTGCTGGACATATTCGCGCTCAAGCCACTGACTACCGATCGCGGGCGTTCTGGCAGCCTGCACTGGTCTGCTCCAAGAAGTCACCGTCGCATCAATCAAATGCACGGCTACAAATGAGGTTGTGAAGATGCGAGATCTGCGTGCAGCCATACACAACCTACCGCCGGCCGAGCATGAGTACGACTGGGCACCGATGCACATGCCTGGTTCGGTCCAGGCTTACGGCGTGCTGCTGGTCGCCGACACGCAGACCAGGCGCGTGCTCTTCGTCAGCGACAACGCGATGGACATGTTCGGCATCGCCCCGGCCGATATCCTCAACAAAACCTACCTGACGCTCGCCGACCACGAGCGGGAGCGCAAATTCATCACCGAAAGAGTTGCGCCCGATACGATCCTGTTTCCCAACCCGGTGCGCATGACGATCAAGGGTCGCGCATACGATGCGGTGTTCCATAACCATGCCGGAGCACATCAGATCCAGATCGAACCGGTTCTGGACAGCGCGCGCGACTATGACGAGTTGGCGATGCGCGCCACCGCCGAACTGTACGACCCGCCATCGGTTGACGAGCTGTATCAGCGAGCGGTTCGAACGATACGCGAGGCCTCCGGCTTCGACCGGGTGATGCTGTATCGCTTCGATGCGCGCAACAACGGTCAGGTGATCGCCGAGGCGACGCGTGACGGCATTGGGTCCTTTCTTGGCCTGTTCTTCCCGTCAGGCGACATCGCCGCCCGCGCCCGGGATCTTTATCTGCAAAACTTCACGCGCTACATTCCCGACATCGGCGCCAAGAGCTATCCGCTGAGCTCGATCTTCCCTGGTGGCGGGCGCGTCGACAGCGCGCACCCCGTGGACATGTCGTTCACCAACCTGCGCAGCGTGTTTCCCTGCCACATCACCTACTTGCAGAATATTGGTATCCAGGCATCGATGTCGTTCAGCATCAATGTCGACGGCAAGCTGTGGGGATTGTTCGCGTGCCATCACTACGCGCCGTGTCACGTCTCGTACGACCAGCGTGTGGTCTGCGAGCAGACGTCAATGATGTTCATCTACCGTCTGGTCACCATGTCGTCGTCCGCTGCACGCCTGGCCAGGCGTGGGCAGGACCTGTCGGTGCTGAGCCAGACCCTCAATGTCGCAGCGGTGCTTCGGCGTCGCCTGGCAAGCCTTGAGGCCGAATGGAACGGTTCCGAAGGTGCCGGACCGGCACATACGATGCTCGCACGCGCCATCGAGGCCGTGGAAGCCGAAAGCAGCTTCCTGCTTTCGGGCGACGGATCGCAGATCCCGCAGTCCGGCGACACGGTCACCGCCTCGCAGAAGCTGCTGCTGGATCTTGTGGAAGCCGACAGCGCGGCGATCGTTCGGCATGGCCGGGTCAGCCGTATCGGTGACGCACCGCCGGAGATGGCGATCTACGCGATCGCTTCCATGTTTGGCCGCGAACTGCCCGATCTGCACGGGGGCAACCTCCACATCTACGCCACCGATTGTCTGTCCACGCTGGTTCCGGTCGCCGAGGGCGTGAAGGACCGAGCGGCTGGCGTCCTGGCCGTCGCCCTGTCGCTGGATACGCCCGCTTATCTGTTGTGGTTCCGGCGCGAGCAGATCGTTCATGCAACCTGGGCCGGCAACCCGACAGCCGACGCGTTGGCCGCCGGAACCGATTCGCAAAACCCGCGCGCTTCGTTCGAGGCATGGAAGCAGGACATTCGCAATCTCTCGCGGCCGTGGCTGATCGAGGATGTCACGATCGCGGACGAACTCGCGACGGTGTTGCGCGGGCTGAACGCCGCCGGCGAAGCCACCGCTTTGCCTCAGCCCTCCGGCATCGTCAGGTTTCCCGCGTCATCGACCATAGTAGCACCGGCACAGTTGCATCCGAATACGCCCGCAGTGCCGCCGCATCGCGTGATCCGGATCGGCCAGCGATGACACCGCGGCATCAAAGGCACCCGCTGCGGATACGCGGCCGTGGCCGGCCGAAGGCAACGTACCATCGCGACGCTGTTTGTAGCAGCCAAGACAGGAACTGAGCATGAGCGCATTTGAAATTTCCCTCACGGCTACGGATCTTGCCGCGATCCTGGCCACCAAGGGCACGATGGACAGCAAGGTCAGCCAGATATTCAAAGCCAAAAGCGATGAGGCGCTGGCCATGGAATCAAAGCAGATCACGGTGAACTTCCGTAATCTGGCCGCGCTCGACGCGTCAGCGGCCGGGATGCTGATGTTCTTCAATTTTGCCGCCAAGACGAAGGGCAAGCAGATCAACATCACCGAGGCCAGTGCCGCGGTTCAGCAGGTTCTTAACCGTGCCAACCTGGGCAAGCTGGTCACCATAAAATGATCACGCTTGCAGAATTGCCGCCCGTACTGCGTCTGCCCGTGCTGCGTCTGCCCGTGCTGCGTCTGATTGAAGACGGAAGGCCCAGATGATGCCTGTACCCATCTCTCGCCTGGCGCAACTGCGCGCCGGCACACAAGCCGCACATTCCCGCATCGAAACCGCGCCCGCGCTGGTTCGGCTGGTCGCGCGGGATCTCACCCGCGGCGAATACGTTTTTATATTGCAGCATTTGCAGGCTTTGTACACGCATCTCGAGCCGGCCGTCGCCGCCGAATTGGAGACGCTGCCGGCCGCAGCCGCGTTGCTGGACGGAAGCCGTCCTCGGCGACTGGCCGAGGACCTTGCGTGGTTCGGAGCATCCGCCCTGCCGCCACCGCCGCTCCCCGTGCTGGCTGGGCCCGCCGCCGCACTCGGCGCGCTGTATGTTATCGAGGGCTCCGGCCTGGGCGGGCGGATCATCGGACGCAACGTCGCTGAATGCCTCGGTGTCGCGCCCGGCGCAGGCGGCAGCTTTTTTTGCGGACTGGACGCGGAGAGTGCCCGCGTGCGTTGGAGCCGCCTCAGCTCGATCCTGGACGAGTCCCTGATCGAGGCGGACTCTGCCGATGCTGGCACTGATGCGGACGATCGCGTCGTCGCCGGCGCACGGGACACGTTCGGTTTTTTCGAGCGTTGTTTCCGACGGATCGAGGTCGCTGATCAAAGCGGCAACGTCATGGCCGATGCGGTGGCATCATGAACCATCGGGAACGTCAGCGGAAGGAAAATTGCATGCCGGAGATCAAAGTCGCTGGCCCGGAATCTGCCGGCTTCGGCAACCCCTATTCGCATCTGCGGACGCCGGGCGAGATACAAGGCTTCGGCGCGATGCTGACGCTGCATCCGACGACGCTGCGTGTCCTCAGTGCCAGCGAGAACGTTGGCACCGAACTCGGGACGCCGCACACCGCCATGCTCGGCCGCGCGCTGTTCGAACTGATCGACGGCGACGAGGCGATCGCCCACATCAGGGCGACCATCATCAGCCCCGAACCGGTGTTCGAAAATCCGATGACGGTCACGGTCGGCGGCCGCCGGTTCGACCTCATCATGCACAGCCATGACCGAGTGATCTTCGCCGAGTTCGAAAAGCTGGCCCCTGGCGCGCCCACCCGCGCCGACATGGATCGGCTCAGCGATGACGCGATCATGGGAATGATGGTCCCGTCCACCATCGAGGAGCTGCTGGAGGCCGGGCCAGCCTCCATCCGCTCGGCAACCGATTTCGACCGCGTGCTGCTGTATCGCTTCGACGAGGCGCACCGTGGTCAGGTGGTCGGCGAGGCACGCCGGCCCGGGGTCGACAGCTTCAAAGGGATGTTCTTTCCGGAAAACGACATTCCGCCTCCCGCGCGTCAGTTGTACACCGAGAACTTCTGCCGCTACATCCCCCAGATCGGCACGCCGAACAGTCGTGTGATGCCGGCGGAAAACCCGCTCACCAACAGGCCGCTCGACATGGCCCCGGCCGTGCTGCGCGCGGTGGCGCCGTGCCACATCGACTATCTGTCCAACATGGGCGTCACGGCCTCGATGTCGTTCTCGATCGTTTCGGAAGGTAAGCTTTGGGGTCTGTTCGCCTGCCACCACTATAGTCAGAGCCAGCTTTCCTTCACGCAGCGCCTAGTCTGCGAACAGATCGCGATGATGTTCGCCGCCAAATTCACCGAGCTTGTCAACCCCGCCGCGGTCGAGGAGGAGATGCAGGCGCGGCGCGAGGCGGTGCTGCGGTCCTCGCCCGTGTGCAAACCCAATCCGCTTCAGCAGGAATGGAGCGCGGAGGCAGAACAGGCTTTACTTTCCCTGGTCAACGCCGAGGGTGCCTCGATCTACCTCGACGGCCAGGTCGGGGAAGTCGGCACTTGCCCGGACCTTGCTGACCTGCACGACTTCATCGAGAAGAAACCAGACGAATTCGACCGGCTGCTGCGCATGTATGATGAGGGCGGTCTGTTCTACACAAGCAGCATAGCCTCGGTGCTGCCGTTCGGCGATCGCATGCGGGAAAAGGGTAGCGGCGTCATGGTCGTCCCGCTGGCGCGCGACCGGCGCGAGTTCGTGCTGTGGTTCCGCCCAGAGCTGGTGGTGAAGGCGACCTGGGCGGGCAACCCGTCAGAAACACAGGTGAAGGACCCGAACGCGCGCTTTACGCCACGCAAGTCGTTCGCGGCCTGGAAGGAAGACATCCGTGACCGGTCCGAACCCTGGACCGAGCTGGATATCGCCAACGCGGTCGCGCTGCGCGACCACGTTTTGACCCTGATTGATTGATCGCATCAGCCCGTTCTTGCGACATGCTGCACATGGAGGGCATCTGACCGATGCGAATACATAATCTCAAGGCGCCGCCGGAGACGGTGACGATCCCAGGCGGCCAGCCGGACGACACAACGCCGGCGACGGCCTCATTGGCTGCGCGCGGCAGCATCATGATACCGCAAACGACCGGCACGCCGCCGGTGAGCGATATCGCGGGCCCGACCGGGCATGAGGCGCTGGAAATCGCGTTCCTGAAGGCTCGGATTCAGCATCTGGAACTGGTGGTCGAAACCGCGCGCAGTCTAATGGGCAGTAACCACGAACGTCTGCTGCGGCGACTGCACGAGGTACCGCGCGAACTGGTGGAGTTGAGCAACCAACTTCGCCGCGCGGATCTGCATACAACCTGGTGAGCCACCAGAACCGGCGACCGGAACGCAACGGACACAGGACGACCAGCCATGAACGCATTCATTGATCCCGCGGGCATTCAGTCGCCTGGCACCGTGACCGAGCACCAGTTCCGCTCAGAAAGCGCCCCAGACGGGCAAGAATCGGCGGTCACGTATACGCTGCGCCGCACCGGCCGCAAGGCTGTCCGTTTCGAAGGGTGGCAACTGATCGAGGCGATCGGCACCGACGCCGGACGCCACGTCTGGCACGACCTCAATCTCTACCGCACTGTCAAGGGCTGCATCGTCATCGAACTGATCGCGCGGCGCAATTTGCCGGATCACCAGGATCTGTTCCACGTGAAAACGTTTGGCGATCTCGCCGCCGCTGCATCCTGGCTCGAAACCTATCGTTCCGCCGACGACGTGCCGATTCCGACGGGCCTTGGTGAGATGGACGTCGCCCTGCCCTGGACGGTGCTGCAAGCCGTGCAACTGCGTCAGAGCATCGATCGGCTCGAGTCCGATTATCAGGCGCTGCTCAGCGAAGTGTTCGCGGCCCTCGAACTGACCGACCCGGCCGGCGCAGAGCCCGCCCAGGCCCGGCGCAAGCCGGCGGCAAGGGCGGCCGCCTGACCAATCTGGGCGGGACGGTGATGAACGCCTTGCCGCTCATGGCACGGGCGGCCGCGATGTTTCGCGCCCGGCTCCGCGCCGAACCCGGTTGCAGGAAACTGCCCGTGCCGGCCGTCGCAACGTTCACATCAGGTCTGCCGGCGGCCTTGTTGTGGGATAATGTGCTGCTGCGCGCAGACAGCTTCAGGCGCGCGCACGTCGAGACTTTCGCGGTCGCCGAACGGCTGAGCGTGCTGCACGTCTGCATTCTTCCCCATCTGAACGATCCCTTGCCGATCTTCGGCTTCGACATGATCGCCGGTCCATCCCGGGTGACCGGAATTTTTCTTGATCTTTCGCCGGTGACCGATCGGTTGCCGGTGCCAAGCCTGCGGGATGTCGTTGGTCCGGTGGCACTGGCGGGCTTCGCCGTGCCACGGGCGCTGCCGGACTGGGGAGACATTTTCTCTGACGAGATGCTGGCGGTGCGGCCCATCGATCTGGACGAGGTGAGCCGGGCGATCGCCCTGGCCGAGAGGGCACTGGATGGCGTGCTTAAGGCACGCCAATTGCCAGCCGATCCTGCACCCGCGACAATCGCAGCCGGACAGGCCCGCTACATCGCCGGTCAGCGTCGCAACGAACACACGCTGCGGATGCTGACCAGCTTCATCGGCCTGCCATCGGCGCGCCGTTTCATCGACGATGTGCTGTTCCCCCTGGATGATGACATGGCGCTTGCCTTGCACGCGGGTTGCAGACACATTCCGACGTCGGAGAGCGCCCTCGCTTCGCGGTCCGCGGGCTCGCGGCGTAACGGCTCGATGGCAGGTTAACGTCGGGTTGGCACGATCCGCACCCGGTGACAACCATGGCGACGGTCACCGACGCATAGCCGGTACGAACCAAGTCGGTGGGTCAATTCCGGTGATAGAAGCCGGGTCATTTGTCGTGAGCGCTGAGGTCTTTACATCACAAACTGGGGGGCGCGGACCAGCCCCGCGTTCACTCGAAATACTGGTTCGGGAGCTGGCAGGATTGCACCGGCACCATCGGATCGGCGCGGAAGCCGGCCGTTCTGTCCAGCCTCAGAAGCTTGCTGGAGGCCGGCGCGGCGCCGGAACGGCCGGGCGCGGCTTTGTCGGGCGGCCCGGCATCACGACGACGGGGTGCGCTGACTACCATGCCCCGACTACAGATCCACTCCCGCCACCAGACGGCGACTGACACATTCAGCGACCGCATCCAGTCCGGCCCGGGCTTCAAGCGCCGCAGGGTCATGTAGCCCAGCCTGCATCGCCTTGCCGAAGGCGTCCCAGTTGGCGAATTCGATCACGATACTCCATTGGCCGGCATCGGGACCGGCAATGACCTGGCTAATAACGATGCTCTCAGCCCCATATTTCTCCAACGCCAACTTGAGCTTCCGCGTGGCGGCAATCATTGCCTCACCCGTTCCGCCTTTGCGATACGTCACCAAAGATATGGGCATGCTCCCTCCTCCTTGTGCTCTTCTCGGGAATTTGCTCGGTAAGCGGCAGGTCTGCCCCCGCGAGACTAGATTGGGACGTAACCCTCGCCGTGACAATACGTGATGTCACCTGGCAAAGCCGCGACGTCTTTTGAAAGCATGTGGCCGCTGCTGGTATTTCCGCGTCTCGACTTTTTGCGCCGCAAGCCTTCTCATACCAACTCGCCTAAACAAAGACTCGCCCATAGGAGGCACCCAGTTGACAGCATGTCCGTGGTTCGATTCGTTACGGCGAACGGAATTCGGACCAGGGGACGGGATGATGGGATCGCC
>JBEKLE010000248.1:0-9466 GCA_050010355.1 Rhodopila sp. | reverse complement strand
TCAACGAATGCGCTGGATCGCGTCGCGGTCGCGCCCCAACAGGGCAATGTCCTCGGTACCAGGCCCCTGCCCTACCGACGTGCTTTCGGGCCAGGCTGACGCGGACCGACACCCGGCCACGTTTATACGGCCGCCTCCTTAAGTTCTTTCGCCGGCCAAAGCCGATGTTCTTGCTGGCGCCGATATCGCTAACTAACTGCTATCAATAAGCTATCGGAAAGCTATCTGATATCTTAATCAGTCGAATACTCCGCCCTGCCCGCTCAGCCCCCCTTCCCGGCCATTTCGCGTTTCAACGCCCTGAGCGCGTTCTCAAGCGTTAGTCCATCCGGCCAGTCCTGTGACTCAGACAACGCTTTGAACTCATCGACGACTTGTTGTGTCGCCCGGATGTTGAACTGGACATTTCGCCCGGTACGGCGTCGCCGCTGCTGAATACGGTTCACCTGATGTATCTCCGCGGCTTCCCTGCTTCGGAATTTCGATCCGCGCGTAAGCTCGTCAAGCTGCTCCGGCGGCGGCCGGGCTTCATCGTCCGATCTCGGCGTGAAACCGCTGAGATCAAGCTTCGGCTTCTCGAAGATGCTGGCGCGTCCGGACATTAAGCAACTGCCGCAATCGCGGCCCTCTTGGTCTGAAGCATGTTGACGACTTCGGCCGCGAAAGCCTGAGCGTTCTCGACTGCGGCCGGGATATTCCGAACGTTCTTTGGGTCCAAGTTCGCAAGCGTGCCGCCGAACGAGAATATTGATCTGAAAGCTTCCCGCTCATGCAAGCGGACGCTGAAAATCGAGACCTCATTCTGCGCAAGTTCGTCCTCAATGCTGGTCAAGGTGCGCGTCCGGATAGCCGCGCTGGTCTTTGTGAACAGAACGGCGCTGGGGATCTTGATTCGGAAGGCCTCTTCCTGCCGCTGAACGAGTTGCACGGCGGAAACCGCCTCAACGGCATCCAGCAGCGAGGCCGACGTCGGGATGATGACTAGATCCGCCCGGCTGATTGCATAAACAACCATCATCGACGCCGTGCCTTCGAGGTCCACGATGACGAACGCCGTTTTGCGTGCGGCGTCGTCGATCGCTCGGATAATCGTCTGTTCAGTGACGTTTTCGACCAGTGTAAGGTTCTTCGGTTTACCGGGACGGGATGCCCATCGCGAGACGGGCTTGTTCGGATCTGCGTCGATGATCGTCACAGACGCCCCGCTTTCAGCAAGCTGAGTGGCGAGGATGACTGCTGCTGTGGACTTTCCAACACCACCTTTTGGACTGGCCAGGGTAATCACGGGCATACTGGCATCTCCTGCTATCTGCTAGGCATCTATTCGCTATCAGTCTTGACACACAGCAGTTTGCTAGCCGCTAGCTATCTGATAGCAAATATTGACCACGAAAGCAAACTGCTATCAGACAGGCACCTGGTAGCCCGCTAGATCGTGCGAAATATCATCAATATGCTGCGGCATAGCCCCCAGTACCCGGGTTGCCCAACAAGGGCCGGTCCGGGTGCCTGAGAGTGGGCGAGGATGACGGCCCCGGCGATGGACTTCCAACGCCGCCTTTTGGCCTTGTCTGGGTAATAATGGGATATCGGAAGCTCCGTAACAAACGGGTGTTTTGTATAAGTAGCAGTCTGGTTGGTGCAAGCTATCTGATAGCAGATAGTGACCTAGAAAGCAAACTGCTATCAGACGGATGCCTGATAGCCTGCTAGATGGTGCAAAATTCGATAGTAGATAGCCCTGCGACTGACTGGGGGGCGGGACCGGTACCGGATGCGCCCGATCCGGACAACGGCGATCAACGGCTCAGTATCTGGGTTGGCCATAGGGGCGGGCCGTAGCACTGCGGCGGTTGGCCCGGGGGCATCATGATGTGTAGCAGCCGGACATTCTTGAGAGGTTGATCCTCGCAGTCGATAAACAGTTCTGAGCGGCTTAAACGTTGCGGGCATCCGGCCGCGCACCGAAAGCAATATCGGAGGCCGGTACGCGAGGCAGAATATCCCCGATGTTCGGCAACCAGCTTCACGAAGCGCGATCCGGCTAGCAACCAAGCAGGGGAGGGGGGAGGGGGGTGACATGCCGCTCGCCCCATAGCTTCTTCCGCCCCAAGATAGCTAACGCCTCAACATCTTTGGCTTGTTTCCGACTTTCCGGCGTTGGACTCTACCGCACGTGCGTTCTAGGCGATCAGTTTCGGGGCCACCGGGGGGCGCGACGGCAAGAGTGTCATCCCGCGTGCCGTCACCTCTACTTTCGCATCCCGATAGACCGCCAGAGTCAGCAGCAGATTTTCCGTGAACGATGCCTCGAAGTGATGCCGCGCACGGAACCCAGCGCCGAACTGCCCCTTTAGAGCTGACCAGCTCACAGGTGTAGGGCCCTTTAGAGCATGCAGCCGATAGGCAAGCCATGCGTAGAGGTCGAGAGCCATGCTATTGTTATTAATGGCGCGGATCGCAGCTTCTTCCAATGGCACCGGGTGGCGCTGAAGTTCTTCAAAGAAGCGTTCTGAAAGACGCGCCGTCTCCAGGAATAGTGACGGCTGAGTTCCCTCTCTCACATCGAGGAATAGCGCATCATCAACGATGGTCTGCTGACGGAAATGCATGCCCCCAGTGCCTGCGACGTTAAAAGACAGGCGGCACCGGCTGATGCGCTCGGCCTGATCGCGGATTAGCGCTACGCTTTTGCCGCCGATCGGCACGCCCATCCGACGCAGCCAATCCGTCATTGTGCGCCCCAGATTGACCTCGCGGCTTCTGGTGCGGAGCGCTTCTGATTGCAGGTAGAGCATGATCAGGCGCGCGCGTGACCCGTAAGGCACGCCAACTGGTTCGGGTGTCTCCCCGCGGCCTGGCCGGCTCCCAGGATCAACGATCAGGGTGATGTGATCGGATTTGATCTGCCAAGGTGTCGTGTCGGGGAGTCGTTTGTGTGGCAAGGCCGCTTGGCATAGGCCTGAGTAGAGGAAACCGATGCCGTTGTCCTCGTCAGCCATATAGCTTGCCGCCGCTTCGACGATGCATCGGGCACCTTCAAACGCAAACAGCGCGGCTTGTTTGCCCTTGGTTTCGATAATGTCGTGAACAGCCCCCATGACACGCACGTTGCAGCACTTCCCTGATTCTGTCGCGTTGGACTCTACCGCAACGAGTTACTAGGAAGGGATATTAGTATCTTCTTATAGGATTCGGCGGCAGAGTCCATGGGATAACCAATCTAACTCATTGAAATCCTGAAGTTAGGGTTCCGAGCGCACGCATAGCAGCTGCGGTAGAGTCCACTGTCTATGCGGAAGAGTCCACGGGCGACATGTGGGCGAATCGGCTCGCGGTAGAGTCCAACGCTCGGGCGACTCGGGGGTACGCGAGCACTGTCGACTCGCGGCGCAGCTCGGTGGCGGTGGACCCTGCGGCCGCGGGCCGCACTCGGCGGCGAGGAAGGTGACCAAAGTCGCCCGAGCAGGGTGTGGCGGTCGCGCCCGGCGCGCACCGCGGCGCGGCGCGCCGGGCATTTACCCTGGCGCGACGGTCTACCGCCTGATTCACCGCGACGACCGCGGCCTGGCGTCGGAATTGCTGGTTCATAGAGAGCAGGCGTGGGGCCGTCCACCCCAACAGTTTTGTACAAATCGTGTGACCCCTACTAGGCGATCCAGTTTTCGACGGTCAGTCCCCGGACGCGTCGGAATTCAGCGACATTGGCAGTGACGATCGTGGCGCCCAATGCCTGGGCGTGCGCCGCAATCAGCAGGTCGTTCGGGCCGATGGATTTGCCGGTCGCCTCTAATTCTGCGCGAATGACACCATATTCGGCGTCCGCTGGCACGTCGAGCGGCAGCACCGGCACGCGTGCTAGCACCGCCTCCACCCGCGCCAGCAGGCGAGGCGATCCGCTCTTGGTCGCTCCGAATCGGAGCTCAGCTGCCGTGACGATGCTTAAGCAAAGACTGTCCTCGCCTACCTGGGCGATATGGTCCGCCACCTTCCCGGCCGGGTTCCGCATCATGTCTGACACGATGTTGGTGTCGAGCATGTAACGCGTCACAGCTTTACGTCCCGAAGAGGCGTTAGGGTCTTGTCCACATCGGGAAACTCTTCATCCAGCGGCTCCCAACTGGCGAGGATCTCCAGGAGGTTGCTCTTGCGCACGGGCTCGATGATGAGCCGGTCACCGTCGCGGCTGATGATGGCCTCGCTGCCTGGCAGTTCAAACTCGACCGGGATGCGGATGGCCTGGTTACGGTTGTTGCGGAACAGTCGGACTTGACGGGGCGGGGGATTGGGTTGGGGCACGGCTTGGTCTTCCGAGTATATGCCGAAGACATATGCCATCGGGGATGCTTGCTCAAGGCCGGAGCTTCAGGGCTGGCCAGAGATAGAGAGCGTCACGGCCGACCGCGCCGATTTGCCAGAGAGAATCATCATTCTTGTAATCGAACAAGGTGCTTGCAAACGACCGTTTGCAGACGTGGCCGGGTGTCGGTCCGCGTCGGCCTGGCCCGAAAGCACGTCGGTAGGGCAGGGGCCTGTACCGCGGATTGCCCTGTTTGGGGCACGATCGCGATGCGATCCGGCGCATTCGTTGAGACGCGCTTATTCGATCTATGCCGAAATCCGGGCCTAAATCGGCCAAACTCGGGATTTCTGCGAGTTGGCGCGGGGCAGGGCAGGGGACGCCGGTCATCCTCGATGCCCGGGCGTGCCAAAGCGAAGTCCTCGCGGGCGCCGGGAATGCCAGGTTCTTTTACCGCGCCTTAATAAGGCTTGCCCTAATCTGCGAAGCAATTAGAATCACGGTGTCGATTTCCCTCGTTCATGAGACTCGAGAAACGCTCGCACGTGCCGGAGCGGACTTTGTCCCTGGATCATGCGACTCGCTGTCGGCAGGCGCGGGGCTCTCATCGCGTTCAAGGTGCGCCATGGTATCGGTTGCGGGGATCAAAATCGCCGCCGGCGGCGCGGGCCTGGATGGATGATGCGGGCGACGGTGCCGGCGTCGATGGCCATGCCGCCGAGGCGGGGCAGGGGGGTGTTTCGATACAGGCTGCCGGGATGGGGGTGTAAGCCCAAACCGCCGAAAATTCCGTCTGCCGACGATTTCGGCAGCCGGCAGCTGTTATGGCCGGGATCGCTGACGTTCAGTCGGACCAAAAGGCCCTGAAGCGGTCGGGCTTCAATTCAGTATATCGAGTGGTGTGCTCGATGTTGCGATGGCCCAGATAATGTTGGATCGACCGTGTGTCCTGTCCGTCGTTGGCGAGTTTATAACCGGTGGCGTGGCGCAGCATGTGCGGGTGTACCGGGAACTCGATACCGGCCCGCTGTCCGGCCCGCCCGACGATCTTGCGCACCGTGTCGGCGGTGAGCGGCGCCTTGCGCTCGCTGACGAACACGTAGGCTGTATCCGGATAATCCCGCTGCAGGCGGCGGAGGGTTCGCAACTCCGGTCCACGCAAAGGATGAACCGACGCGATGCCGTGCTTGAGCCGGGTGACATGCAGAAGCCCCTGGCGGAGATCAGCCGCCCGGTGCCGACAGCGCTATCTGGGCGAAAACGCCTGTTAAGGCGATGGAGAACTGCCTTGGTAAATCCTTAACTTACTATAATGTAACGTGGCCATAATCTATGACGCGGGCAAGAAGGTCAAGGGCCGCAAGCGCCACGTCGCAGTCGATACCCTTGGTCTGCCGATCAAGTGCCAGGTGACCACGGCGGACGTTCAGGATCGCGACGCGCTGCCCGCCTTACTGAAGGCCGTGAGTCAGAAAAGTCCTTGGGTGAAACTGGCATTCGTTGATGGCGGATACTCTGGTGACGAGACGACGAGACCCAACGCGCCGCATATGAAGCCAGTCGGATCAGGCTATCCGTAGTCAAACGCACTGACCGCGAGATTAAGGGGTTTATCGAGCGGACATTCGGTTGGGTGAACCGCGCCCGCCGCCTCGCAAAGGACTTCGAGGCGTTGATCACCTCGTCACAAGCTTCGCTGGCTTTCCTGCTGATCCGAAGGATCGCCCGGGACTACGAGACGGCAAAGTGATTCGAGTCAGGCTCTTAGGCTTGGACCGTGTGGGCCGTCCGTCACCCACGTTGCCAAAGGTCATGACCATGCAGCGAATGCTCGCCCCCCTGCCCAGGCCGAGGCCCGGCGATCTAAGTCTCCCGAGGCGGCCGGCTGTCCGGCGTTTCACCGTGCCCGAACATTCGCCTCGGCGTTTGGGACGTGAAGCGCAGCTGAAACGAAGACGCGAGGTCTGAAGGCCGGATTCGCACCCAAGGATCGGCCAGCTCATCCGCCGCAAACGCATCCGGCACGCGGACTTCAAACTGCGATCTGTCGACCTGGAAGTCGTCCGGCCCGATGTGGGCGAGCTTGTAGCCGTTCGCAAACACCTCGATCGAGTGCAGCTTCTCTGCCAAGGAGCGGTTCAGAACCGGCATAAACATGCAGTCGTCTAAATCGCGCAGCTCGAGCCGCGGTCGGAAGCGGATAAAGGGATCATCGTGGGAATACTGGGCGACGATTGTGAGGACGGGATCCATCCCGATCGAGCTTCCCGCGCCGACCTGGACCATGTCACGATCGTCGTCTGCATCCTGCTCATGCTCACCAGGCTCCGGGCCGGCCGCGGGCTCGTCCTGCGCTGCATCTTCTGCCGGAAGCTTCACATGCTTCTCCCACTGGCCGCCGGCGATCCCGTGCGCGATGCCGGCCCGTTCGCCGTTCCTCCAGGTCTCAGGCACGTCGTTCCCGAACCTGTTCGATTTGTCTGTAACGCCGAACCAGATCTCCAAGATGTCGTGCTTGATCGCGCGCAGATGGAGGCTTACGAACGCACGAAAGTGCCCGATCTCGGCAGCAGGATAACTCTTCTTGAGCTGAAACCGCACGTAGATCCCATCCAGGACGTTCGATGCCTCCTGCAGAAAGAGGATGCGGTTGAGCGTCCGTTCGATCCGCTGGAAGCCTGTCGAAACCACCTGCTGGATGCGGTCGCCATAACGCGCCAGGAAGCTAGCTTGCTCCGCCTCCGAGAGGGGAATGCCGAGATGCTGAAAGCGGACGAAGAAGCCGGCTGGTGAATCGAGTTCGATTCGGAGGCGTTCGCGATCAAGAATGTCGCAGTGCTCGATGCCGGCCTTTCGCGCCTCTTCTCTGATCTCGGACTGCTCACCCATCGCAAAGTGTAAGTTTGTAAGGAAGGCGAAGACCTTAAGATCGGGCTTGGCGGAGAGTGCCGATTGCAGATCGCTCGAGAACTTCTTCCTGATCTGTTTCTTTTGCTCGTCGGAATCGTTCGCACCGTTCTGGAAGCCGACGGCGCCATAAGCGATGCGCGCGCCATCGAATACGGCCTCGATATCGCGACCGCCGTCCGGCCCCCCTGACGGATGGCGGGGTCGAACGTCCGAGTAATGCGGATCAAGCGCGAGCACGGAACGGCATATTTGCTCACGGTCGCGCTGATTTGCGTCCAGCCAGCTCCTCAGGCGAATATCCGTCTCGGTGGGCACTGACGACTCCTAGCTAGCGTTGCTACGTTCTTGAAAGAGTGCCTGCCTCACATTTCGATGCCGTGGCTGTAGCCCTGCTCGTGCCGCGGCCCTTCGCGTGCCGCGCGTGCCTATCCCGCGCCTGCCTGGGAGAATCCCAATAACTGGCAAATGCCGCCTCACGTTCACGCGCCCGAGCCTGCCTGCCCAACTCCTGCGCCTTTGCCCAGAATTCTTTTAGGTGCGTCTTGTGTGCGACCTCTCTGATGGCATCCGTGACGCGGGTCACGACAGGCGCCAATCCCATGCGCTGGTAGAGGCTCGGTGTCTCATGCGCGTGCTGATACGGCTGCTCGGGCTCATTGACACGGCCCCGTTCGATCTTGCTGGAGCGGCGCAGCACATCGGTTGCCCGTTGCGGTTCCGCAAACCGACTGAGATTGTCCGTGATGGTCTGCATCACGTCTGCCCGGTTTGGTGCCTGTCCGGCGCCGATCATTTGCTTGCGCACGATCGCCTTGCGTTCTGCCGCGTCGGACACCACCAGATGCGCGACGCCCTGATGGCGTGACATCGCGACGTAAGCCTTTTCCCCGTCGACCCCCGCCGTTCCGTCTGTCGCCGCGAAAATCGTGTCAGATCGCGTCAGTGATTGCGCGGTGTGCGCCGTCAGAGCGTAACCGACTGTGCCCATGATTGGTTCGGAAGACGGCGCCCGCCATGGTTTCATCTGTGACCAAGTTATGCGTCCCTCGGCGCCGTATTCATTGCGAACGCGAATTCCGTCTGAGAGTACGGCCCGGATCTCGACCACGTCGCCATTACTGGAAAGCAGTTTCGTTTTCGGCGGTGCGTCTGCATCCCATATGCGCGAGAACATCCGCAGTTTGTCGCCGACAGCAAGCGGCAGGTCAAACGTTTCGCCGGGTGTTTTTGTCCCTGGCTTTGACCGTAGTGATGTCCGGCCCGATTTCGCCGCGTTGCTGCCGATCGGCGCGGATGGCCATGCCGATGTGTCGCGCGGCCCGGTTGTTCGGTGTCACCACCAGCGGGGTTTCGCTGCCGGCGTCGACCAGATCGCGCCACACTTTGACCGTGTGTCTGATCGTGGCGTCAGGGCCACCGGCCACCAGATGAAAGCGACCGTCGCTTTCAAGTGCCGCGATCGCCTCATCGGCTCGTCCGGCGCGCCACATCAGCGCAACCGCTTTGTCGTGGTCGTCGCGCTGGCGGACGGTGGTCATAATCTTGCTGATCCGGTCGTCACCGATCGCACGCGCAACCAAGTCCAGCGCGGGGTTTTCAACCGCCTGGATCTGGCGTGTGTCGCCGATCTCGACCAAGCGGGCGCCGGTTTGTGCGACGATGTCCGTCAAGCGGTCCTGATCCTTCATGCCGACCAGGCTGGCCTCGTCCAGCACCAAAACGGTCCTGCTGTCGATGCTGACTTTGCCCGCGTCATACCGGTGGAGCAGGGCGGCCAGCGCCATCGTTTGATCGAGGCCGGCGCTCTTCAGTTCGCCTGATGCCTTCCATGGCGCGGTGACGCCGATCACGCTCATGCCCTGTTCGTGCCATGCGTCGGTCAGCACGCCGACGACGGCCTTGGTCTTGCCGGCGCCGTGGACACCGAGAGAGAGCGTGAGTTGTCCGCCCGTGCCGATGTCCTGTGCCATTTGCCGCTGTGCCGTCCATTGCGGGGCGTTCCGGTCGACGTGGGGATTGGCGGCAAGGAATCGCTCGGCGGCGGCCTCGATCTGCTCTGGTCTGAGGGCCTGCGACTTGTCCGAGGCCAGTTCCTTGACCCGGGCCTCTAGACGCTGTTCCTGCTCGACCGATGCGGCTGTCGTGTAGACGGCCCGCTGGCGGCCGTTGGCGTCCAAATCCAGCACGCGATCAAGCCGGGTCAGCGCGCCCGCGACGCGGACACCGTGTGTCCGGTAGGTGTCGATGATGGCGCCG
>JBEKLE010000247.1:0-16394 GCA_050010355.1 Rhodopila sp. | reverse complement strand
CGACGCACTACGCCAGCATCGACAGCACCGCGTCAGCCGCACATCCCGAGGGCGTGCCCGAAGGCGGCCGCAGCAGTGTCAAAGCCTCCTTGAACGCCTGACGCTGCGCGGCAACCGCATCCTGATTGGTCAGCAGACGGTTCAGTTCGACAGCAAGACGGTCTGGCCTGCTCTCATACTGCAGCAGTTCCGGGATCGCCGGCCGATCCAGCAGGAGGTTGACGATCGAGGCGTATTTCACCTTGATCATTCGCTTGGCGATCTGGTGAGAGACGGGATTGAGCCGGTACGTCACCAGCATCGGCACATTGGCCAGGGCGAGCTCCAGCGTCGAGGTGCCCGACTTGGTCAACGCCGCATCCGAGGCGGCGAAGGCGTCATGCTTTCCGGCCGTATCGGCGACCAGGATCGGCCGGATCGGCCAGAACGCCGTGCGCTGCCGCACGACCTCCTCGACTGGCCCCGCAAGCGGCACGACCGGCACCACCGGCACAGTCAGAAGCCTGATCGTCGCCTCCAGGATCGGCAGCAGGCGGGACACCTCGGTCTGGCGGCTGCCGGGCATGACGGTGAGGACCTTCGCGTCGGCCGGGACAGAGTGGCGCTGGCGGAAGCGGGCAGCGTTGCCGGTGTCGGCGCCGCTTTCGAGAACCGGATGCCCGACGAACCGGGCGGGAAGACCATGACCGGCAAAGAACGCGGGCTCGAAAGGCAACAGGCAAAGCAGTTCATCCCAGAGCCCCGGATAATGCTTCACCCGGCTCTCGCGCCACGCCCAGACCTGCGGGGCAACGTAATGCGCGCGCTTCAGCGTCGTGGGCTGCAGCGCCTTCAACACCCGCAGCGTGAAGCCGGGCGAGTCGATCGTGACCAGCACGTCCGGCGCCCGGGTCTTGATATCCGCGATGGTCTGCTTCAGCCGGGCGCGGAGTTCGAAGATCTTCGGGACAACCTCCAGCAGACCCACCAGCGAAAGGGCACGAATCGGAAACAGGCTGGCAAGGCCCTGGGCCGCCATGGCGCTGCCGCCGATGCCCGCGAAGGTCACGTCGGGCCGACGCGCTTTGACGGCGTGCATAAGGCGCGCACCAAGGACGTCCCCGCTCTGCTCGCCGGCGATCAGATAAATCAGGGGCATGGGCTTACGCCGATCCCGGCGGGGCAGCGATCTACCGCATCCCGGCCATCATGTAGTTAACCCCCATGTCGCGCCCCGTCCGCCACTGACCGGTCAATGGATCGGCCAGCAGCCCGGTCGTGTGCCCGACCCTGACCCCGGCCGCCCGCAGCATTCCGGCGAGTTCCGCCGGGGTGATGAACGCCTTCCAGTCATGCGTCCCGACCGGCAGCATCCGCAGAATGTATTCCGCCCCGAGTTTTCCGACGATCCATGACCGCCGGGTCCGGTTCAGCGTAGACAGCACGAGCAGCCCGCCGGGTTCGAGCAACGCCGCCAGCACCCGCAGGAAAGCGGCTGGATCGGGGACATGCTCGATCACCTCCAGCGCCGTGATCACGGGGAAGGTCAGTCCCTCGGCCACAAGCTCCTCGGCCAGGCAGGACCGATACGCCAGCCTTAGACCCTTTCCCTTGGCATGCGCCCGGGCCGCCTCGATCGCTTCGCCCGCCGCGTCGATGCCCAGCACGTCGTGGCCATGCCGAGCCAGGCGTTCCGCCGCCAGACCGGCGCCGCAGCCGACATCGAGAATGCGGGTCGGACCATGCAGCAATGCCTCGATCCAGCCAAGCCGGGCCGGGTTCATCCGGTGCAGCGGCTTCATGGGGCCGTTCGGATCCCACCAGCGGGACGCAAGCCGGTCAAATTTGCCCACCTCTGCCGCCGAGACCGTGCCGCTACTCATTTGGTTGCTCCTGTCGCCGCGCATCAGTATGTGTGCGCCCGCACATCAATTCGGTAGGTGTGCCCTTGCCCATCAATTCGGTATGTGTGCCCCAGCACAACGATCGATACGCCTGCCTCCGCACAACAATCTGGCAACTGATCAACATTCATGGCCCGCATCGTGATGAAATTCGGCGGAACCTCTGTCGCCGACCTCGACCGAATCCGCAATGTCGCCTGCCGCGTCAAACGCGAGATCGAGCACGGCAATCAGGTCGCCGTTGTCGTGTCCGCCATGGCGGGCGTGACAAACCAACTGGTCAAGTGGTGCACCGACCTGTCGGCGCTGCACGATGCCCGGGAGTATGACTCGGTCGTTTCCACCGGCGAGCAGGTCACCTCCGGCCTGCTGGCGATCTGCCTGCAGGAGAACGGCATCGACGCACGATCCTGGCAAGGCTGGCAGATCCCGCTGCGGACCGACACCGCCCACGGCAGGGCCCGCATCCAAAGCATCGAAAGCGCCGAACTCATCCGCCGGATAGAAACCGGCCAGGTCGCGGTGGTCGCGGGGTTCCAGGGCATCGCCGCCAACAACCGTGTCACGACGCTGGGCCGCGGCGGGTCGGACACCTCGGCGGTGGCGCTGGCCGCGGCACTGAAAGCTGATCGCTGCGATATCTATACGGACGTGGATGGAGTCTATACGACTGACCCCCGGATCGTGCCGAAAGCGCGCAAGCTGGCAAAGATCGCGTATGAGGAGATGCTGGAGCTCGCGTCGGTCGGGGCGAAAGTGTTGCAGACCCGAAGCGTTGAGCTGGCGATGAACGAGCACGTGCGGGTGCGTGTGCTGTCCAGCTTCAAGGACGAGGCGGATGACACCGAAGGCACCCTGGTAGTGGATGAGGACGAGATCGTGGAAAAAGAAAATGTGGCGGGAATCGCCTACTCCCGCGACGAGGCTAAAATAACCGTGCGCCGCGTGCCCGACCGGCCCGGCATCGCAGCCGCCATCTTCGGGAAGCTGTCGGAGCAGAATGTCAACGTTGACATGATCGTGCAGAACATCTCCGCGGACGGCACCACCGACATGACGTTCACCGTCGGCAAGGCCGATCTGCCGCGGGCCCGCGCTTCCCTGGCCGACATCAAGACCCAGATCAACTACGCGGAGCTTCTGGAAGACCCCAACGTCGCCAAGATCAGTGTCGTCGGCGTCGGCATGCGCAGCCATGCCGGGGTCGCCAACACGATGTTCAGCGCGCTGGCAGACAAGGCGATCAATATTCAGGTGATCTCGACCAGCGAGATCAAGGTCAGTGTGCTGATCGCCGCCGAATACACCGAACTCGCGGTCCGTGCGCTGCATACCGCGTATGGCCTCGATGCCGTCTGACCAGCTGGAGGCGGCGCGCGCTCGGCTTGACCGGCTGTGGGCCCGCGGCACGGCGTTCCTGGGTTGCCGGTATGCCATCCTCGGCGGGGCGATGAGCTGGGTCAGCGAAAAGCACCTGGTGAGCGCCATTTCCAACGCCGGCGGGTTTGGGGTAATCGCCTGCGGGGCGATGAGTCCGGCGCAGTTGGCCGAACAGATCGCCGGGACGCAGGCGATGACCGACAAACCGTTCGGCGTCAACCTGATCACGATGCATCCCGAACTGGATGATCTGATCCGCGTCACCCTGGACGCCAAGGTCGGCCACATCGTCCTGGCCGGCGGAATCCCGCCCGGGCCGGCTATTCGGGCGGTGAAGGACGGCGGCGCCAGGTTAATTGCGTTTTCGCCGGCGCTTTCTTTGGCGAAACGCCTGGTCCGCTCCGGCGCCGATGCGATCGTCATCGAGGGGTCGGAGGCCGGCGGGCATATCGGCCCGGTCTCGCTCACCGTGCTGGCGCAGGAGGTCCTGCCGCACCTGCGCGATGTCCCGGTCATCGTCGCCGGTGGACTCGGGCGTGGGGAGGCAATCCTGTCGTTTCTTGAAATGGGTGCTTCCGGGGCTCAGCTCGGTACCCGCTTCGCGGCATCCCAGGAATCGATCGCACATCCGAAATTCAAGAAATTCTTTGTCCACGCCAATGCGCGCGATGCCGTGCCTTCGGTGGAACTCGATCCGCGCCTGCCAGTGATCCCGGTGCGCGGCCTGGTCAATGACGGGACCAGGAAGTTCATGGAGCACCAGGCCGAGACGCGCGACAAGTTCCTCGCCGGCGCGGTCACCAAGGAAGAAGCTCAGCTTCTGGTCGAACGTTTCTGGGCCGGTGCGCTTCGGCGCGCGGTCATCGACGGCGATATCGAGACCGGGTCGGTGATGGCGGGACAATCGGTCGGTATGGTGACGTCGATCCAGCCGGTGGCGGAGATCATCCAGGAGTTGATTGGGCAGGCGGTCGCGGCGCTGGCAGCGCGGCAGGCGGATCGGGAAGAGCCCTGACTGGGACCGGCGTCGCCGATGCGGCGTCAGCCCGGTGTCCGTTGCGACGCTGATTTCGTGGCAGACGCACTCGATCGCGGAACGATCTATTGATTTGCGACCGTAACTCTGCAACCATGGCGAATGGCCCAGAGCCTGAAAATCAATTGAACCTGAAACAGAATGCCCTCTCTTATCTCCACGCTTCAGAAAGCCGTCGGCGATGCGGCCGCCCTCAGGTGGCTAGTTGCGGCGACCCGGGCGGGCGGAAGTGATCTTCTGTCATCAGCGCGGCTTTGCCTCGAACCGATACGGCGAAGCCCCCGCCGTCAGCGGGTCCAGCGACAACCGGTGCTCCAGCGGCGGGAAGGCCCGGCTGCCGCAGTCCGGGCGGTCGCACAACCGGCACGACAGGCCGATTCCAACCCGCGAACGATCCAGGTCGAGGCCGTCGGCATAGACAACATCCTCGGCGTTCGCCAGCGAACACCCCATCGCCACGACATGGATCGGACGCGGCTCCCCCCATCGCGCCACCGGCTGCACCACGGCCGAGGCAAAACACAAATATGCCGCGCCATCAGGTAGTTCGGCGATCTGGACCTGCACTGTCCCGGGCCGGGAGAACGCCGTATGCACCACCCAGCGGGGGCACGAGCCGCCAAATCGTGCGAACGGAAATCCGGCAGCCGAGAACCGTTTCGACACGTTTCCTGCCGGATCAACCACCAGGAAAAAGAACGGCACGCCGCGGGCGCCCACCCGCTGGAGCGTGCAAAGGCGGTGACACGCCTGCTCGAAGGACACGCCGAACCGCGCCGCGATCGCCTCCATGTCATGCCGCAGCCCGGACGCCGCCGCGTGGAAGGCAGCGTAAGGCATCACCAGCGCGCCGGCGACGTAATTCAACAGACCGATGCGGATCAGCATCGCCGCCTCGGTGGTCGAGGCAGCAGCCTCTTTCAGCACCGTCTCAACCGCCTCCCGCGCCTCCAGCAGCGCGAGTTGGAAGGCCATGTGGAACCCGCGGCTTTCGCGCGGCAGCGACTCCGAAAGGGCAAGGCTTCGTGTCGCCGGATCATAACGGCGCAGTGCCATTTCCAGCGGCTGAACGGTGACGCGGACGCCGTGCACAGTGCGCAGCCGTTCGGCAAGCGCATGGTTCATTTCGGCCGGCACCCCCGGGGCCAGTTCGGCGGCCAGAACTTCAGCGGCTTCCTCGAGCAGGGGAAAATGGTTGGCGCGGTCGTCGAAGAAGTCGCGCGCTTCCTCGTTGGGGAGCAAGATCCGCCGGCCGGACGGCAGGGCGATGCCGTTGGCATCCTCACGCGCCACGCGCCAGGCGCGATAAAGGGCCAGCACGGCCCGGGCGGCGTTCGGGCTGCCCGCCGCCAGCGCTTCAACCTCGGCCTCGGCTACATCGTCGGCGCCAAGCAGGGGGTCGGCGAAGGCTTCGCGCAGTCCAACCTCAAGCTGGCGCTCCTGTGTGCCGGACAGTTCGCCGAGATCGACGCGCAGGGTCTCGCCCAGCTTGATCAGCAGAGACGCGGTGACGGCGCGCTGATCATGCTCGATCAGATTCAGATAACTGGCCGAGATGCCCAGCCGGGTGGCGAGCGCCTGTTGCGACAGCCCCCTTTCGGTCCGCAGGCGGCGCACCGTTCGCCCGATCAGCGTTCGGCTCATTCTTTACGTCCTTTACAAATTTACATCCGTGTCGGTGAAGGCAGCGACACGATTGCGGGGACTGGGCTCAAATAAGGCTTCGCTTTCGCGGGTGCAATGTCAATACTTCACTCAGCAAACCAACACGAGACAAGGAACAGGATGATGCGTTCGACCCCATTGTATGCCCCTGATGGCTTGACCAGTCGCGGCGGTGACCCCGAGCGTTTTGAGGGCATTCGCCGCGATTTCACCCCGGCGGACGTCGAACGTCTGTCCGGCTCCTTCCGTATCCGCCACACGCTGGCCGAGATGGGCGCGGCCCGTCTATGGCACCTGCTGAAAACCGAACCGTTCGTGAACACACTGGGCGCCCTCACCGGCAACCAGGCCGTGCAGCAGGTCAAGGCCGGCCTGAAGGCGATCTATCTGTCCGGCTGGCAAGTGGCTGGCGACGCGAACTCCGGCGGGGAAATGTATCCTGACCAGTCGCTATATCCGGTCGATTCCGTGCCGAAAGTGGTGCGCAACATCAACAACGCGCTGCGCCGCTGCGACCAGATCGCCCAGAGCGAAGGCGGCAAGGACGGCACATATTGGATGGCGCCGATCGTCGCCGACGCGGAGGCCGGTTTCGGCGGCCCGCTGAACGCCTACGAGCTGATGCGCAACATGATCGCCAATGGCGCGGCGGGCGTCCACTTCGAAGACCAGCTCGCGT
This sequence comes from Rhodopila sp., assembly GCA_050010355.1. GTDB lineage: Bacteria > Pseudomonadota > Alphaproteobacteria > Acetobacterales > Acetobacteraceae > Rhodopila. The sequence continues at coordinate 9,751 of JBEKLE010000247.1, read as the reverse complement.
CGGAGAAGAAGTGCGGCCATCTGGGCGGCAAGGTCCTGGTGCCGATCAGCCAGCACATCCGCACCCTGAACGCAGCGCGTCTGGCGGCTGACGTCGAGGGTGTGAACACGGTCCTGCTGTGCCGCACCGACGCCCAGTCGGCGCAACTGCTGACCTCCGACGTCGACGAGCGGGACCGTCCGTTCATCTCCGATGACCGCACCGCCGAAGGCTTCTTCCGCATCAAGCCGGGCGTCGGCAACGACTACGCGATCGCCCGCGGTCTGGCCTACGCCCCGTATTCCGATCTGCTGTGGTGGGAAACCAGCGAGCCCGACCTGCACGACGCGGAGCGGTTCGCCAACGAAATCCACAAGCAGTTCCCGGGCAAGATGCTGGCCTACAACTGCTCGCCCAGCTTCAACTGGAAGAAGAAGCTGCCGGCCGACAAGATCGCCGCATTCCAGCGCGAGATCGGCAAGATGGGCTACCGGTTCCAGTTCGTCACGCTGGCCGGGTTCCACAGCCTGAACCTGTCGATGTTCAACTTGGCGCGTGGCTACAAGGACCGCGGCATGGCAGCTTACAGCGAGCTGCAGCAGGCCGAGTTCGCGGCGGAGCCCGAAGGCTACACCGCCACCCGTCACCAGCGGGAAGTGGGCGTGGGTTACTTCGACGCGGTGGCGATGGCGATTTCGGGCGGGAAGTCTTCCACCACCGCCTTCGCCGGCTCGACCGAAGCGGCTCAGTTCCACGACCAAGGCGCCGTGCAGGCGCACGAGCGTCACGATGACGGCCTGGTCCACAATCACGAATGGGCCGTCAGCGCGAAATAAGATCGTCCGTTCGGGGGGACGATGTCAGGGCGGCGGGGCGAAAGACCCCGCCGCCTTCGCTTTGTACACGCTATGAACACCCAACTTCGATGGATGCCCCGGCCGAGGCGCGGACCGGTTTTGGACGTCTATTGGGTCACTGACGCAGTTTCTGGTTCGGCACCAAGCGGACCGGTTGCGGCAGGCGATCCAAGGTGGCTCCGAATGAAAGTTTGGACCCGATCGCGCGGCATCGGCCGTCCCAGCAGGTAACCCTGGATCTCGCTGCAACCGAGAGCCTGCAAGAGCTGCAGTTGCTCCTGCGTCTCGACACCCTCGGCAATCGTGGCGAGGCCGAGGTTGTTGCACATGCCGAGGATCGCCTCCAGGATCACCCGAACGCCCGGATCGTCGGCCTGACCCTGGACGAACGCTTTGTCGATCTTGATCTTGTCGAACGAAAAGCGCCTCAGGTAGCTGAGGCTGGAATAGCCGGTGCCGAAATCATCCAGCGCGATCCGGATGCCCATTGCTTTTATGGCCTTTAAATTCCCAAGCACGGTTTGGTTGTCGTCCGCCAGCACGCTCTCGGTGACCTCGATTTCGAGGTGCTCGGATTGCAGCCCGGTCTGCCCCAGCACCGCGGCGATATCGTCCTTCAGTCCGCCGTCTTGCAACTGCATGACCGACACGTTGACGGCGACAGGAAGCCGCGGCTCCCAGGTCGCGACGCTTTTGCAGACCTGCTCGAGGATCCATCGGCCGAGACGGTTTATCAGACCACAGTCCTCAGCGATGCGGATGAAGACGTCGGGTGACACGTAACCGCGGGTGGGGTGCGGCCAACGTGCCAAAGCCTCAAACCCGACGACCCGCAGCGACACAGCGCTGAATTTTGGCTGGAAGTACACCTCCAGCGCCTCGGCATCGAGTGCCTGGCGCAGATCACTTTCCAGCTGGCGGTGGTCGGCGGCCGCCTGGCTCAGCTGTTCGTCGAAACAACGGTAGACACCACGTCCCGCGGTCTTGGCACTGTAGAGGGCCAGATCCGCGTGCCTGAACAGCGTGTCGACGTCTAGGCCGTCTCGCGGATAGAAGGCGATTCCGACACTGGCCCCGATCCGTATTTGCTGGTCATTCACCTGCATGGGATCTGCCAGCCTCCTGAGCACACGTTTGGCGAGTGGGACGACGTCGTCCCGCTGGCCCAGACCGACGGCCAGGATGACGAATTCGTCGCCACCCAGGCGGGCAACCATATCCGAACCCCGCACCAGCGGCCTCAGCCGCCGGCCAACCTCGACCAGAAGCTTGTCTCCGGCGTCATGGCCCAAAGTGTCGTTGACCCCTTTGAACCCGTCGAGGTCAATCATCATCAACGCAGTCAGCAGTGTGCCGCTGCGGTCCTCCACGATGTCCGATACCCGCTGCAGCAATTCGACGCGGTTGGCCAGACCGGTGAGGGCGTCATGGTGCGCGAGATGCCGAACCTGGGCGTGGGCCACGCGTTGTTCGGTGACGTCGGTGTAGGTCTGCACGAACCCGCGATCGGCCAGGGCGTGCGTGCGTATTTCGATGATCGCGCCACTCCTGAGAGTGGTCTCGAACTTGCTGTCCTGCCCGGGTCCGTCTGCGCCCTGCCCGGCATCCGGGCTGGCGCTCGGTCTGAGGGTTTCGGGTATCAATTCGATCGCCCTGGCCGCGACGTATTGCATGGCGGCTTCCGGTTTCTCGTCCGGCTTCGCGAGTAGCTGGAGCACGCGTGGATTGATCACCCCGCTCAGCAGAGCGTTTTGCCGCAGTGACCGATACGGCCCGAAGACGGTATCCGTGTCGAAGCCGACCATCACGATGAGCGGATAGTCATGCAGGCGCCGAAAGCTGGCGATCTGTGCATCTTGCCCGGGTGTAGCGCCAAGACTGACGGAACCGGCGGCGTGGTCCAGCACATCGCGGAACCCTGCGGTCCCCTTGATATTGCTGCCGGTCAGCCCCGGGACCAGTGGACCGCGCGCTAAGATGGTTCCGCCGGCAGACAAAATCGCCACGAAGCCGCGTCCGAGCGCCAGCGATTCGTAAAAGCGCGCCAGTTCAACGCTTCCGAGGGAGAACACCACGATACCGCCGAATGCACCCCCCGGGCCGAACAGCTTGCGGGTGAACTGGATGGTCTGCAGACCAGTGACCCGGCCTGTCACCGGATCGCTGATAAAGAGATCGTCATGCGCTGGATCGACCTGTGCCCGGAAGTGAGGCCGGTCGCCGACGCTGATGCCGGGCGGGAGAGCAACGGTGCTGCCGGTGACCAGTCCCGTGCTGTCGGTTATAGCGATCTGAGCCGTCATCTTGTCGGTGAACGTCTGGTTGCGCACCCACTCGTGGAAGTCGAACCGCTCGCCCTCGGCGGCTTGCATGGCTCGGGCGCTCAGCAGGATGTAGTCGATCTGGCCAATGGTCCGCCGGGTGCTTTCCTCCAGAGCGCGGGCCAGAGTGCCGGTTGACTGGGCCGCCGCCGCTTCGGCGCTATGGTATTCATGGTGGAGAGCCACCGTGATGCCGATCCAAGGCAAAAGCAGGAAGCAACAGATCGCCGCTGCCTCCGGCGCCAACGATTCAGCCTTGGCGTTCGGCAACCAGGAACCGATCCCCCGCCCGACCCGCCCGATCAACTGGATCGCCGCCCCGAACATGCGCCGGCGCACTCGTGCCCGGTTCGGCGGATTTCCATTGCCGTGTCGCGGAACGCGAGCAGGTTCCAATTCTGCGGTCTGCATGTGACGATCGAGAGCCTGCGGTTGATCGCCGGGTTCTGGCTTTCCAGGACCCGGCTATCCCGCTCTACCGCAGCATCCCTAACACTTGGTTAATCCCTCCCCCGTCGAATCGGCTTACTTTCGCGGGGGAGGCCCAGATCAGGCGGCCTTGCGCCGGAATGCATCCAGGCTGCCGGCGTGGATCAGTTCGCTCGGCAACTGGTGCCCGACGATTTCCTCCGCCATGCGCCCGACCTCGATCAGAGCATCGAGATCGACGCCGGTTTCGATCCCCATTTCCTCGCACAAAAGCACCAGTTCCTCGGTGCAGATGTTGCCGGCTGCCTTCGGTTGACCGGCGAACGGGCAGCCGCCCAGACCGCCGACGGTGGAGTCGTAGCGGATCACGCCCAGCTTCAGAGCGGCGTGGGCATTCGCCACCGCAAGACCGCGCGTATCGTGCAAATGCAGCGCCAGGGTCATGTCCGGCCAGCGGTTCCGGACCTCGCCGATGACGCGTTCGATCCGCGCGGGCGTCGCCCAGCCCATCGTGTCAGCCAGCGAAAACAAAGTGATCGTGGCGCCGGTTTCCGCGGCGATCGCAAGGCCATCGTCCAGGGTGCTGATCACCTCGGCCGGGGAAATGTCGCCCTGATAGTTGCACCCGAACGCCGCCATCACGCCGATCCGGGTGACCGGGACGCCCTTGGACTGCTGCAACGCACTGAGCTTCTTCATCGCCTCGATGTTTTCGGACGGGCTGCGGTTCAGGTTCTTGCGCGTGAATCCTGCCGAGGCGGTCAGCGAGATCGACCCGTCGATGGTCAGTTTTCCGCGGAATGCCAGCGCCCGGTCGAGGCCGTTGCCGTTGAAAAACAGGCCGGTGTAGTGAACCCCGGGTTTGGCCGTGAAGCCCTCCACAACCGCCTCGGCGTCGGCCCAGCCGGGCACCAGGCGCGTGTTGACGAAGGAGCACACCTGGATGTGGTGCAGCCCGGTTTCAGCCAGCGCCTCGATCAGCCGGATCTTCTCGGATGTCGGGATCGGGCCGGGCTCGATCTGAAATCCCTCGCGCGGACCTTCCTCGTGGATCTCGACGTGAGTTGGCAGGTCGGTCATGGCGGCGGTTCCTCATTATCTAGAGCGAGACTGCATCCGCGGCGCGGATTTTGCCAGGGGCAGCCGGATCGGGTTTTGGTGGCTCAGGCGGCGACGCTGCCGCCGGGCCGGATGACATGCTCGCCTTCCCGTAGCCGAACGACACCGCGTTCCGTGCTTGCTTCGATCACGTCGATGTTGAACAGTGGTCCTGTGGCAACCCCTGCTCGGTATGCTGTCTGACGTAAACCAGCGTCCACGCCCGATGGTGTGCCCAAGCCTGCCATCCTGTCACGTGATCCAACCGGCGGCGCCAAGCTATAAATGACCGGACGCCCTACACAACGCGGAGTTTCTCGCCCATGCCGTTCAAGGTCCAGGTCGGCCCGCCCCAGATCGCCATTCACCAGGCCATGACCGTGCTGGTGACCGAATCGGATGGGCAGATCAAACGGCCCAGCGACAAAGGTCTGTATTTCTTTGACACACGGCTGATCAGCGCATGGTCGGTCTACGCCAACGGGACGCCGTGGGACTTGCTTAACGGCGGCGCGGTGAACTTCGACGCCGCGCGCATCTTCCTGACCAACCGCGCGTTCCTGACCGAAGACGGCTTGATACCCAAAGAGACTCTGGCCTTTGGGCTGTCGCGCGTTCTCGGCCAGGGCCTGCACGAAGACCTCGACATCACCAATCACGGCCTGAAACCGATCCGCTTCAACCTCGAGATCGCGATCCGCTCGGATTTTGCGGACGTCTTCGACGTCAAGGCCAAGCGGGACATTCGGCGCGGCCATATCAACTCCGACTGGGCCGCGGCGGAGCAGACCTTGCGCACTACATACCGCAACGTCGATTTCTCCAGATCGGTTGCGGTGACGGTGGGCATGAGCGACTCCCGGGCGGTGTTCGCCAATGGCCGGCTGAGCTTCGAGGTGAAGCTGCCACCGCAGGGCTCGTGGCATTGCTGCCTGTTGTACGAGTTTGCCGACGGGGACAGATGGTACGAGGCTCCGAGCGAGTGCGCCGCGGACGCTGAATTGTCGGTGCAGGCACAGGCACACCGCGACTGGCGCGACACGGTGCTGAAGCTGCGCACCAGCAACGAGGAGTTCTATCGCTTCTACCACCAGGCGATCGACGACATGGCGGCGTTGCGCCTGCCGATCGAGGGCACCGGACAAATGGAGTTCCTGCCGGCCGCCGGGCTGCCCTGGTTCATGGCGCCGTTCGGCCGCGACAGCCTGATTGTTTCGTTACAAAACATACTGGTTTATCCCGAGTTCGCGCGTGGTTCGCTCGAGGTGCTGAGCCGCTGGCAAGCAAAGCAGCGCGACGATTTCCGCGATGCCGAACCAGGCAAGATCATGCACGAGCTGCGGTACGGGGAACTGGCGCACTTCAAGCTGATCCCGCATACGCCCTATTACGGCACCGCCGATGCGACGCCCCTGTATCTGGTCACATTGCACGCCGCGTGGCGCGCGACCGGCGATCATAAGCTGCTGGAAACTTATCTTCCGACCGCCGTGGCCGCGCTGGACTGGATCGACACCTACGGCGACCGGGACGGCGACATGTTTCAGGAGTATCAGACCCGCTCGCCGGTCGGGTACGAGAACATGGCATGGAAAGACGCCGGTGATTCCATGACCTATGCCGATGGATCGCCCGTGCGCGGCCCCAAGGCGCTGTGTGAATTGCAAGGCTACGTCTACGACGCCTGGGTGCGCATGGCCGAGGTCTTTGACGCGCTTGGCCAGCCAGACCGAGCCCAGACGCTGCGCGGGAAAGCGGCCGCATTGTTTGAGAAGTTTAACGAAGTGTTCTGGGACGAGGAAACCGGGTTCTACGCCTACATGCTCGACGGCGAGAAGCGAAAGGTGATGACCGTTGCCTCCAACCCCGGTCACCTGCTCTGGTCCGGCATCGTGCCGCCTGACCGGGCGGCTCGGGTCGTGGCTCGGTTGATGGCGCCGGACATGAACTCAGGCTGGGGCATCCGCACGCTGTCGAGCCGGCATCCGGCTTTCAACCCGTACTCTTATCAGAACGGCTCCGTCTGGCCGCACGACAACAGTCTGATCGCGCTTGGTTTCAAACGCTACGGATTCAGTGCGGAGGCTGGCCACATCGCCCGTGACATCAGTGAGGCTGCCAGCCATTTCCTGCTGAGCCAGTTGCCGGAACTTTATGCTGGCGTGCAGCGTAACGGTGCCAATTTCCCGGTGCAGTATCTCGGCGCCAACGTGCCGCAGGCCTGGGCGGCCGGATCGTGCTTCGGGTTGCTGCAGGCGATGCTGGGTATCCATCCGGATGCGCCGAACGACAAACTATATGTCGATCCCGACCTGCCTCACTGGCTGCCGGACGTTACTCTGATGGATCTTCGCCTCGGCGAACGGCATCTGGATATTCGCTTCCGTCGTGACGGTGACAAGACGGTATGGGACGTCCTGCGGGGCGACGCCAAGGTGGTCAGCTACCGCAGCGCGGTCGAGGCGCGGGAGGCGTTGAGCGCGGGCTGACTGCGCCGTGTCCGGGCCGAGTTACCAAAGACGGCGGACCCGACATCCGCCAGATCTTCTTCGTAACGCTGTAAATTTGCTGATAAAATTCCGTTTTTGGTCCGTGAGAATACACCTCAGCATACACTTTGAGCGGGGATAGAGCGGGACGAAATGGGATCGAAGCCGATGTCACGATCGCGCTAGCACGACTCGGACCGGGAAGAATATATGTCGGACTCCGTAATTTTCTGGGAGTCTAACAGTGAGCGCGCTCTACCAAATGCGTTACAGCGGCGTGGCCGGGCAAGGTCATGGCGCGATCTACATAGGTAAGCAAAGACTTGTAGGTGGGGACGTAACCGGCGCCCGCTACGAGGGAACCTATACCAGCCAGGGAGCCGTATTGGTTGGAAGCGCTACCTTGACCTCGGCTGGTGCAACCCTCGTAACCGGCCTTCCGGTTCCACCGGGGACTAAGGTTCAGATCGCGTTTTCGCTACCCGCTTCCTTTGCCAACGGGCAATTTCAGACGGTTAGCGTTGGTGGCAAGCCGGTCCAGGTGGCATTCGATAAGATTGGAGATATTCCGTAGCGCAGGAAAGGGTCGCATCGCATGAGCGATGATGAAACCGCGCGTCGCGTGCGACGGCTGGAAACGCAATGCGAAGCCCTTGCGAACCTGTCGGGGTTGCTGATCGGTGTGTTGCGCGCCCAAGCCACGATCAGCGTGGGCATGGAGGAATGGCTATTCGGGGCGGTTTGCGAAGTAAGTATCCCCGGCAAAGCCGGGGGCTTTAGTATTTTGGCCGCTCAAAGCGGCTCGGGGGCGCTGACGCGACCCCGGATTCAGGTGGCTACTGAAGTGGCCGTCACCGCCAGAGGTTCATCTGGTCCAGGCGCTGGTCCTCCTGCTCCTGATTCCGAATGTAGTTCCGGATCACCTCTTCATCGCGCCCGACCGTCGAGACAAAATATCCGCTGCGCCAGAAACTCTGCCCGACGAAATTCCGCCGGTGCTCGCCGTAGGTCCGCGCCAGGTGGATCGCGCTCTTCCCCTTGATAGGACAGGCTCCTAGAGCCGGGACCGCAGACGGTTGATTTGTTCCGCGGCGAATACCTGACTGCGGCTCTTGAAGCCACGCGACGCCAGTTGCATTGCCAAGAAGTTCCCAGACGGCGCGGCCATCGTCCGGCAAGGGTTCGTAAAACTCGGGACCGGTCCAGACGAAGGCCCTGCAACGCCCCGAACCGCTGCTTCGGAGCGACGGGCTGGTCGGGCAGCACGATCTTGGCGTCGGCACTTTGCCTCTGCGTCAACACGACGTCCTCGCCTGCCTCGACCCGGGCAAGAAGTTGCGGCAGCGTCGTCCTGGCTCTATCGATCGTGACGGTTTTTATGCACGCCCCCCCAAGCAACCGGGCCTGGCCACCACAGTGAGATTCAGCACGTCCAGCCGTTTTCGCATTTACGCAACAGGCCGCATCTCATACCCCGCCACCAGCACATCCGCCGGCACATCGAGCAACCGGCTCAGCCCCCGGATCATCGGCAACGTCAAAGCGCGTCGTCGGTTCAGTATCTCCGCCACCCGAGCGCGGCTGCCGATCGCCGGCGAGGTCCCGCCGGCTCAGCCCCTTTTGCTCCATCATGAAAACGATGGCGGCGATCGGATCAGGTGCTTCGACCGGCACATGCCGTGCCTCCCAGGCTTCAACCAGACTGACCAGCACGTCCAGCCGGTCGCCCTCCGCGCTATCGCGCGCTGCCGACATCAACGACTCAATTTCGATCAGCGCGCCCCGATGATCGTCCGCTGTTCGCAACGGCCGCACTAGGACGCCCCCACGCTCAGATTGTCCTGGCATCGATCCGGTCATATTCACGACGGGTGCCGATGAAGCGCACATAGACCAACCGTAGCTAAAATTGATCCAGACGATCAGCCGATATTTGTTGCCACCGATATCGAACACCACCCGCCCATCCCCAAGAAGATCGACGCTGTTAAACATCCGCTTGATCGCCGGCGGATCAGGCCAGGACGCCGCGCGTACCACCCGAACCCATGTCCGCAATGGCTGCTCCGCATCCCGATGCGCCGGAACCTCCCAAAACGTCTTCAAAGTCGCAACGGCGATGATCCGCATGCCGAGATCATACGCCGCTCCCACAGCGGGACCGGGGCAAAATTGCTCCCAACCCTGTCCCCCTCTACACTCAAGCCAACACGCCGGGGGGACCCATCCATGAAAATCACCAGCTACGAAGCCACAACGCTCCGCATCCCGGAAGACGACCCGCTGGCCAACATGCCGGAAGAAGCCGGCCGCACCCGCCCCGTCGTCATCCTCCGCCTGCGCACCGACAGCGGCATCGAGGGCATCGGTCTCACCTTCTACGGCGGCAAAATGACCGGCAGCCTGCGCGTCGCGGTCGAGGAACTCGCCGCCCTGACTGTTGGCGAAGATCCGCTGCGGATCGAGAAAATCGTCGCCAGACTGCGCGCCGGAACCGGCGATTCCTGCGGCCCAGGCGGGATCTTCACGCTCGCCCTGTCAGCGATCGACATCGCGCTGTGGGACATCAAGGGCAAGG
>JBEKLE010000246.1:0-9510 GCA_050010355.1 Rhodopila sp. | reverse complement strand
GGTTCTGTTGTCCAACCTCGGGAGCTGACACCATGTCGCTGCGCCTTGTCGTGTCCGTCATGATGATGATCAGCGCCGTCGCGCTGGGCGTGATCGCCTATCGCCTTGTCGCACCCGCCAGGCCACCATCGATGGCCGCTGCGAACGACGGACCGATACCTCCGTTGGAGATCGGTTACTTCGTCGCCGCCCATCCATTGCCGCCCGGCACCTTCGTGCGAGACGACGACTTCAAGCTGAAGTCCATTCCGTCAGGCCAGTTGCCGGCGAACGCCATCACCGACCTGCCTGAGAACCGTGCCAGCCTGCGCGGCGCATTGATCCGCCGCTTCATGGAGGAGGGCGCGATGATCACCCAGGCCGACCTGCTTCGCCCACGCGACCGCGGCTTTCTGGCCTCGGTCCTGGAACCGGGAACCCGAGCCGTATCAGTCGCGGTCGATGCCGTCAGCGGTGTCTCGGGCCTGATCTGGCCCGGCGACAGGGTGGACGTCATCCTGACCCAGGAAATGGACCACAGCGTCGCCCCACTGGGCCGTCGCGTCCTGAGCGAAACGATCCTGACCAACGTGCGGGTGATTGCCGTGGATCAGGACATCGTGCGGACCGCGCCCGCCGCCGGTGCGACGGCCGGCCACGTCGCGCGAACCGTGACCTTGCAGGTTGCCACCGACCAGGCGCAGCGGGTCACCATAGCCGAACAGCTCGGCCATCTTGCATTGACCATCCGAGCACTTGAAAGCCCCGTGATGCCAGCGACCGAACCGTCCACGCTGTTCAGCGGCGACGTGTCGCCCGCCCTCTCCCGACCGGAAAAACCCTCCGGCGGGAAGGTTCAACTGATCGAAGGCGATCGGCGCGGCGAGGTTGCGTTTCAGTGAGGCGCGCCATCCCGAGAGGCACGACTTCACTGACACCGCTGCTTTTTCCCGCGGCTTCTCCGCCTGTCGTGCAGCTCCTTGGTGGGAGGCCCAGTCGGATCGTGGCCGATCGAAACAAGGAGTTCTGATGTCCACGACCCTGATAATGAATGCGGCGATGCCGCCCCCCATGGCACCGAACACGGCGGGCCGGGTCGTCGCCTTCGTCACCGACGAACACACCGAGGCCACACTGAAGTCCGCCCTTGGCGGACCCGTGGGTGAAATTCTGGTGCGCCGGGGAAACATCCTCCAGGCGACACGTTTTCTTGAAAAGGAGTCCGCGCCACGGGCCATCATCGTCGATATCACCGGAATCGACGATCCGCTGTCCGCGCTCGAGGCGCTCGCCCACGTCTGCCCACCCGATGTGACTGTGGCCGTCGTCGGGGACAAGAATGACATCGCACTCTACCGGATGCTGGTGACCGAGATCGGCGTTGCGGAATATGTACCAAAACCGCTGACTCGCGATACGGTGGAGCGGCTGTTGTTGCAGCACCTCGCACCGAACCACACCCATAGCCCCGCAACTCGCGGCGGCCATATCGTGGCGGTCTGTGGTGCGTCTGGCGGCGCCGGCGCAACCACGATTGCGGTCAGCACAGCGATCGAGCTGGCCGATGTTGCAAAAGGCAACGTCGCCCTGATTGATCTCAATCTCCAGCATGGCGCAGCGGCGCTGATGCTCGGCGCACGCCCCGGCCCGGGTCTGCGCATTGCGCTGGAAGATCCGGAAAAGGCCGACACTCTGCTGCTGGAGCGCGCGGCAATCCAGGTTGCGCCACGGATGCGTCTGATCGCCGCGGACGAATCGCTGAGTTCCGGCATCAGCATCACCGAGGCGGCAGCGCGCCAGGTGCTGGCACTGGTCAGGCGGAAGTTCAACTTCGTCGTCGTTGACCTCCCGATGCCGCTGCGACCCGAATTGCATCAGGTTCTGACGCTGGCACGCCATGTTGTCGTCGTAATGAAACCAGACGTCGCCTCCGCGCGGGTCGCCCGTGAGATCCGGCAACTCGCGATTACCATGGCCGGGACCGACCGGGTCGTGACATTGCTCAATCACGCTGACATGCGCGGCGGCCTGCCGTCGAAGATTGTGCAGAAGGCCCTCGATAGCCCGGTGCACATCGTGATGCCGGAACTTGGCAGGCGAATGCCCGAATCCCTTAATCTCGGCGTTCCGGCCATCAGGCGCGTTCCGGAACTGCGCAAGCATCTGGCGCCGCTGATCCAGGAAGTCGCAGCGCTGACCGCCGCAAAACCCGCCACCCCGTGGTTCCGCGGGATATTCGGCAAATGAAGCTTTTCGGCAAGCGCGACATTGAGCAGCAACCTCCGGAGACAGAGATCATTCCGATCGCGCCGGCCGTTCATCACCCCATGATCGCGGATCCAATCCTGCGTGAAAGGGTCCTGAAGGAAATAGATTCCGCGGTGGCCGCCAAGACCCCGGCCGCATTGCTGCGCCAGCAGATCGAGAAGATCGTCCACGACATCGCGACCGAGGAGCGGCTTGAACTGACCGCCCGGGAGCAGCAGCGCGTGGCGGAGGAACTCGCCAATGACATGACAGGTTACGGACCGCTTGAGGCTCTGTTGAGTGACGATCAGGTCACCGACATCATGGTGAACGGTCCGTCGAACGTCTATGTCGAGCGGCACGGCAAGCTGGAACGGTCCCCGGTCCGGTTCCGCGATACCCAGCATATCGCAACGATTGCCCAGAAGATCGCCGCCCAGGTCGGACGCCGCATCGACGATGCGAGCCCGATGGTGGACGCCAGGCTTGCTGACGGCAGCCGGGTCAACGTGGTCTTTCCGCCGCTGGCGATCGACAGTCCCTGCATCTCGATCCGAAAATTCTCCAAACGCAGCCTGACTTTGGACGACATGGTTGGCCTGGGCAGCCTGACCGCCGGCATCGCCCGCCTGATGGAGATCGCCGCACGCAGCCGGCTCAACGTACTGATTTCCGGCGGCACCGGCTCCGGCAAGACAACGCTGATGAATGCCATGAGCCGCGCGATCGACCATTCCGAACGGATCATCACCATCGAGGATGCCGCCGAACTGCAGTTGCAGCAGCCGCATGTCATTCGGCTTGAGACCCGACCGGTCGGTCTTGAAGGCAACGGCCTCGTCACGCAGCGCGACCTGGTCTGGAACGCGCTTCGGATGCGGCCCGACCGGATCATCCTCGGCGAGGTCCGCGGTCCCGAAGCCTTCGACATGCTTCAAGCCATGAATACGGGGCATGACGGCTCGATTTCCACCCTCCATGCCAACTCGGCCCGGGACGCGCTGAGCCGGGTCGAAAACATGGTCATGATGGGGCATGTCAACCTTCCGGCGCGCGCCATCCGTGCCCAGATGGTCAGCGCGCTCGACCTGATTATTCAGGTGGAGCGCATGCGCGACGGCGTCCGGCGCGTAACGCAGGTCGCCGAGATCCGCAGCATGGAGGGCGACGTGATCACGATGAATGACGTCGTGAAATTCGAATTCTCCCGCGAGGATGTGCGGGGTCAGATCATCGGCGAGTACAAATCCCTTCACGCGGTTTCCGCTTTCGTCGATCGCCTCGAGTATTTCGGACTGAAACGAGCCTGGAACGACGCCTTGCAGGAGATCTGAGCGATGTCCGCGGAGTTGATAGCACCGGTCATCGCTCTGAGCGCCGTCGTTGTGGCGGCGCCGGTCGTGCTGTTCGCGGACCACCGTAAACGGAAGCTGCAGCAGCAGATCACGCTCGCTATGGCACTCTCCAATCCGGATAGTGCACAGCAGCAGGCGCCAAGCATTCGTCGGGAAAAGATCCGGTTCCAACGCCTGCGGGAGATCGCGCACGCGCTGTTTTCCTATGATCCTGGCTTTCCGGAGGCGTATTCGCTGCCGATGCCAGGTGTGCTGGTCGCGGGCGTTCTCGTGGGGCTCGGCGCCGCCGTCTTCGCCGCAACGGCACTCTCCCTGCCCACAAGCGTGGTGATTGGAATACTGGCCGCGGGCATGGCCACCCGGGGCTTGTTCGCCTGGCAGCGTGACCGTTACTGTCACAGGCTGCGAAAGCAACTGCCGGACGCGCTGCTGTTTGTCGTCAGCGCGGTGCGGGCCGGCTTCCCCGTGATCGAGGCGTTTCGTGGTCTGGCGCGCGAGGCGCCTGAACCGACCCGCGGCCGGTTCGTTGAAGTCCTGAACGAAGTCTCCGTAGGCCGCCCGGTCAGCGAGGCCATGTTGAACCTCTATCAGCGGACGCGGGTGCCCGAATACTCGATTTTCGCTGTTACCCTGGCCGTGCAGACCAAAAGCGGCGGGCACCTCGCCGAAACGATACAATCGCTCGCCGACACCGTCCGCGAACGCATCACCATCGCGGCCCGCGCCAAGGCATTGGCCGGCGAAGGCATAGTCTCCGCGACAATCCTGTCTATCCTTCCTGTCGTGACAGGTGTCGCTCTGTCCCTGATACAACCGGGCTACTTGCAGCCGCTGTTCGCGGACCCGCGCGGCAAGCGGCTGTTCCTGTTCGGTGTCTGCGCTTTGCTGGCCGGAATCTTCACGATGCGCCGGATGATCGCGGGAGCAGTACGCGAATGACACATAATCAGTGGCTGGCAATCACGTTTTTGGCCGGCGCCACGATCTGCGCCGTGGCCGCCGCCATCGTATTGCTGCGGGAGGCGCATTACCGCGACCTGGAGACCTACGCGGTCATGGCGGCCCGTGGCATCGGCCCGGAGCAGCGCACGGTTCGCGGGGATTTGGGGGGGCTGCTGCAGGCCATGGGGAACCGCGTGGTCAAGGGCAGCCGGCTCTACTCGCAAAAGGACATTGCCGGGCTTGAAGACATGATCGCCGCTTCCGGTTTCAATCCCAGGCGCGTGCTGCCGATCGTGCTTGGCGGAAAGGTGGCACTCATGGTGCTGATACCGGCTGCCGCGATCACCTACTGCATGATCATGCAGCCGGCGATGATGACGCGCGCCGCAATCATCGCCGTCTCGTTTCCGGTGGGGATGCTTGGACCCGACTGGGTGTTGAGCGCGCTTCGCCGGCCGTACGCAGCGGCGTTGCATCGTGGCATCATCGATGCCCTGGATTTGCTGGTCGTATGCAGCGAGGCGGGACTTGGTCTGGAAAGTGCCCTCGAACGGGTCACAGGGGAAATGCAGCACTCCAACCGCCCGACAGCCAATGCGCTGGGAGGATTGCTGGACGAAATTCGCGTGCTGCCCGACCGGCGCGACGCGTTCGCGAATTTTGCCAGGCGCTCAGGGATCGACGGAATGCAACGATTGGCCACGATGCTTTCACAAAGCCTCCAATACGGCACGCCGCTCGGCCAGGCATTGCGGACCGTGGCCGCCGAACTTCGGCGCGACCGCATGATCAAGCTGGAGGAACGCGCTGCCAAGCTGCCGGCCAAGCTGGTTCTGCCGCTTATTCTGTTCATCATGCCCTGCCTGATCATCATCCTCGTCGGCAGCTCGTTCCTCCGCCTCTTCGACGTGCTGGCGGCGATGAGCCAACAATTGTCGTGACCATGAAAAGCAACCGAATGCAGGCCGGGACTTGGCATCCAGCTCCCTCCGTTAAGATGATCTTGCCACCCCTCTCGTCGCTCGCGCGCTTCAGTGCCGACGGTCGTTGCACCATCAGACGACGGCCCTGCGGAGCATATTGTGCAAGTAACACGAATGGATATTGATGGTCCGCGGCAAGCGGACCGGATCCACCGCGTGTGTCCGGCACCAGTGCCGCCGTCCAGATCGAAGCCGGTCAGCGAACTGAAATGCACGAACGCGGTGGGGAAGGATAAATGCGCGATCTTCGGCAAGTCCTCGGCCGTGCTGGAAAGCATCGACCCACGCGCCGACGACCGGATGCGGGCGAGTTACCTCTGTCAGTAGTCAGGTGATTTCGCGCAGGTGACCGAACGGCATCGGGCTCAGGTTCCACAAAAGGTCTGCAACACACGCTCCCCTTCGCTGGGTGGCATAGCGTAACGTTCGAGCGAAGGGTCGTCGCGGTATGGCCGCGACAACACACCCAGCAGGGTCTCGAACGGCTGATAGTCCGCTCTTTCGACGGCCGCGCCCAGTGCGGCCTCCACATTATGGTTGCGCGGGATGAACGCTGGATTGACCGCCCGCATCGCCGTTGCCGGTCCCGCCTCCTTCGCCAGTCTGCTGTGCCACCGTTCGGCCCAGACGCCGTAAGCCGCTTGATCCCTGAACAGCGCCCGGACCGCGGCGTCGCCTGCCGGTGTCTCGGCCGCGTCGCACAGCCGCCGGAATGTCAACGTGAAGTCGGCGCCATCCGCGGCCATCAGCTTGAGCAAGTCCTGCGTCAGCGTGTCGTCGCCTTCCTGATCCGTTAGCAAGCCGATCTTCCGCCGCAGCCCACTAAAATAGGCCGCATGGAAGCGCGGTGCGAACCCCAGAAGTGCGCCTTTTGCGGCCTCCTCGTCCGCGCCAAGCAACGGCAGCACGCATTCGGTCAGCCGAGCGAGATTCCACAAGGCGATACGCGGCTGATTGCTGTACGCGTAACGACCATGATAATCGATCGAGCTGAAAACCGTCTCAGGGTCATAGGCGTCCATGAAGGCGCAGGGGCCGTAGTCGATCGTTTCGCCGGCAATCGAGCAGTTATCGGTGTTCATCACGCCATGGATGAAGCCTATCAGCAGCCACCGCGCGACCAGTTCCGCCTGCCGGCCGATCACCGCATCCAAAAAAGCTCGGTAAGGGTTCGCGGCGGTCGCGGCGTCGGGGTAGTGCCGGGCGATCGCATGATCGGCCAGCAGGCGGACGCCCTCCTCATCGCCTAGCGTGGCGAAATACTGGAACGTGCCGACGCGGATATGGCTTGCGGCAACGCGGGTCAGAACGGCACCCGGCAGCATTGTCTCGCGCCAAACCGACTCGCCTGTCGTCACCGCCGCGAGCGTCCGCGTGGTGGGGATGCCGAGGGCGGCCATCGCCTCGCTGATCAGGTATTCGCGCAGCACCGGACCGAGCGCCGCTCGTCCGTCACCGCTGCGGGAGAACGGGGTCGGTCCGGAGCCTTTGAGCTGAATATCGCGGCGCAAACCGTCACGCCCGACAACCTCACCCAGCAGGTTGGCGCGACCATCGCCCAGTTGAGGCACAAAATGGCCAAACTGATGGCCGGCATAGGCCAACGCCATCGGCTCCGCACCCGGAGGCACCCGGTTGCCGGCCAGGACCGCGACACCGTCAGGCGAGGCCAGTGCATCGGGATCGATCCCCAGTTGTTGAGCCAGCGCGATGTTGACGCGGACCAACGCCGGCGCCGCGACTGGTGTCGGGTCAAGCCGTGTGTAGAATCGGCCGGGCAGTCGGGAATAACTGTTGTCGAACGGGATGTGCATGGTCCGATCCTAACGCGATATTTCGTTCAGGCGCATCCCGCCCTATGTAAGATTGATGACCTCATTATCCGTTCTCGATCTCTCCCCGGTCTCCGAAGGCAGTAACGCAGGTCAGGCGCTGCGCAATTCGATCGACCTTGCCTGCCACGTGGAAGCGCTGGGCTACGGGCGTTTCTGGATGGCGGAGCATCACAACATGCCGGGAATCGCCAGCGCAGCGACCGCCGTGGCGCTGGCACATGTGGCGGTCGCCACGAGCACCATCCGCATCGGCGCGGGCGGCATCATGCTGCCCAACCATGCGCCGCTGATCATCGCCGAACAATTCGGCACGCTCGCGGCGCTGCATCCGGGTCGCATCGACCTAGGGCTTGGGCGCGCGCCAGGAACGGACCAGATCGCGGCGCGGGCGATGCGGCGCAATCTTGCCGCTGATGTGGACCAGTTCCCCGCTGATGTGGTCGAACTGATGCAATATTTCCGGCCCGCCGAACCGGGGCAGCGTCTGCGGGCGGTGCCCGGCGCGGGGGAGAGGAGGTCGAGGTCTGGATCCTCGGCTCCAGCACATACGGCGCGCAACTGGCGGCCCATCTGGGGCTGCCCTATGCGTTCGCCTCGCATTTCGCGCCGGAGCAGATGAAGGACGCGGTGGCGATCTACCGGGAACGCTTCCGCCCCTCAGAGCGCCTGGCGGCTCCATACGTCATGCTCGGTGTCAACATCTTCGCCGCCGAAACGGATGCCGAGGCCCGGCGGTTGTTCTCCTCATTGCAGCAGGCGTTCCTGAACCTTCGGCGAGGCCGGCCGGGCAAACTGCCGCCGCCGGTCAACGATCTAGAGGCGAGTCTGGACCGCTACGCACGGGCAATGCTGGCCGATGCGCTGTCCTGTTCGGTCGTGGGCGGGCCGGAGACGGTTCGGGACGGGTTGCGTGCATTCGTCGCCGCCACCGGCGCGGACGAGATGATGGTGACGGCGCAGATTTTCGACCACGACGCCCGAAAGCGGTCGTTCGAGATCCTGGCCCGAGAAGCCGGCGCACATGCAGTCGTGAAGGCTGCCTGATTCCAGACGGCAACCCACGCCGGGCGTATCCCGTTGGTGCGGCGTGCAGCATTTGGAGAACAGCATGCGACGTCAAACCGCCATCGCACCCGACAGGCGCAGCCTGCTCAAATGGACAACCGCGATGGCAAGTGCGACAGGCATGGGGATCGCCGCCGCAAGCGGGCAGATCACGCAGCATTCCGAGCCGGCGGCGGGGCCGCGTGAGGTTGGCGGACTGCGAAAGGGAATGTTCAGCTACATGCTCGGGCACGAACAGTTCCCGGTCCCGGAGGTCGTCCGGCTGGGATCTCTCGCATCGCGCTCTGGCTTCCAGGTGTTGTCCACCAGCGATCATTTTCAGCCGTGGCAGGCCAGTGAGGGCCATGCGGGGCAGGCCTGGGTCACCATGGGTGCGCTTGGCGGACAGGCACCGCATAGCTGGATGGGTACAACGGTCACCTGCCCGATATTGCGTTACAACCCGGCCGTCGTCGCGGAGGCGTTTTCTTCGCTGAGCCTGCTGTATCCGGGACGTGTGTTCCTGGGCGTCGGTTCGGGCGAGGCATTGAACGAGCAATCCGCCACCGGGGAATGGCCCAAATGGCAGGAACGCTGGGACCGGCTGATCGAAGCGATTACCGTTATTCGCCAGCTCTGGACCGGTGAGAGTGTTTCGTACAAGGGTAAATACTACACTGTCGACGCAAAGCTCTACGATCCGCCGGCCCGGCCGATCCCCTTGCTGACGGCGGCCAACGGCAAGAAGTCCATGCGCCTGGCCGGCCAGCATGGGGATGGACTGATCAGCGACCCGTTGAGCTGGCAGAAATGGAAGTCGGAATGGGAGGACGGCGCCCGGTCGGCCGGTAAGAACCCCGCGGATATGCCCGTTCTGATCGAGCAATTCGTCGTCGTCGGGGATGAAGCAGCGGCAAAGCAGGCAGCGGAACAATGGCGCTTTACCGTAAAAGCGTGGAAGAACTTATATAACGTTGAAAGCCCAGTCGCAATTCAGCAGAAGGCCGACGCCGGCACGCCGTTGGATGAGGTGATGAAGTCCTGGCCCATTGGAACCGATCCCGCTGTCCATATCAAGAAAATGCACGAACTCTTCGAGAGCGGTGCCACCATCGTCAACGTTCA
>JBEKLE010000245.1:0-9530 GCA_050010355.1 Rhodopila sp. | reverse complement strand
GTCCACGAAGGCAGGGGACGGCGGCTGTCGCCATTCTTCATTCCCTCCGCGCTCAGCAATCTCGCGTCCGGGAACCTGTCGATCAAATTCGGCTTCAAGGGGCCGAACCATTCGGTCGTGACCGCCTGCGCGACCGGTGTTCATGCGATCGGCGATGCCTCGCGGCTGATCGGATTTGGCGACGCCGACGTCATGCTGGCGGGCGGGGCGGAGGCCACGGTGTGTGCGCTTGGCATCGCCGGGTTCTGCGCCTCCCGGGCCTTGTCAACCGGGTTCAACGACCGGCCCGCCGCCGCCTCGCGTCCCTGGGACAAGGATCGCGACGGATTCGTGATGGGCGAGGGCGCCGGCTGCCTTGTGCTGGAGGAATACGAGCACGCACGTAAGCGCGGGGCGAAGATTTACGCCGAGGTGTCCGGTTACGGCATGTCGGGCGACGCCCATCACATCACCGCGCCGGCCGAGGGGCACGAGGGCGCGTTCCGGTCGATGCGCAACGCCATGAGAAGCGGCGGGTTCGGCCCGGGCGACATTCAGTACGTGAACGCGCATGGCACCTCGACACCGCTGGGCGACGACCTGGAACTGGAGGCGGTGGAGCGGCTGTTCGGCGATTCGGCGCGGGGGCTCGCGATGTCCTCCACCAAATCGGCGACCGGTCATTTGCTGGGGGCGGCTGGTGCGATCGAGGCGGTGTTCTCGATCCTCGCGATCCGCGACGGCGTGGCGCCGCCGACGTTGAACCTGGACGCGCCAAGCCGGCCGAGCGTAATCGATCGGGTGGCAAACACGGCGCAGGAACGTCGGATCAGCGTGGCATTGTCCAACAGTTTCGGATTTGGTGGCACCAACGCCTCCGTCATCTTCCGCGCCGTCTGATCCGCCGCCGTCGCGGCGGAGACTCGCGCCCGTGGCCGGCGTCCTCGGACTTGCCGCCCTCGCGGGCGTCTTCGCAGGTGGTTTTCAATGGTGGCAGGGCGCTTTGGCCCGGCCCGGCCCGCTGACGGATGCCCGCTCGATCGTGGTGCCGCACGGTGCGACTACGCAGCTTGCCGAGGCGCTGGCATCGGATGGTTTGCTGGATCAGCCGTTGTTGTTCCGGGCAGCCGTCTGGCTCACGCGCGGCGAGGGGACGCTGCATGCCGCTGAGTTCGCATTCCCCGCCCATGCCTCGATCGGCCAGGTCATGGCGATCCTGCGCACGGCCCATCCGGTCGAACACCACCTGACCATTGCCGAGGGGCTGACCGCCCAGCAGATCGTGGCCGTGCTGGCTCATGCCGAGGCGATGACCGGTGAGGTTCGGTCGATCGAGGAGGGATCGGTCCTGCCGCAAACCTATGACTATGAATACGGTGCCGAGCGGGCAGCCATTGTCGCGCGTGCGAAGGCGGCGATGGACAAGGACCTGGCCTCGGCCTGGGCGGGCCGGGCGCCAGGCCTGCCGCTGACCAGCCCGCGCGACGCCCTGATACTTGCCAGCATCGTGGAGCGCGAGACGGCGAAACCGGAGGAACGCCCGCATGTCGCCGCGGTCTACCTGAACCGGCTTCGCCAGGGGATGAAGCTGCAAGCCGACCCGACCGTCGTCTATCTGGCGAGCAACGGCGCGGGGGTGCTGGATCACCCTGTCACGCGGGCCGAGCTGGAGCGGGACGATCCGTTCAATACATACCGCAGTCTGGGCCTGCCGCCGGCGGCGATCTGCTCACCGGGCCTCGACACTCTTCACGCGGTGCTGCATCCGGATGCGAGCGACGATCTGTTCTTCGTGGCGGACGGCAGCGGGGGCCATGTGTTCTCCCGTAGCTACGAAGCGCACGAAATCGCTGTGACGCGCTGGCGAGCCCTTGTTCCGTCCGCGCCGCACGGAAGCCCGGACTAGAGCAATATCAGCCTGACCCGAATCGCGAAGCGATACCCAGGCTGATGAAATTGCTCGCGAAAATAAGCCAGAGCGTTTCCAGTCATGGCGGAAACACTCTAGCTACGGCTTCCCGTCCTGCCGGGCGCATGCCAGGATCAAAGATGGCGCCCACGGCGTATGTTATGGCGGCCGCGGCGGTCAGCTTCGTCACGATCGCCGGCCTGCGCGAGACGGCGCACGAACCGTTGCGATAAGGGGAGTGAAACAATGAGCGATCCGGTGCCGGTCCTGCTGTCGCGCGATGCCGCCGAGGAGAAGCCGCTCGATCCTGGGCGCATGTCCGCCCTCCTGCTCCGGCATGGCTCGATGGAACTGCGCTGGTATGCGCCCAAGCTGACCGACCCGCAGACCCCGCACGATCGCGATGAGCTTTACGTTGTCATCGCCGGGCGCGGCTGGTTCGTGCGTGGGGAGGAGCGGGTGCCTTTCCGCAGCGACGACGTCCTGTTTGTCCCGGCCAACCAGCCGCATCGGTTTGAGGATTTCACGCCCGATCTCGCGCTCTGGGTGATCTTTTACGGGCCCGTCGGCGGGGAGGCGCCGTAACGCTCGGAAAGCTTTCGCCGGCACCGCCACCGGTCGCCCGGCCCTGATGTGCGGGTCCCTGATGCGCCCGTGCGGAGTGGTCCGGTGTGGCGGGTGGCTCGTCGATGGCATGATCCGTGCGCGCGCATTCCGGCCGCGATGATCGCGCCCTGGGCGATCGACCATCGTATTTCGATCCTGGAACGATATGCATTAACGATTTCTTAACGTTTACGCATTATCGTAGCGGTGCACATAGGAGGCGCCCGTCTTGCAGAAATCGAATCACTATGGCCTCGACACAAGGGCCACCCATTTCCCCCGACCGATCGCATCCTGGTGACGACGATCGAGGCCAGATATCGAGGGCTGCTGGCAGCGGCGCCGGATGCGATGGTGGTTGTGAACCAGGACGGCGAAATCGTCTTGCTGAATATTCGCGCCGAAGAGCAGTTCGGTTACAAGCGGGACGAACTCCTGGGGCAGAAGGTCACGACCATTATTCCCGAGGGCTTCGCCGAACGCCTGATCGCAGACGGCCTTCGAACCGCGGCGGAGGCGCTGGCACAGCAAATCGGGACCGGGATCGAACTCTCCGGGCGGCGCAGGAACGGCAGTGATTTTCCCATCGAGATCATGCTGAGCCCGCTGGAAAGCGCCGGCGGCATCCTGGTGACGGCAGCAATCCGCGACATCACCACGCGCAAGAATGCGGAACGGCATCTGGCGCAAACCGAGGCCAAGTATCGAGGGCTGCTGGAGGCGGCGCCGGATGCGATGGTGGTGGTCAATCGAAGCGGGGACATTGTCTTGCTGAATATCCGCGCCGAAGAGCAGTTCGGTTACAAGCGGGACGAACTCCTGGGGCAGAAGGTCACGACGATCATACCCGAGGGCTTCGCCGAACGTCTTATCGCGGACGGCCTTCGACCCGCGGCGGAGGCACTGGCGCAGCAAATCGGTACCGGGATCGAGCTCTCCGGGCGGCGCAGGAACGGCAGTGACTTTCCCATCGAGATCATGCTGAGCCCGCTGGACAGCGCCGAGGGCATCCTGGTGACGGCGGCAATCCGCGACATCACCACACGCAAGAATGCGGAACGGCATCTGGCGCAGACGGAGGCCAAGTATCGAGGGCTGCTGGAGGCGGCGCCGGATGCGATGGTGGTGGTCAATCAAGGCGGCGAAATCGTCTTGCTGAATATTCGCGCCGAGCAGCAGTTCGGCTACAAGCGGGACGAACTCCTGGGGCAGAAGGTCACGACGATCATTCCCGAGGGCTTCGCCGAACGTCTGATCGCGGACGGCCTTCGACCCGCGGCGGAGGCGCTGGCGCAGCAAATTGGCACCGGGATCGAGCTTCACGGACGGCGCCGGGACGGCAGTGAATTCCCGATTGAGATCATGCTGAGCCCGCTGGACAGCACCGAGGGCATCCTGGTGACGGCGGCAATCCGCGACATCACCACGCGCAAAACCAGCGAAGCGCACGCCCGAGAACTGAGCCGGTCGAACGAGGAACTGGAGCAGTTTGCCTATATTGCCTCGCATGACTTGCAGGAGCCGCTGCGGATGGTGACCAGTTACACCCAGCTTCTGTCCAAACGTTACAAGGGACAGCTTGATACCGACGCCGACGCGTTCATTGCATTCGCCGTGGACGGGGCCAGCCGAATGCAGCGGTTGGTCCAGGATCTGCTAGCCTATTCGCATGTCGGTACAAGGGGTATCGAGCTGCTCGATGTTTCCAGTGAAGATGCACTGCACCGCGCGCTCGGGAACCTTCACGACGCCATAGCAACCAGCGGCGCGCTGGTAACGCACGATCCCATTCCCGTCGTTCTGGCGGACGAAACGCAGCTCGTTCAACTGTTCCAGAATCTTGTCGGCAACGCAATCAAGTATCAGGGTCGTGAAATCCCGGCGGTGCACGTTTCGGCGGTCAGGAATGTCGGCGGGCGATGGATGTTCTCGGTACAAGACAACGGACTTGGTATCGATCCGCAATACTTTGAAAAGATTTTTGGCATGTTTCAGCGACTTCACCGGCGCGACGAGTTCGCCGGCACTGGCATAGGTTTGGCCATCTGCAAGAAGATCGTCGAGCGGCACGGCGGCAGGATATACGTCGAGTCGGAACCTGGCCACGGTTCCACCTTTCGCTTCAGCCTCGCCGGCGGCAGCGCGAAATCATGAAAAGATTCGGAGTAATGCGATGCCACTACAGGTTCTTTTGATTGAAGATAATCCGGGCGACATCAGGCTGACGCAGGAAGTCTTCCGCGATTCCCATATTTTCATCAATTTGCGCGTGGCAACCGACGGCGTCGAGGCCATGGAATTTCTGCTGCGCGAGGGTGCCTTTATCGACGCACCGCGCCCGGATCTGGTTTTGCTGGATCTCAATCTTCCGAAAATGGACGGCCGACAGGTGTTGACCCGGATCAAGAAGGATGACCGCCTGAAAACGATCCCAATCGTCATCCTGACGACGTCCGACGCGGAAGTCGATATCCTGACAAGCTATAAACTTCAGGCGAACTGCTATCTCACCAAGCCCGTTCAGCTTGACGCCTTCGAGAACCTGGTCAAAAGCATCTGCGACTTCTGGTTCACCAAGGCGAAATTGCCGCCGCACGGGCAGCAGCCCAACAAGGCACCGAACGAGATTCCGGTGGTTCGAAAGTAACCTTAGCCAGCGCCGTCAATCCCGCCTGACGTTCAACGGGTTGGGCTGGCGGGGCGCCGATGGTCCGATCGGCACGAGGCCAGGACAGGCCGCGTCACGGATGCCGGGAAGACCTGCGTAACCAGAAAGAAGTCATGCCCACGAACTCGTTGAATGTACTGCTTGTCGAAGACAATCCCGGAGACGCTCGTTTGCTTCGCGAGATGTTCAACGAGCAAGTCTCGTACGCCGTCCAGGTGTCACATGTGGCGTGCATGGCCGAGGCCGAACAGCACCTCGCGGAGCATAGCGCTGACATTATCGTGCTGGACCTCGGATTGCCCGATGCACGTGGACTGGGGGCGTTCCGGCGAGCCCACGCAGCCGCGCCGCACATTCCTTTGGTGGTGTTGACGGGCCTGGACGACCAGGCGCTCGCTGTGCATGCCTTGCAGGAAGGTGCGCAGGACTATCTCGTGAAAGGGCAGATCGAGACGCCCGGGCTGATGCGGGCATTGCGCTATGCTGTCGAGCGAAAAATCATGGAAGTCAATATCGACAATGACTTCATCCGGTTGCGGGGCGCGAAAGCGGAACTGCGGCAGAGCGAGCTGATGTTGCAAATTGCGCTCGACGTGTCCGACCAGGGAGTCTGGCGCTGGGAGGTCGGCCGGGCGACCGACACGTTGGAATGGGATCAGCGGTGCAGGTCGCTGTTCGGCCTGCCATCCGGCACAGCGGTGACTTATGCGCTCTGGGCGAGCGCTATTCCCGCCGAGGACCGCGTGGCGGCCGAGGCGGGCGTCGCGCGGGCAATCGACCCGGCGGATACGCTCGATGAGTACGCCTGCGAGTACCGCGCCGTACACCCCGATGGCTCGGTGATCTGGGTCGCCACCAGGGGCCGCGCCGTGTTCGAGCCTGCACCGGGCGAGACCGCGGGACGGCGGGTGGTTCGTATCCTTGGCACAAACCGCGACGTGTCGCAGGAAAAGCGCATCGAGCAGGAGCGCAAGGTGCATGAGCGCGCGTTGGAGACGTCCAACGATGAACTGGAATGCCTGTCACGACAGCTCGTGCAGGCGCGCGATGCGGCAGAGCATGCGAACCGGGCGAAGTCGCACTTCCTGGCCGGGATGAGCCACGAACTGCGCACGCCCTTGAACGGCATACTCGGCTACACGCGGTTGCTGCAGATGGAGGGAGGGCTGAATGCCACGCAGGCCGGGCGGGTCGACGCCATGCTGGACGCGGGCAAGCACCTGCTCGAGATGATCACCCAGGTGCTCGACCTGTCGGAGATCGAGTCCGAGCATGTCGAGCTGCAAGCGGCCGAGATCGACATGCAAGCCGTTGTAACGGGATGCCTCGAGACGGTGCGTCCGACAGCCGAGGCGAAAGGGCTGGCGCTGAACATCGCCGTGACGCCGGGCACGCGGCAGCAACTGGTCGTCGATCCTGTGCGGCTGCGGCAGGTGTTGCTCAACCTGCTTGGCAACGCGGTCAAGTTTACCGCCACAGGCGGGGTCGAATTGCGCCTGCGTGCGGCGACCGGCGGCGCCGCGCTGCGGATCGAGATCGCGGATTCCGGCCCCGGAATATCGGCTGAGCAGCGTCAGCGCCTGTTCCAGGATTTCGAGCGGCTCGACACGTCTGCCGCGGTCGAGGGCGCCGGGCTTGGCCTCGCCCTCTCGGCCCGGCTGACAGCGCTGATGGGGGGGCGTCTCGGCCATGAGGACAATCCGGGCGGAGGCAGCGTGTTCTGGCTGGAACTGCCGCTGGACACTGTCGCCGCATCGCCGGCTGACATGCCGCTTACGGCCGGCCAGGCGCCGCCGCCCGTGGCCGTACTGAAAGTGCTGGTCGTCGATGATGTGTTGATGAACCGCGAGATCGCCGGCTCGTTCCTGCGGGCCGCGGGTCACGCGGTCAGTTATGCCGAAGGCGGGGCCGAGGCGGTCGCGGCGGTCGTGAGCACGGACTTCGATGTTGTTCTGATGGACGTGCGTATGCCCGGCATGGACGGGCTCGAGGCGACTCGCCGCATCCGCGCACTCGGAGGCAAGCGCAGTTGCGTGCCGATCCTGGCTTTGACCGCCCACGCGTTCACCGAACAGGTGGCGGCGTGCCGCGAAGCCGGTATGGACGGCCACTTGGCCAAGCCGTTTGAGCCGGAGACCCTGCTCGCGGCCGTTGCCCGTGCCGCCCGGGCAGAACCTGCGGGAGTTGAGACACCCGTACCGGCACCCCCCGTGTCGGCACCCCCCGTGTCGGCACCCCCCGTGTCGGGACCCCCCGTATTGGCACCCCCCGTATCGGCACCTCCCGTGCTGGCACCCGTGACGATCCAGGTGGTGAACGCCGCTGTTCTCGGCTCCGAGTTGCAGGTCATCGACCCGGCGACGTTCCAGCGCACCGCTTCTTTCCTGCCGCCCGCACGGGTCGCTGCCCATCTGCGGACGATAGCTGAGGACGCCGAAATCCTCCTGCGCGGACTACGTGAGCCGGACGCGCTGACGCGCATGCCGGACAAGCTTGGCGAGGCGGCGCACGCCCTGGCGGGCAGTGCGGGCATGTTCGGGTTCGAGCGCCTCGCATCCCTGGGCCGCCGCTTCGAGCAGGCCCTCCAGTCCGACCCGGCCTCGGCGCCCGCCGTTGCCGACGGACTACGCGCCGCTCTCGAAATAACGCTGCAGACAATACACGATCGCGCGGCGGTGGCAGGCGTGCCGAATTGATCCCGCGGTTACCATTGTGCCCCCAGTGCACGGCAGATCGCGCGGCATGCCGTCGCTTCTTTCGAAAAGCTATCCGAATCTAACCAGTGCCCCATTACCCTCTTCGGTGGGCAGGCAGAGCGCAGCCAGCGCGGGTGCCACCGCCTCCGGCACCGGCAGCGCCGAGCGGTCTTCGCCGGGAAACGCATTTGCGCGCATCCGCGTTGCCACCGGCCCCGGATCGAACAGATTGACCCGCAGCCGCGTGGTCGCGACCTCCTGCGCCCAGGTCAGCACGAGGTGCTCCATCCCCGCCTTCGTCGCCCCCATCGCGCCCCAGTACGCCCGCGGCTCCCGCGCTCGGCCTTCCGTCACGAAGACGGCCCGTCCCGCCGGCGCCTGACGCAGCAGCGGGTCGCAGGTCCGGATCAGCCGCCAGGCAGCCGACAGGTTCACCGCGACCACGTCGGACCAGTCATCCGGCAGGATATGCGACACCGGCGTCAGCCGCCCGAGCACCCCGGCATTGTGGACAAGGATATCGAGGCGGCCGAAGCGCTGGAACAGCGTGGGCCCGATCGCGTCGATCTGCGTTCCCTCGCGCAGGTCCAGCGGCAGGATCGTCGCCTCACCGCCAATAGCGCGGATCGCATCGTCGGTTTCCTCCAGGCCGCCCTGGGTGCGGGCCGTGATCACCACCCGAGCCCCAAGACGAGCCAGTTCAATCGCGGTTGCGGCGCCGATGCCCCGGCTGGCACCGGTTACCAGCGCGATGGTGCCCTCCAGCGCGCCGGACATTAGTG
This sequence comes from Rhodopila sp., assembly GCA_050010355.1. GTDB lineage: Bacteria > Pseudomonadota > Alphaproteobacteria > Acetobacterales > Acetobacteraceae > Rhodopila. The sequence goes on along the minus strand of JBEKLE010000245.1, from coordinate 890 downwards.
GTTGACGACCAGCAGGCTCAGTTGCCGGTCGGCGTTGTCCTGCTGATCCGGCAGCGCGATCGGATAGTCGCCGGTGAAGCAGGCGTCACAGTAGAAAGGTTTCTGCGGGTCACGGGCGGGTTGGCCGAGTGCGCGATACAGCCCGTCGATGGAGATGAACGCCAGGCTGTCGGCCCCGATCAGGTCGGCCATCTCCTCCACGCTGTGGCTGGACGCGAGCAGCTTGCTGCGTTCCGGCGTGTCGATCCCGTAGAAGCAGGAGTGCGTCGTGGGTGGCGACGAGACGCGCATATGCACCTCCGCAGCGCCGGCCGCCCGAACCATCTCGACGATCTTCTTGCTGGTGGTGCCGCGCACGATGGAATCATCCACCAGCACCACGCGTTTGCCTTCCAGCACCGGGCGGTTGGCTGAGTGTTTCAGCTTCACACCCAGATGGCGGATGTGCTCGGTCGGTTCGATGAAGGTGCGGCCAACGTAGTGGTTACGGATGATCCCGAGTTCGAACGGGATGCCGCTCTGCACCGAGTAGCCCATCGCGGCGGGCACGCCGGAATCCGGCACCGGGACGATGACGTCAGCGGGGACGCCGGCCTCCCGCGCCAGTTCGGCACCGATGCGCTTGCGCGCATCATACACCGGCATGCCTTCGACGACCGAGTCGGGCCGCGAGAAGTAGATGTACTCGAAGACGCAGAAGCGTTCCCGCTGCTTGTTGAATGGTTTGATGCTGTGGACACCCTGGTCGTTGATGACGACGATCTCACCCGGTTCGACGTCGCGGACGAAGTCGGCGTCCACGATATCCAGCGCGCAGGTCTCACTGGCCAGGACCCAGCCGCCGGTGCCTTCCGATCCGATGCGGCCCAGGATCAGCGGGCGCACCCCCA
>JBEKLE010000244.1:0-10357 GCA_050010355.1 Rhodopila sp. | reverse complement strand
AGGCGCTGCGCTGCGGGCGCGGGTCCCTCCTATGCATGACGGGGATAAGCCCTAACCAGCGCCCAATGAGGGGTCGCGATTGGACGCGAAAAGGGGGTCGGAATTGGAAGCGATTTGACACCCGCCCCAGTAGTTGCGCCGCACCAGCCCCGCAAGCGCCTGCTACGCGGGCAGATCGTCAGGCCGTGGTGCAGCCACCAGCGCGAGGCACCCCCCAAAGGCCCAGGAACCGGCAGATTCGCCGTCGAGGATGAACACTGGAATGACAGGTCGTCCGGTCTCGATCGCGGCGTGCAGCGCGGCATGGTCCGCGAGTCAAAGGTCCTTGCGGAACCAAAGGATGGCCGGGGCGTCGGCGGCATTCGTCATGGATGGAAGCCCTCATGGCGTCGGATGACGACGCCACAGCCTGTTTGGCTCCGGTTCATCCGGCTTGCGAGTGAGTATTTTCCGAGTCTCAAGCCGGGCAACCCGTTTGGTTCCGGTTCAATCGGGCCTGGGAGTGAGTAGTTTCCGAGTCTGACACCGGGCCACCGCATCTTTCATCATGTGCAAATACCACGGAGCAATGTCAAAAATGGGAAGGTTTTTGCTGGTCCTTCGTCTCGGACCATCGAACGACTCGAAAGCAGACCCGCTCGCGTCAACCCCACGGCTCTTTCGTGGCCAACCCTCGTAGATGATCGATTTCTTCATCACGCGGCGGCCTCGTCGGCTACGTGCTGCTGCCTGTCGCCCAGTTTCCCGAGATTGCCCCGCCCCAGGTCGTCGTCAGCACCTCCTACCCAGGCGCCAGCGCGCAGACCGTGGCCGACACCGTCACCACGCCGCTCGAACAGCAGATCAACGGTGTGCAGGGGATGGCCTACATGTCTTCCGTCAGCGCCAATGACGGCACCTCGACCATCACCATCACCTTCGACGTCGGCTACGACGTCGATATTGCGGCCGTCGATGTCCAGAACCGCGTCGCGCAAGCCACCGGACAACTGCCGGCGATTGTCAACCAGGCCGGTATCACGATCCAGAAGAAGCAGCCCAGCTTCACGCTGATGGTCAACCTGGTCTCGCCCGATGGCTCTGTCGATCCCATCGGCCTCAGCAACTATGCCTATCTGCAGCTTGTGGACCCGATCAAGCGCCTGGAAGGCGTCAGCGACGTCACGATCTTCGGCGAAAAACGCTATGCCATGCGGGTCTGGCTCAACCCGGACCGACTTGCCCAGCTCGGGGTCACCGCGGCGCAGGTGCAGGCCGCGATCATGGAGCAGAACCAGCAGGTGGCGGGCGGCAAACTCGGTGAGGCACCGTCGCCGCCGAACCAGCAGTTCGAACTCCAGATCAACACACTCGGCCGGCTGTCGGACGTGAAGCATTTCGAGGACATTATCGTGCGCGCCGGCAACGCCAGCAGCGCCATGGTGCGTCTGAAGGATCTCGGCCGGGTCGAACTCGGCGCCCAGTCGTACGATTCGAACGCCACGATCGATGGCAAGCCGACGGTGTTGCTGGCGGTCTATCAGTTGCCCGGCGCCAACGCGCTCGCGCTCGACAAGCTGGTCCGCGCCAAGATGACGGAGCTGTCGGCGAATTTCCCGCCCGGGATCGCCTATCAGATCAAATACGACACGACGATGTTCGTGTCCGCCTCGCTGCGGGAGGTGACATTCACCCTCGCCGAGTCCCTGGGTCTGGTGTTCCTCGTGGTCTTCGTCTTCCTGCAGAGCTGGCGCACCACGCTGATACCCGGGATCTCGATTCCGGTCTCGCTGATCGGCACCCTGGCCGTCATGAAGGTGGCCGGGTTCTCCATCAACACCGTCAGCCTGCTCGGCCTCGTGCTCGCGATCGGGCTCGTGGTGGACGACGCCATCGTCGTGGTGGAGAACGTCAAGCGGCAGATGGATGACGGAAAGTCCCCGCTCGATGCCGCGGAGGCCGCGATGAAAGAGGTCACCGGGCCGATCCTCGCCACGACCGCCGTGCTGATGGCGGTGTTCGTGCCGGTCGCATTCCTGCCGGGCATCACCGGGCAACTCTACCGGCAGTTCGCACTCACGATCGCGATCTCCGTCGCATTGTCCGCGTTCAACTCTCTCACTCTCAGCCCGGCCTTGTGCGCCGTGCTGCTCACACCCAAAAACTGTCAACAGGGCCGGGCCTTCCGAAAGTTCAACGCCGGATTCACCTGGCTGTCGGATCGCTTCGCCGCAAGCGTGCGGACGACATCGCGCTACTGGCCAGTGATGTTTCTGTTGCTGGCCGCAACCGCCAGCGGCACCTACCTCATCTCCCGAGCGATCCCCTCGTCATTCGTCCCCGTCGAAGACCAGGGCTACTTCTTCATCGTGATGCAGTTGCCGGACGGCGCCGCGCTGACCCGCACCGAGGAGGTCGCAAGGGAGGTCCGAACCATCGTGATGCAGCGTCCGGAGGTCCAGGACATGGTAGAGATCACCGGGCTCAATTTCCTGACCGGGTCGGCGCAGTCCAACAGCGCCGTGGCGTTCGCAATCCTGAAGCCCTGGGCCGAACGGTCCGGCGCGGCCCATACCGCCCAAAGCCTCGTCGCCGCATTGCGGCCGCGCCTGCTCGCCATTCCGGCGGCCATCGTGCTCAGCTTCGACCCGCCGTCCATCCCCGGCCTCGGGACCACCGGCGGGTTCGAGTTCGAGGTCCAGGACCGCACGGGCGTGGGCGCGAGCAAGCTGGACGCCGCGACCCAGGCCTTCCTGGCGGAGGCGCGCAAGCAGCCGGAACTGGATGCCCAGCAACTGCTGACGACCTTCGGCACGTCCACCCCGCAACTCAACTTCGTGCTCGACCGCGACAAGGCGAAGCAGCTCGGCCTCAGCCTCACCGACGTCTTCTCGACCATGCAGACCTATCTCGGATCGCTCTACATCAACGACTTCAACCTGTTCGGCCGGACATTCCGCGTCATCGCGCAGGCCGACGGCGGCGCACGCAACGACCCGCTCGATTTCAGCAAGATCTTCGTGCCGACGGCGGGGGGTGGTGTGCTGCCGCTGGATGCCGTGGGCAGCTTGCAGCCGACGAAAGGACCCGCGACCGTGCCGCACTACAACATGTACGGTTCGGCGCAGATCAGTGGCGGCCCGGCCGCAGGCTTCAGCTCGGGTCAGGCCGTCACGGCGATGCAGCGGGCGGCCGCAACCGCGTTGCCGGCGGATTTCGGTTTCGAGTGGACGGGTGTGGTCTACCAGCAGCTCAAGGCAGGGTCGGCCTCAATGCTGATTTTCGCGGTGGCGTTCGTGGTCGTATTCCTCTCGCTGGCGGCGCAGTACGAGAGCTGGACCATGCCGTTCATGGTCCTGCTCTCGGTTCCGTTCGCCCTGTTTGGCGCCCTTCTCGCGTTGTGGCTGCGCGGGCTGGAGCTGGATGTGTATGGCGAGATCGGCCTGGTCATGCTGATCGGCCTCTCGTCCAAGAATGCCATTCTGATCGTCGAATTCGCCAAACGCCTGCGCGAAGAGGGCAAGCCGGTGCTGCAAGCGGCCATGGAGGCGGCCAAACTGCGACTGCGGCCGATCCTGATGACGGCGTTCGCGTTCATCCTGGGTGTCTCGCCGCTGGTTATCGCGACGGGTGCCGGCGGTGCCAGCCGTCAGTCGCTCGGCACCACGGTGTTCGGCGGCATGCTGGTGGCGACCGTTCTCGGCCTGGTGTTCACCCCGGTTTTCTACGTCACGATCGAATGGCTGCGGGAGCGCCGCCAGCCAGACGCCAAGCCGGCCGCCCCCCAGGCCGGCACCGTCGCCGCCAAACCCGCGGAGTAGCTCCATGCCCGACGTCAACACGCCCGACCCGCACATCGGAGACGAACAGGACAAAGGCCGGCCGTATGCTCCGAGTCCCGTGAGGTCTTATCGCGTGCTTTGGACCATCCCGCTCATTCTGCTGATCCTCGCCACAGCGGGAGGTGTCACGTGGTGGTTCATGGGACGAACGCAGCAGCAGGCGGCAGCCCCGCCGCCGATGAAGGTGCCGGTGATGACCGCGGTGGGTCAGACGGTGCCGATCTACCGCAGCTTCCCAGGGACGACACAAGCCATGCGGACAGTGTCCATTCAGGCCCGGGTGACCGGCTACCTGCTCGAACAGGGGGCGGCGGACGGAGCGGACGTGGCTTCGGGCGCCCTGCTGTATCGTATCGACCCCAACGACTATCAGGCGGCGTTCGCGCAGGCCCAGGCTGCGCTCGCCCAGGCGAATGCCAGCCTGCAGTACTCGCGCGTCAGCCAGGGACGCAACCAGACCCTGGCCCACCAAGGCTGGGTCTCACAGGACACGTCTGACCAGGCCAACAGCACCTTTCACCAGGGCCAGGCAAGCCTCGCCAACGACGATGCCGCCTTGAAGGAAGCGGCGCTGAACCTCAGCCGGACCGAAATCCGAGCCCCCTTCGCGGGCCGCATCAGTGCCAGCCAGGTTTTCACCGGCAGCCTGATCAGCGTCGCCGGCGCGACCCTGAACACGCTCGTGCAGCTCGACCCGATCTATGTCAGCTTCAACCCCGCCGAGGTCAATCTGCCGGCGATCACCGAGGGGCAGGCGCGTGCGCCGATCGAAACCGCGGTGTCCCAGAATGGCGGCAAGCCAACTCATATCGGAACGCTGACGTTCATCGACAACCAGGTCAGCCAGTCCACCGGAACGATCCTGCTTCGCGCCACGATCGCCAACCCGGACCATGCGCTGCTGCCGGGCGAGTATGTGACGGCGACATTGCATCTGGGTGACCTGCAGGATGCCGTGCTGGTGCCTCAGAGCGCTGTCGGTTCGACCCAGATCGGGCGCACGCTGATGATCGTGGGCGAAGGCAACAAGGTCGAGCAGCGTCTCGTCAAGCTCGGCGACGACCACGGCGACATGATCGTCGTGACCGATGGTCTCAAGCCGGGGGAGCGCGTCATTACCGGGCAACTGCAGAAGATGAGACCGGGTGCTGTGGTGCAACCGGAAACCAAACCTCAATAGGAAATGGCAATTTCGGAACACGCTGGCGAGGCCTGGTTCTGGGACACGCTCAAAGGATCGGCACCCCGGTCCGGCCCTGCTTCCAGGCCGCCAGCGCCGCCTTGTCGTCGCGCCAGGGCATGTTGGCGAATTCCGGCTTCAGCGGTGTCTCCGGCAGGCCGGGATCGTGCCACAGCAGGTTGGCACAGAACTCCCGCCACAGCAGTTCGCGGATGAAGATCTGCCTCCCGTCCCCGCCGGGCTGCCGGTGCGCCATCTGCCACAGTTGCACGGCCGAGATCTCGCCGAAATGCAGATGCGGCGACAGCATGGAGGTACCGTCCCCCGCCGGCCGGTCGCGCGCGGCGGCGTAACCCGCCAGACCGTGGGTCAGGAAAGCCTCGGCCCGGTCCATCGCGCCGGCCTCGCCGGGCGTCCAGATGTCGCGAAGCCCCGCTGCCCAATCCGGTTTCGTTGGCAGCAGCCCCCAGTCCTCCAGGCGATCGGAGCGCGGGGCCTTGCCGGCTCGTAGTTTGGCCGGGGCCGGCAAGGGCGGCTTCGGGCCGCCGAGCGCCAGGCAGGCGTTGGCGAACGGGGTGTAGACGCTGAACGCGCCGCCGGTCTTGGTGCGCACCGAGTCCGGATGGAACAGCGTAGTCGTACGCAAGCGGTGCAGCCGCCCGCCCAGGGCATCCGCCGCCGCTTTGTCCACGAGCCGCGCCCAGGGATCAGCGGAGCCGCCGGTGAAGACCTCCGCCGCCCCGGTCTGTTCGGCGATTTCCGCGATGATCGCGACGCTGTCGCCGCGGCACAGCGTCAGTTCGGCCCCGCAGTCGGCCAGCGACTGCCGGAGAGCCGCCAGGCTGTGGTGCAGCCACCAGCGCGAGGCACCGCCCGGCGTCCAGGGACCGGGAGACTGGTCGTCGAGGATAAACACCGGAATGACCGGTCGTCTGGTCTCGATCGCGGCGTGCAGCGCGGCGCGGTCGGACAGACGAAGGTCGTTGCGGAACCACAGGATGGCGGGGGCGTCGGCGGCGTACGACATGGGTGGGAAGTGGGGATGGGTCAGCTTGCGTCTATGGTCCGGACCGTCGACAGCCCAGGGTCACACAAAATAGGGGACGATAGCACGGGTCCTGGCGGGAACCGGGAACATCGCCTGTTGGGGCCGCGATCTAGCTAGGTCTGCTTCGCACCCGAGGCCGGACATGGCCATCGGGCATCTGCGCGCCTTGGGGGATGGCATCGCCCGATCGGATAGCGATGTCTAATCCATGAAACCTGCAAGGTAGTCCAGGTTCGGCCCCGTTTTCTTCGGGGGTTTAAGAGACTGCATGCCGATTCCGCATAGTGGGTGTTGTGTGCAACGGTTACTCGCCTGCTCGGCTATACGCCCGAAAAATTCCATGTCGGCTTCAGCATAAAGGATCCGAGATCATGAGCAGCGACGATCGGCACCACCGTTCCCACCTCCCGATCCCGAACACGGCGCGGCGTGGCCTGATTACCTATGATGCCAAGGATCCGGACAGTAAATTCCCGCCGATCGAGCAGTTGCGCCCGCCCAAGGGTGCACCCAACGTGCTGATCATCCTGCTCGATGACGCCGGGTTCGGATCAGCGAGCCCCTTCGGCGGCCCTTGCAAGACGCCAAACGCCGAACAGCTGGCGACGGGCGGGTTGAAGTTCAATCGCTTTCACACCACCGCCCTCTGCTCGCCGACACGCCAGGCGATGCTGACCGGGCGCAACCACCATTCCGCCGGCATGGGCGGAATCACCGAAATCGCGACCGGGGCGCCGGGATATAGCTCCGTTCTGCCCAATACGATCTCACCGCTGGCGCGGACGCTGAAGCTCAACGGCTACTCCACCGCGCAGTTCGGCAAGTGCCACGAGGTGCCGGTGTGGGAAACCAGCCCGGTCGGCCCGTTCGACGCCTGGCCCACCGGCGGCGGCGGCTTCGAGTATTTCTATGGGTTCCTCGGCGGCGAAGCGAACCAGTGGTACCCGACGCTGTACGAAGGCACCAATGCGGTCGAACCCAAGAAGACCCCCGAGGAGGGCTATCACTTCATGGAGGACATGACTGACAAGGCGATGGCCTGGATATCGCAGCAAAAGGCGCTGGCACCGGACAAGCCGTTCTTCGTTTATTTCGCGCCCGGCGCAACTCATGCGCCGCACCATGTGCCCGCTGAATGGGCCGACAAATACAAAGGTGAATTCGACCTGGGCTGGGACAAGCTGCGCGAGGAAACCATCGTTCGGCAAAAGGAACTCGGCGTCATCCCGGCGGACACGCAGCTCACCGCGCGTCATGCGGAAATCCCGGCCTGGGACGACATGCCGGAGGCGCTCAAGCCCGTGCTGCGCCGCCAGATGGAGGTGTATGCCGGCTTCCTGGAGTACACCGACCACCATGTCGGACGCCTGCTCGACGGCCTGGAGAGGCTCGACATCCTCGACGATACCCTGGTCTTTTACATCATCGGCGACAACGGTGCCTCGGCCGAGGGCACGATCAACGGCGCATACAATGAGATGGCGAACTTCAATGGCCTGGCGGCGCTGGAGAGCCCGGAGTTCCTGATGGCACGCTACGACAAGCTGGGCGGGCCGGAGTCGTACAACCACTACGCTGTCGGTTGGGCGCATGCGATGAACACACCCTATCAATGGACGAAGCAGGTCGCATCGCACTGGGGCGGAACACGCAACGGCACGATCGTGCACTGGCCGAACGGCATCAAGGCGAAGGACGAAATCCGCTCGCAGTTTCATCACGTCATCGACGTGGCGCCGACCATCCTCGAGGCCGCTGGGCTGCCCGAGCCGGTTTCCGTCAATGGGGTACATCAGCACCCCATCGAGGGCGTCAGCATGCTTTACTCGTTCGACGACGCGAACGCGGCGGAGCGACACGAGACGCAGTATTTCGAAATGTTCGGCAATCGCGGCATCTACCACAAGGGTTGGACCGCGGTGACGAAGCACGGGACGCCCTGGGTGCTGGTCGGACGCAAGACCGTGCCGCTCGATGACGACGTGTGGGAACTCTACGATACGAGCAAGGACTGGAGCCAGGCGAACGACCTTTCGAAAGAGATGCCGGAGAAGCTCCATGAACTGCAGCGCCTTTGGCTGATCGAGGCGACGCGGTACAACGTGCTGCCGATCGATGACCGGGTCGTCGAGAAGATGAATCCTGATACGGCCGGCCGGCCGGTGCTGATCAGGGGAAACACTCAGTTGCTGTTTGGCGGCATGGGGCGGCTGTCGGAGAACTGCGTCCTGAGCATCAAGAACAAGTCGCACGCGGTCACGGCCGAGATCGTCGTGCCGAATTCGGGCGCCGAGGGTGTGATCATTGCCCAGGGCGCAAACATCGGCGGCTGGAGCCTGTACGCGAAAGCCGGCAAACTTAAGTACTGCTACAACGTGGCGGGCGTGAACCACTACTACGTGGAGGCTGCGGGCCCGCTGCCGGCCGGCGAGCACCAGGTCCGCATGGAGTTTGCCTATGCGGGCGGCGGTCTTGGCAAGGGCGGTCAGGTGACGCTATTTGTGGATGGTGCGAAGGTCGGCGAAGGCGCCATCCCGATGACGCAAGCGATGGTGTTCTCCGCCGATGACGGCTGCGACGTTGGCGAGGACAGCGGCGCTCCGGTCTCCCCGGATTACGGCTCGCGCGGGAACGCCTTCAACGGCCGGGTAAAGGGCGTGCAGCTTGCCATTGCGGACGCTGCGGAGAGTTCGGACCACCTCGTTTCGTCGGAAAGCGCGATTCGCATTGCGATGGCGCGGCAGTAGTACCATACGAGCCGGCAGCCCAAAACGGACTGCCGGCTGGCTGTTGCTGAGGTCGGCCAGTGTTGCAGCAAGGGTCTGTCGATGCGGGTGAGTGGCCAGTCCTGGCCCCCGTGGGACATTCCGGACGGACCTTAATTCGGGGGGCCGGCTGGCCGTCTCAGCACCCCGCCCCCAGCACCCCCACCACCAACGGCAGCAACCCCGGATCACCAACCGCAATCATCCGCCCGTCGCCATCAACCCGCGGCGCATGCCCCTCCCAGTCCGTCATCACCCCACCCGCACCCGTCACCACCGGCAACAACGCCGCCCAGTCCCACGGCTTCAGGTCGCACTCCACGATCACGTCGATCTGCCCAAGCGCCAGCAGCCCATAGGCATAGCAGTCCCCGCCCCAGTAATTACGCCGCACCAGCGCCGCAAGCGCCTGCCACGCGGGCAGATCGTCCCCCAGCAATTCCGGACTCGTGCAAGACAGCTCGGCGTGACCAAGGTCCGCACAGGCCCGCGTGCCAACCCGGCCACCCAGCGTCCCAACGAACTCCGTCGGACGCCCCGCCGCACCGATCCAGCGCTCCCCCGTCACCGGCTGATCAATGATCCCCAACAACGGCGCATCACCATCCAGCAGCGCGACCAGCGTCCCGAACGTCGGCCGTCCCGTGATGAACGCCCGAGTCCCGTCGATCGGGTCCAGCACCCACCGCAGCCTCGCCTCGGGCCGTTCCACGCCGAACTCCTCGCCCAGAATCCCGCACTCGGGGCACAACCGGTTCAGCACCGCCCGCATGGCCAGTTCGGCGTTGCGGTCGGCGATCGTCACCGGCGACTGATCGGCTTTCAGGTCCGCCGCGACAGATCCGCGAAACAACGGCCGGATCACCCCGCCGGCAGCATCGGCGGCCGCAACCGCCGCCGCCACATAGCGATCGAGGTCGATACTCAGGGCAACGGCACCGGGTTAGGCGAAAGGCTGCGCAGATAGGCAATCACATCCGCCCGCTGCTGTTCGCCGCTGATCCCCCCAAACGCCATCCGCGTGCCCGGCACATAGGCCGACGGCTTGTGCAGCCACTCATTCAGCTCATCGAACGTCCAAGGCCCGGTCTTCTCCTTCATACCGGCCGAGTAGTTGAACCCCTCCATATGCCCATGCGGCCCACCGACAACGTTATACAGGTTCGGACCCACGCCCGCCTTGCCGCCCTCGGCGACCGTATGACACGCCACACAGAGCTTCTTCACCGTGGCCTCGCCCGCCCCGACATCCGCCTTGGCCAGCAGCGGCGCGATCGGCGGCAGTTCGGCCGGCTTTGCCGCCGCCGCCCCCGCCCCTTCAGCCGTCACCGCCACCTGAAACGCCGGCTTCGCCAGACGTGTCTCATTCACCAGATTCATCCCGAGCAGGCCGGTCAGAAAGAACATGATCCCCGCCACAAGGACCGCGGCGACGCCCTTGTTGATCTCCATGCTGTCCATGCAGCGAAGCTTCCCGATCAGATCAGGCCATCACAGCCCGGGTTGAATTCACGCCAACGAACCTGCCGTTGCAAGGGAACCA
>JBEKLE010000243.1:0-9654 GCA_050010355.1 Rhodopila sp. | reverse complement strand
TGGGGCCGTTCACCCCATGTTCCGCTCAACCGCACAACCCATCGCGTAACAGATCGGCTTGGGACCGAACTCTGGGACCCGTTCGTAACTTGTATGTTTAAATCTATCGTCTTGAACCTCGAATAAATTTCATGATAAACAACGACTATGAAACGTGCACTGATTACCGGCGTCACTGGCCAAGATGGGGCATATCTTTCTCAATGGCTGCTGAGCAAAGGGTATAGCGTTTATGGACTGCTCCGTCGCTCCGCCTCGGCGGATGTGGTCGATGGTCGCCTACGTTGGCTCGGTATTGCCGGCCAGGTGGAGATGATCGATGGCGACCTGATCGATCTTTCGGCTGTGCTGCGCATCCTGCGCGATGTCAAGCCGGATGAGGTGTACAATCTCGGTGCCCAAAGTTTTGTAAAGACATCCTGGAACCAGCCTTTGTTGACCGGTCAGGTTACCGGTCTCGGCGCTGCTGTCATGTTGGAGGCTATCAGACTCGAAACGCCGGAGGCCCGCTTCTATCAAGCTAGCTCGTCCGAAATGTTTGGCCAAATTCAAGAGCCAATTCAGAACGAGAAGACACCATTCTACCCACGCAGTCCTTACGCGGTTTCCAAGCTTTATGCTCATTGGATGACCGTAAATTATCGCGAGAGTTTCGGCTTGTACGCCAGTTCCGGAATTCTGTTTAATCACGAAAGCCCGCTTCGGGGCATCGAATTTGTCACCCGCAAGGTGACAGACGGTGCGGCGCGTATCAAACTCGGCTTGGCGAAGGAACTGCCGATGGGCAATCTGGATGCCAAACGGGACTGGGGTCACGCCCGCGATTACGTAAAGGCTATGCATCTGATGTTACAGCAGGATATTGCCGAGGATTATGTGGTGGCCACCGGCCGTACCACCACGGTGCGGGAGATGTGCCGAATGGCCTTCGCGCAAGTCGGTTTGAATTACGAAGATCATGTCAAGATAGATTCTCGCTTCCTGCGTCCTGCCGAAGTCGACGTGCTGCTCGGTGACGCCAACAAGGCACATACGAAGCTCGGCTGGAAGGCTGAGACGACATTCGAGGATCTAATTGCCGAGATGGTCGATGCAGATCTTAAGCGACATCGTAAACAGATGAGTTGAAAGGTGACCGAGCCGAAGCGCATTCTTGTCACCGGGGCCGGCGGCTTTGTCGGACGCCATCTCCTGCCAGCACTGCGCAGGGCCATTCCGAGTGCGCTCCTCGTCGCGGCCAACCGGGCAGCCAGTCACGAGACGTCGGTCAGTGCTAATCGCACGATACTGCTCGATTTATTTGATCTGGACAGCGTCGATCAGGCAATACGAACCATCCAGCCGGACGGGCTTGTACATCTGGCAGCACAGGCCGAAGTACCTGCGTCGTTCGCTAATTCCGGAATGACTTGGAGGACCAACCTGTCCGGCACGTTGTCGCTCGCGGAGTCTGTGATGCGTCATACCCCTACCTGTCGCTTCGTCTTGGCGTCGACTGCAGAGGTCTATGGGCTGTCTTTTCGCGCATCCGACCCCCTCGATGAATCGGCAGCGATGGCCCCTACCAATCCCTACGCCGCTTCGAAGGCGGCAGCGGATCTGGCGATCGGTGAGATGGCGCTGCGCGGCCTTGATGCTGTGCGGCTGCGTGCCTTCAACCACACTGGGCCAGGCCAGTCCACCAACTTCGTGATCCCAGCCTTTGCTCGCCAGATCGCGCGCATAGAATTGGGGTTGCAGGAACCGGTGTTGCGGGTCGGGGCTCTCAACCGGTGGCGCGATTTTTTGGACGTGCGCGACATCTGTGAGGGCTATGTTGCTGCTTTGCGTATACCTTTAGCTCCAGGCGCGATATTCAACCTCGCTAGTGGCACGCCGCGCCGTATTGGCGACATACTTGAGGCGCTTATCGCTCGCGCTGGTGTCTCACCGCGTATAGAGACAGAAGCCGAACGGCTACGACCCACAGATGTGGCGCGTGTCGTCGGTAATAGTTTTGCCGCTCGCGTAAGCCTTGGCTGGGCGCCGGCGATCCCGTGGATGCAGACCCTTGATGACGTGCTTGCGGATTGGCGACGCCGCGGAACATTAAAATAACCAGACAAAATCGGAACTCATAATGTTCGTGGCGCGAACTCGCCCTACAGCATGGGTGACATCGTGTGGCTGAGAGGAACAGAAAAGCTGCATAAGCCTGTGCAAGCCACCTGCGCGAATTCCCGTCTCCATCATCAATTTCAGCGTTTTGGACGTCGCAAAACTCATGTGCGAAAGCCCCCCTCTTTTGCGACGAATTTTGCGAAGACGCGGCAACGCTTTAGGTTGCGGGGGAGACTCGTCATCCTGTATTTAGTTACAGATGGCGGCGGTCAGTCTCAGCAATCCGCCTTATGCCGGTTTTCTGTTCCTCTCAGCCGCACAGGCCTATTTGATGACAAGCCCTCGTGCCTTTGCCATTTTGCATACATGGCCCGACCTGAAGAACGCCGAATACGAGGTGCTTCACAGACTGCTCGGTGCCGCGCAGCGCGTTGGGGCGCGCGCCGTTGTCGTCGACCCGAGCGGCCGCGTCATCTGGGCGCACGCCGACCTGGATTTGGCTGAAGGGCAGCCGCTACCGCCTGATGCCGTGGACTTCCTGATCTCGATGCACTTCGAGTCGGGGCGTGTCTTGGACTGCTACTCGTACATCACGTTGTGGCAGCCGATCGAGTTTTATCACGAGTTCGGCTACCAGCGCAGCATCGACAAGCTTACCTCTTACAATGATCTGGTCTCGTGCGACTCCGAACTGGCGGACGCCCATGGTCTGAACCTGATGACGGCGCTTGGACGGCGCCCGACGCAACCCCTACTGAAGATGTTCCATGCGCTGCCGGAACCCTATTTGGAGCCGAGAATCTCGGACACGTCCATCCCATTCTACATCGGGATCAACTGGGAACGCATCGGCCGGCCCAAAGGCCGCTTCCACGACGTGTTCGTCACTCTGGACCAGCACGCCATGGTGGATATATACGGGCCGCAACTGATTATGGGCGTTGCGCCGTGGGAGGGCTTTAAAAGTTACAAGGGCGAATTGCCGTTCGACGGCGTCAGCGTGAAGAACGCGATCAACAGCGCAGGCATCTGCCTTGTGCTGTCCTCGGCGTCCCACAAGCGAACCGGCATCATGAGCAATCGATTGTTTGAGGGTTTGGCTGGTGGAGCAGCGATAATAGCAACACCCAACCCGATTATTGACAAATACTTTCGCGACATTGTCTACCTCGTCGACGATTCCGAAGGCGACGTCATCCTGACGCAGCAGATCATCGCCGCAGTGCGGCAAATCCGCGCCGACCCGTTAGAGGCACATCAGCGCACGCGAGAGGGACAGCGCATCATGCGCGAGCACTGTTCCCTCGAAACCAGCATTCAGGCTCTGATCGGATCCACGCCGAAACGGAAAGCCAATTTCCAGCAAATTTTCCTGGCAGACTGCTCCGTGAGCATCATTTTAACCTACGAAGGCGAATCGCTTGAGGAACTGCGCGAGCACCTCGCGCAATTCGAACGCCAACAGCGCGCCCGCGTGCGCGTCTTTGTTATCTGCAGCGATCGGTTCGCCCGGCGCCATGGCGCTGCTCTCTCGGCAACCCCTGCAGGCAGCATCGAATGCATCACCGTAAAACCAATGACGTTCGCTCCCAGGACGCAATGCTTCGATGCGCCACGACAACCGCGCGGGCGCACGGGTGCCGCAACGGCTGACATCCTGCGCGAGATCGGGACGGAATTTTTCGCGTTCTTCACGCTGAATGACTGGGTTTTCTGCGATCACTTCGCCAGCGTTGCCAAGGTATTCAAGGATCAGCCCGAGGCGGCGGTCGCTGCCGTCGGCAAGATCGTACAGACCGACAACGCAGACCGGACGCAGACCCGCACGTTCGACAGCGCGCGCTTCGTCGACATGGCGTCGATCCATCTCGTAAACGGCGAGGGCGACCAGGGTAGATTTATGTACCGGGCGAGCCTGCTGGACGGACCGCACGAGCATCTGATCCCTCTGCTCGATGGCGAGGAACACAGTTATTTCCGCCTTGCCGGCGTTCTTGCAGGGGCGCTCGCTCAGACCAACTACGCCACCTATGTCAGACGTCGCCCCGATCGGCCGGTTTCGCAACCGACGGAACCGTTGGAGTTTCAGCGGCAATATATCCGCGACTTGTTCACTCGCGATCCGCGTTGGCTTAAAGCGCTCGGCGACGGGGTCAAGATTCCCGAATTCGTCTACGCCTACAGCCCCGGCACCTCGATCCGCTGGGCTGATTACCGCGCGCCTCCGGGGGTGACGCAGAGGTTGCCGCTGGACACGCCAAAGGCCACCCGGATCGGCGGCAATGGGTTGCGGTTCCTGTCCAGCGGCTTCTCCTGGCCGGAGGCCGACGCCATCTGGCTCGAAGCCGAACGGGGAGTCATAAACCTGACCGTTGATCCGTCGGCGATGGAACAGGGAGAAGGCTGTAGACTCATCCTGACGGCTGCGGGACGGCGGTCGCAGCAGACTGGCCGCAACCAGCACGCAACGATCGCGATCAACGGAATGGTCGTCAGCTATCTTGAGGTACCCGAGGCCTTCGCGAATCTCGCGATTACAGTTCCGCTGCACTTGCTGCAGGGCGTGGAGAGTTTTCGGGTCGAGGTGACGCCCGACCATGCCGATCAGGTGTTCGATGGGAACGGTTCACTCATCGACCCACGACGCCTCAGCATCCAGTTGAAATCGCTGGAGATGAAGCGTATCCGAGGCAAGTCGCTGCCGATCTACCTGCCGGACGAACAATGGACGTGCGGAGAAGCCATGGCGGGAGCGCTGGCACTGGCCAGTAATTTCTACCTGCCGGAAAAGAAGTTCACTTGGATGGCCGGCATCGCCGGACGAATGTGGTTCCGGCTAAGCAGCGTCCCGCAACATCCGGAGTTGCGGCTGCGCATGCGTGGCCGCGTCTCCCTGGCGACCGGCCAGATGCCGAGCGTAACGCTCACGGTGAACGGCGAAGCCTTAGGCACCCATGTTCTTTCCCTCGTTGACCACGAAGGTGATCTCTCCGTTGATCTCTCCGATGTCGACCTCTCGGGCAGGCACATAGCCCTCCGCATCGAAGCGAGCCACGCAGAAGCTGTCTATGACAGCGCGCACAACATCATCGACAACAGGCTTCTAGGCGTGGGGGTCATAAGCTTCGGCGTATTCGAAAGGATCGAGTTAGGAATGGATATGCAGCATTCCGGCAACCAGGACGACGCATCAGACCTAGATTCACATCAACAGACATCGGGGCGAGAACGACATGATCTTGGTGACCGGCAGCAGCGGGGTCCTAGGCCGGGCGCTCGCAGTCGAACTCGCGAAGGGGTCCGAGCAATTTCATCTGCTAACCAGCAAGGAGGTGAACCTGCTTGATCAGGAGGCCACGGCGGCGTGTTTTCAACGCGACCGGCCGCGGATCGTCTATCATTTAGCCGGGCGGGTGCACGGCCTCATGGGAAACCGGCGGTTTCCCGCCGAAATGTACGTCGAGAACATCAGGATCAACACCAACGTCATTGAGGCCGCGAGGCTGTCGGGATGTGCCAAGATCGTGGCCGTGAGCACCGTCGCCATTTATGGCTCGGCTGTAGCAATCATGCCGGTCAAGGAAACCTCGATCTGGGAAGGGCCTCCGCACGCCTCCGAGGCCGCCTATGGGCACGCCAAGCGGGCCATCCTCGCGCAACTCGAAGCGTCGGCTGTTCAATACGGCCTCGAATACGCTTATCCCATCATGACGAACATCTACGGGCCGCATGATCGGTTCGATATCGAGAACGGACACGTCGTGCCATCGCTGATCGCCAAATTCCATCAGGCGGCTCGCACCCGTACACCCGTACAGGTATGGGGCACCGGCATCGCCGAGCGCGATTTCATCATGAGTTCCGATGCGGCTCGCGCGCTCGTCATGATCGGCGAACGTTTTGTCGGGCCAATCAATGTCGCGACGGGGGAGACCGTGCGCATTCGCGATCTGGTGGAACACCTGCAATCGCATACCAAGGTACAGCAGGTCGAATGGGATGCCACCAAGCCGGACGGGCAGATACTGAGGCGTTATGACGTATCGAAGCTGCACGATTTGGGATTGAGGCCTTCTTTCACGCTCGTGCAGGGCGTCACCCAAACCTACGACTGGTATTCTAAAGCCTTCCCGAACGTTCGCATGTGACATTGCAATCTGCATCGCACGAGGAGCGCATCCACGTTCGCGCTCCCGTCATAACAGCGCAACGATACATGATAGAGGTGGCTAGCCAAATCCATCCATACAACGCGTCACATCGGGAGTTGCCAGCCATGTCTGAAGCGCACAGTTCGGAAATGGAGTTTCTCAGAAACCGAATTCGAATCTTGGAAGAAGAAAATGTCCGCTTCCGGCGCTGCGTCACGGTTCCCGATTTCCCCCGAGTGCTTGGCGCGCCCCTGAGGGGCATCAATACGCTGTGGATCGGGCCGTGCCATATCGAGGGGTTTTCGATGTTCGCCGGTCGCGCGGGATGCACTGCCCAACACCTGCTTTACAGTTCATTTCCGTATGAGAATGTCTCGCCTTTTGATCCGGCTCCCTTCGATTGCATTATCGTGGGACTGACCCTGCGCAACTTGCTTCTCTCCACAGGTGGTGAGCCGGCAAAGGATTTTCAACATCTGCGCCCTGACTGGAATTCCGATAATATCGAAGCATTCTTCAACAATTGCCACACCGAGATGGTCCGTCAGATCGACAACATCTATGGGCAGGCCGGGCGCAAGCCGATCTTCTTCGTGCCTTTTCTTGAGCCCAGCTTCAATTTTCTGGGCAATTTGGTCAAACAGGGCGGCCAGCTCGACATCGCTACCTTTGTTGCGCAGCTAAACCAGGGCATGCAAGCCCACGTTTCCCTCCTGCACTCGGCCTATATACTGGATCTGAACGAACTCACCAGTTGCGTCGGACGCATGCACCTGCAGGACGATCTCATCTCCTTTTACACTCATGCTGTGTTTATTGGCGATTTCGATGTCGACCTGGATGAAAAGACGGGCCGCTTTGTCGCGCCGGTGAAACCGACCGATATTTATGATGCGCCCAATCGCTGGCGGATGTTGAATGAGGTGATGTGGGGCCGGTTGCTCGACAACATGAAGATCCTGCGTCAGATTGACATGGTGAAGTTGATCATCGTCGACCTAGACGATACGCTCTGGCGTGGCATTGCCGCCGAACCTTTGCCTCACGAGGCGGACAATGAGGAGCATTTCCGTACAATCGGTTGGCCTATGGCCTTTGCAGAAGCACTGCTTTACTTCAAGAAGCGGGGTGGCCTGATCGCCATTTGCTCGAAGAATGATCACGATGCCACGGTTGAACGGTTCCACACGCTTTGGGGTAACCGCATCAAGCTTGAGGATTTCTGCTCGGTCCGCATCAACTGGGAACGCAAATCGGAAAACATCGCCGCCATCCTTAAAGAGGTGAACCTTCTTCCGGAGTCGGCGGTCTTCATCGACGATAACCCGCGGGAAATAGATGAAGTCCTGCGCGAGTTCCCTGGAATCCGCGCACTGGGCTTTCAGCATTACGACTGGCGGCGCATTATTCTTCAGGCGCCAGAAATGCAGGTCGCAGTAATTTCAGCGGAGTCACAACAACGTACCGACCTGATCCGGGCCAAGGTGGCCCGCGACGCGCATAGCACCGACACCTCTCGCATCGAGTGGCTGCACTCGCTGGACATCAAGGTGAACTTTGCCGCAATCCACGCTGTTTCCGACGACACCTATGGGCGCGCTTTTGAACTCCTGAACAAAACAAACCAGTTTAACACGACTGGGCGGCGCTGGACCAGTGAAGAAATGGGCTCCTTGCTCGATCAGGGCGGCTATCTCCTGACGATGGCCGTCGCCGACAGACACGCGAACAATGGCATCGTGGGCATCGCCGTCATAAAGCACGAGACGATCTTGCAGGTGGTTCTGTCCTGCCGAGTTTTCGGCATGGGTGTCGAAGATGCATTCTTGCGGCATATTGCCTTGCGCATGTCCGGATCCCACGCAGAACTTACCGCCAGCGAGTTTGCCACAGATCGCAACCTGGTTAGTCGCGACTACTTCACGCGCAACGGCTTTGTCCGAGGGGAACATGGGATAGCCACGCTGGCTTCCGAAATCCCCCCATCAATGCCCGAGTGGATCGAGGTGCACTGCCCAGCTTGACACACGGTTCGCCAAGCGAAGCTGCCGAACCGTCCCGCGCCGCAGGGGCTCGTCGTTTTCGTCTCGCCGCCCGAGCTGTCCCGTGGAGTGCGTGAGCAGCCTTTGCGGGCGCCACGGAAGAGGACGCGGCCTCTGTCCTCCAACAGTAACGAAAACTCGACCATGGTATTTGGGTATGCAAAGATGTCCAACTTGTTGCCGAATTCTGTCTTCTATCACATCGGTCGGACCGGCAGTCATTAGGTTAAACACAGTTCCCCGGCTGAAGAGAAGAATGGCCTGACGGCGGAAGTCTTGACAGTCATTCCTGACGTTGGATAAGGAGCGCTCGTTGGTCGGCAACATCATGCTTTGGTTGAACCCTTTGTCTGCTCGCCCGGATCATCGGGCCCTCGGCGACGCTGCGCGGGATGCCAGCGACTGGCCCGGCGCCGAAACCGCCTACGAAAGCCATCTTCGGTCCACGTCGGACGATATGGCGATCTGGGTTCAATACGGTCACTCGCTCAAAGAGCAAGGCAAGCTGATCGACGCCGAGGCGGCCTATCGCCGCGCGATCGACCTGAGCCCGAATGACGCCGATGCGCATCTGCAGCTCGGTCACTCGCTCAAAGTGCAAGGCAAGCTGATCGACGCCGAGGCGGCCTATCGCCGCGCGATCGACCTGAGCCCGAATGACGCCGATGCGCATCTGCAGTTCGGTCACTCGCTCAAAGAGCAAGGCAAGCTGGTCGACGCCGAACATGCGTACGCCTTGTCGATGGAAATCGTGCCGTCCAAGGCGGCCTTCGACGAGTTGATGCGGCTGGGTAGCGCGGCGGCGGACGGCGCGGCGAGCACCGGTGCCAGCCTCGACGGCAAGAACGCCATCTACCTCGAAATCGACGACTTGCTCGATTACCTGCGCAATCACCGCACCCTGTCCGGCATCCAGCGTGTCCAGGCCGGCGTCATCGAATATGCGCTCGGCCAAATCGCCAGCAGCAAGCTGGACTGTGCCTTTGTTCGAACAGGCAAGTACGGGACCGGCTTCTGGCGGATCGGCCCGACCGATCTTCGTGCCATCATCGACTATGTAGGGCAGGCCGTCGTTTCTCAGGAACGGCTTCTCTCCCTGATCGAGGGAGCCGAGCAGCGTGCGTTGCGGACGGAGCCGGGCAAAGGACAGACCTACCTCGTGCTGGGGGCCTTCTGGGGCTTCGGCTCGAATGCCGCACGATACGCCAATCTGAAAGCGGCCGGCGTGTCGATCGGCGTGTACATCTACGACCTGATACCGATCACTCATCCCGAATATTGTTCCGCGGGTCTTGTCAGCGAATTTACATTGGCTCTGGGCGACGGGTTGTTTTCATTCGATTTTGTCCTGACCATCTCAG
>JBEKLE010000242.1:0-17482 GCA_050010355.1 Rhodopila sp. | reverse complement strand
TCGTACGAGGATTTCTCGCGACTGGTGGAACGGGCCGTGCTGACGCCGTCCGTGGGGTGTGTGGCGATCTGGGGGGCGTCGAAGAACGCCCGGATGACGTGGTGGCGCGATGACGCGCGGGACGCCCTCGGCTGGGTGCCGGTGGACAGCGCCGATCCGTTCGCCGGACAACTGGCGGGCGCGGTGAGCGGCGATCCGGTGGAGGAACGTTACATGGGCGGAGCGTATTGCTCGATCGAATATTCGCGGGCAAACCCGGCACCGGTATGGGGAGGGGCCGATGACTGAGGGCGTCCTGTATATCGGGCAACGCCGATACTCGTCGTGGTCGATGCGGGGGTGGCTGGCGGTTCGCTTGGCCGGTCTGGACGTCGACGTCCGGGTTTTGAAGTTTACGCGGCCGGGGCCGACGAAAGCGATTGCCGAGATCTCGCCCAACGGGCTGGTACCGTTTCTAGAGCACAATGGAGCGCGGGTCTGGGAGTCGCTGGCGATCTGTGATTACTGCGCTGAGGTCGCGCCTTTGTTGTGGCCGGCGGAGCGGGTGGCACGGGCGCACGCGCGGTCGATCTCGGCAGAGATGCACGCTGGATTTCGCGACTTGCGGACGGCGATGTGGATGAACCTGGGGCGCGATTTCTCAGGGCTTGGGCGGACACCCGGAGCCATGCAGGATATCGCCCGGATCGAGGCGCTGTGGGCGGAGACGCGGGCGCGGTTTGCCGGCGGAGGGCCATTTCTCTTCGGCGCATCGTTTGGGGTAGCCGATGCGATGTTCGCGCCCGTAGTCGCTCGTTTTTTGGGGTGGAGGCCGGAGGTTTCGGATGCAACGGCGGCCTATTGCGCGGCGGTGCGGGCGCATCCGCTGGTGGCTGAATGGTATGACGGCGCGGCGGCGGAGCCGATCGAATGGCTGGTTGAGGAATATGAGCGGCTCCCCGGGGCAGAGCGATAGATCCTGGCCGGCGTGACAGCTTGCCTCGGCGCCGGAGTTCAGACGAATCGGCCAAGCGGGTCGCGTTGAGCGATCCGCGACGAGGTCATCTGCGAGCAGGATCTCCGATATGCTTTCGCATTGTGCGGCGCTGTGGGTCGGCTCATCGCTCGTGGACTTAACGTATGCTGGGCTGGGTTCCCGCGCCTGAACAACAAATTCATGGTAACGCAACGATCGGGTATCGATAGCCAACGATCTCGCCGACTCGGATAACGACAT
This sequence comes from Rhodopila sp., assembly GCA_050010355.1. GTDB lineage: Bacteria > Pseudomonadota > Alphaproteobacteria > Acetobacterales > Acetobacteraceae > Rhodopila. Next base: position 16,266 of record JBEKLE010000242.1, on the reverse strand, counting down.
CCGGCGCCCCGTTGCAGGGCGTGTTGCGCCGCACCATAACCTGCATGCCACAGCGGCACGAAAGGAACAAAATGTCGAATACCTCAGAGAACATCGCCAAGACTGCTTTTTCTGTCATCGATATGATGCTGCAAATGCAGCGTATCGGACTGCGGGCAATGACGATGTATGAGCCGCTTACCTCGGCTTACCTGGAAAAGGCATCACAGCCGGTTGGCGTCAGCGCGGTGCGTAGCCGGCCTGCCAAGACACTGAACACCAACGAGGAGCAGGTGATTGGGATCGGCGAAGAGGTCCTGAACGTCGGCACCCGGATGGTTCAAGGCAAGACGACGAAAGTTCGGCGCGTCGTGGTGGAAGCGCCTGTTCAGCAGGACGTTACCCTGCACAGCGAAACGGTGGTGCTGGAGCGTCGCCGTCCGATCTCGTCGAATGGCAACGGCGTTTTGACAGAAGTGACTGTTGAAATGTCCGATTTCAACGAGGTGCCGGTTGTATCGAAAGGCGTACGCCTGGTTGAAGAAGTTCTGCTGCGCAAAGAAACCACGGCACGGATCGAGACCATCCACGACACCGTGAAGCGGGACAAGCTGGAAATTGATCAGCCGACGCAACTTCCGGTCGTCTTCGATGCCATGAAGAACCAGGAAGAGGGGCGCCGGGCAGACGATGATCAAGACGATGATCAGGACAAGGAACAGTCTGTCACGCCGGTAGCACCCGAACACAACTCGGACGATCATCAGGGGCACTGACGCCAGGTTGCTGACCAGTTGGAAGCCGGTGCAATTCCGCTTCAGTCGCCGTGGGGGTCTCACGGATAAACCGTTGATTTGTCTTGACGAGTCCTGGGTATATCCTCGGTCTTCGCAACGGGCAGGCGACGGCGTGGCAACGCGGCTGGTGAGGTCGGTGCAAAGAGATACAAGAACCATGCGCTCGTCGACACGGGCGTTTTTGCGACTGGCGGGTAAGGGCGGCCATTAACTTCGCTATGCCGCACATGACGAAGGCTTTGGGGCTGGTGGCCCCGAGCCTTCGGATTTTCTGTGACTACTCGACAGTCGGCCGGAGGCACGTCGTTTCCTGCCTGGAATCATAGTTATTTCAATAAAACAAAATGAAACGGTATCGAGGATGCCTGGAGTCCGGGATGACGGTTACCCCGCCGGGCGTGCGCACGAGCACGCGCAGGCCCTGGCTGGATCGTTTCGGGAGCCCGACCTTTTCGGCGGCGTCGATTTGATCCGCAGCAGTCAGGGGGCTGCACGGTGGACGGGACCGCGTCAGAGGAAGGCGGCCTGCTCGAATTCGTAGAAGGAGCCGCAACTTGTTGAGCTCTGGGCCCTGACCGAGAGCTTGCCTGAGTGCCGTTTGGTCGAGGTCCGGACGGGCTCGGTCAAGGAGATGAAATGCCCGGTTGCACGCCCTGCTGCGCCGCAGCATAAACGGCGCGCCACACCGGCACGAAAGGACGAAAAATGTCGTATGCCCTGGAGAACTTCACCAAGAGTGCCTTTTCGGTCTTCGACATGATGCTGCAGATGCAGCGCATCGGATTGGAGGCGATGACGATGTATGAGCCGCTTACCGCGGCGTACCTCGATGCGGTCATGGCGTCACAGTCGGTTGGCCTGGCTGCGATGAAAAGCCGCCGATCCATCAACACGCCGGGCAGCGTCGAGGCGCCCTTGGTCGCGACCCGCGAAGAAGTGGCTAGCGTCGAAGCACCAATGCCTCAAGTTAAGCCCATCAGAGTTCGGCGCGTCGTGCTGGAAAAGCCTGTTCAGCAAGACGTGACCCTCCAAGCCGAGCCGCTGGTCGAGGAGAATTCTCGTCCGCTGGCATTGACCAGCCTCGACGTTCCGACAGAAGTGGCTGCGGAAAAGTTGGACCTCACCGAGGTGCCGGTTGCTGCGGAGGCCGTGCACCCGGTTGAAGAAGCTCTGCCGCCCCCAGAGTCCACGGAAAGCGCCGAGATGGTGCCTGATACAGCCGACCGGGACAACCACGGGATTGACCAGCCGGCGCAGGAGCCGGCGGTTTTGGATGCGTCCAAGACAGAGGACGAGAAGCCGCCGACCGACGACCATCAGCCCGTCGCGCCGGTAGAACCCGAAACCAAGTCTGGCGATCAGGAGTGGCACTGACATCCATCCAGCAGTTGACACGAACAGACGGATGAGCAGCGGCCATCTCATGCATGCCGCGAGTGCCGCAGGCTTCGGGGTCGCTGGCCCCGGAGCCTTCGGATGGTTCAAGGCCATCCCGATCACCGCGCCCCCGTTCGCAGCTATCGGCTGCTATTTTCCGATGCAGAACCGGGAGAAAACGGTGTCGAGGATGTCCTCGACGCCGACGTGACCGGTGATCCGACCGAGCGCGCGCATCGCAAGGCGCAGGTCCTCGGCGCGCAGTTCGGGAAGGTCCGCCAGTTCGGCGGCATCGAGGTGTTCCGCGGCGGCCAGCAGCGCGGCGCGGTGGCGGGAGCGGGTCAGCGGCGGCGGGCCGCTTGAGTCCGTCATCTCGCGGGCCGCCTGGGCGAGGCGGGCGCGCAGGTCGTCCATACCGATGCCGGTCCTCGCGCTGATCCGCAAAGCGCCGTCGGGTCCGGGGCGTCCGAGGTCGGCCTTGTTGGCGATAAGCAGGGAGTCGGCCGTTGGCAAGGACGGCGGCGGGGAGCCGGCCTCAACCACCGTCATCACCAGATCGGCATCGGCGGCCCGGGCGATGGCGCGACGCACACCCTCCGCCTCGATGCGGTCAGTGGTTTCGCGCAGGCCGGCGGTGTCGACGAGCGTGACCGGCACGCCGCCCAGCACGACACGGGTTTCCAGGGCGTCGCGGGTGGTACCGGGGATGTCGGACACGATCGCCACATCGCGTTCCGCCAGGGCGTTGATCAGGGTGGATTTCCCGACGTTGGGCGCGCCGGTGATGGCGAAGAACAGGCCCTCGCGCAGTTTCTCGCCGCGCCCGGAGTCGTTCAGGTGGGTGCGGATTTCGGCGTTCACGGTGCGCATCGTCGTGAGCAGCTGGTCCTCGACCTCCGGCGGCAGATCCTCGTCGGGGAAGTCGATCAGGGCTTCCTGGTAGGCGAGGATGCCGCGCAACCGGTCTGCCCAGTCTTGATACAGCGCACCGAGCGCGCCTTCGAGTTGGCGCAGGGCTTGCCGGCGTTGCGCCTCGGTTTCGGCTGCAACGAGATCGTGGACCGCTTCGGCTTCGACCAGGTCCATGCGGCCGTGCAGGAAGGCTCGGCGGGTGAATTCGCCTGGATCCGCGGGGCGCAGCCCGGCTTCGGTCAGGGCGGTCGCCACGCCGTCGATGACCGCGCGCCCGCCGTGCAGGTGCAGTTCGGCGCAGTCCTCGCCGGTATAGGTGTTGGGGCCGGGGAACCACAGGACAAGGGCGTGGTCCAGGACCTCGCCGGACGGGTCGCGCAGGCGGCGGAGGGAGGCGTGTCGAGGGTCGGGGAGGGTGCCGCCGCACAGTGCCGCGACGGCTGGTCCGGCAGTGGAGCCGCTGAGGCGCATAACGGCGATCGCGGCGCGGGCGGAGCCGGAGGCGAGGGCGAAGATGGTGTCAGAGTACATGGATGTGTGCCCGATGCCGCGTTACCGGCCTACTTACCGCAGCGGCGAACCGCTGGCTGGAACGGCGGCGCTGTAAACCATTCGTTCCTGGATTGCCGTCAACATGCAAAAGCCGGCGGGATCGTCCCACCGGCTTTCACCTGGAGGAAGGGATGACCAACCATCTTAAACTTTCTGTCGGTGATGTCGGTGATCGTGATCATAAAAGTCAAGATCATCATCAAAAAGCGATAGGGGAACGGATCGGTTTCGTTTGCGGGCCGACCCACCCCCGGTGAACGCGCTTCCTGTCACCCAACCATCTCAACGGCGCGGCGCTGTAAACCATTCGTTCATGGATTACCGTCAACATGCAAAAGCCGGCGGGATGGTCCCACCGGCTTTCACCTGGAGGAAGAGATGGCCAAACATCTTAACTTCCTATCGTTGATGTTGGTGATCGTGATCATAAAAGTCAAGATCATCATCAAAAAGCGATAGGGGAACGGGTCGGTTTCGTTCGCGGGCCGACCCACCCCGGGTGAACGCTGCCTGTCACCCGACCATGATCTCCCGCAGCCCATCTACCACGGTCAGCGTCCCGCCAGTCGCGGCGCGGATCTCGTCCACCGTGAGGCCCGGCGCGATCTCGCACAACCGGAAGCCGGAGCCGGCCGGCTCGAACAGCCCGTAGTTCGTTGTTACCAGCGTCACGACGCCGCGCGCGGTGACGGGAAGGTCGCAGGCGGTGACCAGGCGGGGGCTGCCGTCGCGCGTCACGTGCTCGAGGATGATGAACACCCGCTTCGCGCAGGCGGCCAGGTCCATCGCGCCGCCGATGCCGCCGCCCTTCTGGCCCGTCAGCTTCCAGTTGGCGAAATCGCCGGTCATCGACACCTGATAGGCCCCCATCACTGTCGCATCGATATGGCCGCCGCGGATGACGCCGAAACTGTCCGCGTGATGCACCACCGCGGCGCCCGGGTTCAGCGTCACGTTCTGGCCGCCGGCGTTGACCAGGTTAAGGTCTTCCTCACCCAGCGGCGCGACGCCACCATAGCCGATCACGCCGTTTTCGGAATGATAGGTGATGTGGCGGTCACCGATATCGGTGTTCGAGCACATCGTCGGGATGCCGACGCCGAGGTTGATGATCCAGCCATCCTGGAACGCTCGGGCCACGCGGTCGGCCATCTGCTGGCGGTTGAGGCCTTTGGTTCCGCTCATCGTCTTCTCTCCTGCCGCTTGGTGGGCCAGAGTCCGTCGGGTGCCGGGGGCACCTGCACCAGCCGGTGCACGTAGATGCCGGGCGTGTGCACGTCGTCGGGATCGATGCTGCCGGCGGGCAGGATGGGTTCGTCGATCTCGGCGATGGTGACGCGGGCGGCGGTGGCCATCACCGGCCCGAAATTGCGCTGCGAGCGGTGGTACCGCAGGTTGCCGACGGTGTCCGCGATGCGAGCGCGAATGAAGGCGTAATCAAGCGGCAAGGCGTATTCCAACAGGTACTCGCGGCCGTTGATGACCCGGGTCTCGCGCCCCTCGGCGAGTTCGGTGCCGACCGCGGTGGGGGTGTAGAAGGCGGGAATGCCGGCCCCGGCGGCGCGCAGGCGTTCGGCGAGCGTGCCTTGCGGGACCAGTTCAGCCTCGACTTCGCCGGATTCATAGTATTTGGCGAACGGCAGCACATCCGTCGGGCGCGTCGCGGCGGTGAAGGCGCAGATGACTTTTGCGACCTGCCCGTTCTCCACCAGCATGCCGATATCGGGCATCCGGGGCTGATGCGCGCCGCCGGTGGTGTTGGCGACCAGGGTCAGCCGTTTCGCGCCTTGCTCCATCAGCGCCTTGATCAGGTTGAACGGGGTTCCCGGCATCGCGAAGCCGCCGAACGCGATCGTGCTGCCATCGGGAATACCGGCCACCGCCTCCCTGAAACTGTGCCGCGACTTGGTCTTCTGTGTCATCGCTTCCCCGCTTTTCGTGCCGCCCGATGAAGGTTCAGGCGTGGCGCAGTGTCAAGGGAAGCGGGCGGGCGCAGCTATGGCGAGGGTTGCTTCGCTTCTCGGCATCGATGACAGCTTCTCATCGATGCGTATGCGGCGGGCCACGGCTGGCAGCTTTAGCCGCCCTGCTTCAACCGCCCCCACAACGGCAAGCAGCACGTCGGGGGTGCATGGCTTGGCGAGGTGGGCGTCCATGCCCGCCTGGCGGCATTCCGCCACCTGCTCGGTGAACGCCTGAGCGGTTAATGCCACGATCGACACTCGCCCGCGGGGGCTGTCGAGCGCGCGGATGCGACGCGTTGCTTCCAGCCCGTCCAGGACCACAGCCAGGGTCGTCGTTTCGACGTCGCGACACTTCGCGGATGTGTCGGGATGCCATCGGCTGGGTGCGGCGGATTATCTGCAGAAGTCAATCGATCTGGATGCCCTTGCCGGGGCGATCGGGCAAGTCGCTGACTACTGGTTGAAGACCGTTGTCCCGCCTGTTCCCAACGGCGGTTGACCGTTCAACGCGAATGGCGGAGGTGGGCCGAAGAACCCGCACAGCGGGACAGGACTGATCGCTGCCTGATGGCGGGGAAAATTCGCCGCCGATCGGAAGAACCGGATCTGTCCTGCTGGCACGGCGCGGCAAAGTGCCTGTCCCATCCGGTCCTGCCGTATTGGCTCGGCGCGGCGGCTGAGGCGAAACGTTTCGATCCGCATGGAAATCGAGGCCCGGGTCGCACCGTTGCCAGACCGGTTCGTTCGGTGGCTGTCGCAACCATGCGGACCGGGCGAGCAGCGCGTCGGGTTTGCAGCCGCCCGGCAGAGCGGCCAGGAGCGCGCATGCGCCGGGCGGGACGGATCACGCATCGGGCGCCTGGTTTCCGCGGCCGTTGCGCGAAGCTACTGGTTGAGATTCCAGATGTCGCTGTCGAGCATCCACGTTCCGTTCGACCGCTTCCAGACCACGACATACTTGCCGTCGAGCTTGGTGATCTGCTTCTGCGCGTTCGGCGCCTCAGCCGTGAAACGACCGCCCTCGCGGCCGGTCACCATGTCGCTCCCGGGTGGGAAGACGGTGGCGTGCGGCGTGTAGAGCCGAGCGATGGCCGCCGCGTCGCCCTTCGCGTAGGCGGCGCCGAACTTCTGGTTCGCTGCATTGATTTCGGACTTCACGTCGGCGGCCTGCGTGGCTGCGGCGGACAGTAGGAGCGGGATCGCAAGTATCACCGATTTCATCTTGATTTTCCTCTTGATTATATGATCCACAAGGCGAACGGTGGCAACGCGGCCCGATCGAGTCAACTGACAGGGGCACGATTGCCGCGTCTACCGCCCGGGATGAAACCATACGGATGCTGAGGAACTCAATTCACTCGGCATGCTGCTCTCTTCGAGAACCTGTGGGAAGACCGGGCATCGCCGGCGGAGCGCCATTTTACGAGTATGGATTGCGCCTCGCCCAGGTTCCGCTGGCCGCGGTTGGCGGTGGATTTTGGGTTCGACGAGTTGCTGTGCTGGACGCGGATTGGCGGGACGGACAACCGCGAAATACTGCACTCGATGGAATTGATCAGCGGTCTGGTAATCCCGTGCGTGCGGAGGGAGGCGGCATTGGTGGCTTGAATGCAGAGCGCCCGCCGAGCATGATAGCGGCTGGTGTTCGGTGAGGGGCTGTCTTGAGCGGATTCGCGATTCAGCCGATCGGCACGTTGCACACGCCTTGGCGGTTGGTCGAGGCGTGCCCTCGGAACGGCCGGCAGCCTGATCCGGCGCCGGGCTGTCTGGTGCGGGTGTTCGCCGAATTCGTGGAGGGGTTGTCCGGGTTGGAGGGCTTCTCGCACCTGATCCTGCTGTACTGGCTCGGGCAGGCGACGGAGACGAAGCTGACGTTTACGCCGCCGTTCGATCCTCAGCCGCGCGGCGTGTTCGCGACGCGGGCGCCGTTCCGGCCGAACCCGGTCGGGGTGTCGGTGGTGGCGTTTGACGGCTTCGAACAGGCGGATACGTTACGCATCCGCTATCTGGATTGTCTGGACGGGACGTCGTTGCTCGACATCAAGCCGTATTTGCCAACCACGGACAGCGAACCGAACGCCACCATGGGGTGGCTCGAGCCACATGCGACCCGGAACAGGAACTCAGGACAGCCACATGAAGATATATCTTAGCGTTGAGTGGTGTCCCGTTCCCCAGGAACCGCACCTGTGGCTGCTGCCGGAAACGGGACACTAGCTGTTTGTTTTCAGTGGCCTGCTGATCTGCCGCGTTCACGGCAAATGCCGCGCACTTCGGAGGCAGGACACTAGAGGCGTCTGCTACATAATCCCGGACATGTGAAACCGAACATTGATCCAAATCAGGGCCACGGCTCACTGTGTCATCATCTTGTCGCCGATGACCGCATCTTGCCCCTCTGGACCGCGTTGCAAGACCTGTTGGTCAAGGCCGCACCTGGTTTGCAGCACTAAGGTTATGGGCACGAAAGGATGAGCCGATTTGACCGCGGGCATCTATGATTACATCATCGTCGGCGGCGGGTCGGCGGGCTGTGTGCTGGCCAATCGCTTGTCCGCGCGGAGCCAGTCGCGGGTGCTGTTGTGTGAAGCGGGCGATGACACCCCTGATGGCCGTGTGCCGGAACCGATCCTGAATAGCAGTACCGGCACGGCTGCACGGGATCGCCGGTTTCTCTGGAACAAGCTTCGCGTCAGCACCGAGGTGCTGGCGCATCCGCGCCTGGTCGGCTACGAGCAAGCCCGCGTTTTAGGGGGTGGGTCGTCGATCAACGGTCAGCTTGCCAACCGTGGCTCACCGGCGGATTACGACGCCTGGGAAACACGCGGCGCGACCGGATGGCGCTGGGACACAGTGTTGCCGTTTTTCAAGAAAATCGAACGCGACGTTGATTTTGACGGCCCGTTGCATGGCGCGGACGGTCGTATTCCGGTCAGTCGGGTGTTCCCGAACAACTGGTCCGCCTTCGCGCACGCGGTAGCCGATGGGCTGAAAACCCGAGGCTATCACTATATCGATGATCAAAATGACAATTTCGACGACGGTTACTTTCCGTTGGCGATGTCGAATCTGTATGATCGGCGAGTCTCGGCGGCGATGGGCTATCTCGGTGCGACAGTCAGACAACGCGCCAATCTGTCGATTGCCACCAATACCCACATCCGTGAACTGGTGTTTGAAAACACGCGGTGTGTCGGGATTCGCGCGATACGCGGCACGCAAGAAACGACCTTTTCCGCTCGCGAGGTGATCTTGTGCTGTGGCGCGTTGCATTCTCCGGCGATGCTGTTGCGATCGGGCATTGGCCCCGTCGACCACCTGCATGAGATGGGGATTCCCGTGCGCGCGGACGTTCCAGGGGTGGGACAAGGACTGACCGATCATCCGTCGATCTCGGTCGCCTCGTATTTGCGGCCCCGAGCGCGATTTAATGCGTTCAGCAATCACACTTTGCTCATGGGTCTGCGGTTTTCCTCCGGCCTGGACCAGATGCCCCGTGGCGATATGGCGTTGACGGTCTCCACCGGGTTACGCAACCGTATTGCCATCCTGACGCTGTGCGTCAATAAAACCTGTTCCGAGTCTGGCCAGGTGCGCCTGGCGTCATTGGATTGGCAGGATGAACCGCAGGTTGACTTCAATCTATTGAAAGACCGGCGTGACTTGACCCGACTGGCCGACGCCTTTCACCGCATTGCCAGCTTGCACGACCATCCCGCGGTGCAGGCCGTGACCGCTGACCCGTTCGCGGCGAGTTTCAGCTACAAGGCCCGCAAGGCCAGCCAAGTGAACCTGAAAAACAAACTGGTCACTGCTGTCGGCGCGCGAATGCTCGACGGGCCTGCGCCGTTGCGCCGTTTCATGATCCGAAACTTTATCCTCGAATCCCCCAGGCTGCAACATCTGTTGCAAGACAGAAATAGCCTGGAAGCCTATCTGCGTCACGCGTCCGTTGGCGTATGGCACTGCTCGTGTTCGTGTCGCATGGGCGCGGCTGACGATCCGATGGCGGTGACCGACCCCGCTGGACGGGTACGCGGTGTGGCCGGACTGCGCATTGTCGATGCCTCGATCTTCCCAATCATCCCGTGTGCCAACACCAATTTCCCGACCATGATGGTGGCCGAGAAGATTGCACACAATATGGTCACGCAAGCCTGAACAGGCCAACGCCGGCGCCACATCCGGCAGCGGCAGCAGGATTACGGCGATTTGGACGGTATGGGACAGAGACCAGCGGCCGAGATGGCACGCGGCGGTGGCAGCGGAGATCAATGCAAGACGGTCTGGGCCCGATAGCACGAGGCTGCTTCCGACTGATGCAGCGAGGATCGCAGGAGCGGGTTTGACTGCACTGATCTCTTCTTCGGCCGGCAGCTACTGCTCACTCAACCTCGTCTACCAAAGCCCGGTGATTTCACAGGCTCCGGTCTTGGTGCAGGTTTCGTGATTTATGAAAACTCCGTCATCACGAGAGTTGCCGGCAGAGCACCTTTCCCCCGAGCGGGCAGGCATGGCGGCAGAAGCGGCCTGCCGGCCTTCGTGTCAAGCTGGGCGTGCGGCTGCCGTTGATCGCGCCTGCGCGCGCAAGAAGTCGGTCAGTGCTCCCAACATCCGGTGCCGCCGCGATGGCCTGCGGCACAGGACAAAGCGCCACGAGGCAGGCCGCGACAACGCCGGGACCAAACGTACTAGGCGCCCGCAGTCCAGCTCCGGATCGATCAGCGGCGACCGGCCAAGCGCGACGCCCGCGCCCCCGATGGCGGCGTTGATCGCCTGGCTGAAGCTGCTGTAGCGGACGATCTTGGTCTCGAAATCGCGCGGCAGGTCCAGTTCCGAGGCCCATGTGCGCCAGTCCACCTCTGGGCTGTCCCTCGTGCGCTTCCTGCAACAGGCGGCAGCGGGACACCCCCTGGGAGGCCATGGGATACAGGTCAGGGCTGCAGACCGGGAAGACCTCCTCGCGCAGCAGCACCTCGTCGCCGGGCCGCAGCGCACTTTCGGGGGCGTGCATTATCGCCAGGTCGATGCCGTATCGGGAAAAGTCGGGCTCCTCCATCTGGATAATGGCATTGACCGCGACCTCCGGACGGAGGGACGAGAAATCCGCGAGCCTGCGGGCTAGCCACATGGTCGACAGCGACACGTTGGCCGAGACAGTCAGCTGCTTCGTGGTCCCGCGGATATCAGAACACGCGTCCTCAAGCAGGGGCCAGGGCGCTGCTGGCCGCAGCCAGCAGCTTCGTGCCGGCCGGCGTGACTTGGACGCCACCCACGCCCGTGCTGCGCTCCAGCAGGCGCACGCCCAGGCTTTCCTCCAGTCCTCTGATCTGGTGGCTGACCGCGCTGGTCGAAACGTTCAGCACCGCCGCCGCGCGCGCGAGGCCACCCAGACGGGCTGTCGCCTCGAAGGCGCGGAGGGCAGCCAGAGGGGGAAGCGTGGGCATTGGGGTGTTGTATAACGCTCAACACCCGATGAGAAAGCATCGTTTGCCTGGGGTGCCCGCACGCGGCACCTTCGGGACGGCCGAGGTCGACGCGGCCGCGGCTCTGTGTGCAGATTTACCCGGGAGAACCATCGTGAGCGTCAGCCCGCCGAAACAGTCTAGCCAACCGAAGCTGCCAGCCAACTTTGAGCCGCGCATGCTGTCCTTCGACGTGTACGGCACGTTGGTCAACACTCCCCCCGCAAACCTTGACGCCTTCCGGGCCATCCTTGTGGACGCAGGACGCTCGGACTTGGATCCCAAGGCGTTCTACGCGTTCTGGGAACAGAGAAACATCGCTCACTATTATGAGTCATACCGGTCTTACAAAGACATATGCCGCCTCTCGCTCTCGGAAGCATTCGAAAGGTTCGGCGTGACAGCAGGTCGGGAAGAGGCGATCCAGCGATATTTCGAATGCTTCTCCTCAATGGAACTCTATACCGACGTCTTGCCGACCCTGGACGACCTCGCGCGAACCTACAAGCTCGCCCTGGTTTCCAATATCGACGACGACCTCCTCGGCGCGACCCCGCTGGGACGCAGCTTCGATCTCGTCTGCACAGCCGAGAGAGCCCGCGGCTACAAGCCGGACGGCACGCTCTTCCGCTACCTCCTGGATCGATCGGGGCTGAGCGCCGCGCAAATCCTGCACTCCGGGCAGTCGCAGTTTACCGATATGGTAGGCGGAAAGCCTTTGGGCCTCACTATCGCCTGGATCAACATGCGTAATCTCAGCCTGAGCTCAAAAGTCCCCCCGCCTGACTTCGTCCTCCCCGGACTCGAACCCTTACCTAGTCTGCTCGCCTAACGTCGTCTCGTGTTCCAAATTCTTAAATTTTGCCCAAGTCGTGTATCGCCATCCGTGTCGTTGTGTGGCCTCCCATATGCTCGACCGCCTGCCGCACCAGCGGGTCGAGTTGAGTCTGCCCTTTGGCCAGTTGCGCGAGGATTGCCTTGCGCATCCTTGGGTCCCAGAATTTCAGCATATGGTCCTCGATCGCCGCCACCGCCGTGTCCGGCGTCTGCGACTGGAAGAAACGACCGATCTGGTTGGCCATGTAGGCCAGTCTGTCATGCGACATGGCGTGCCATCCGCGGGTTGATCCGATCCAGATGGGTGAAGACCTCGAACCCGTCGGCGCGAGCCACCCCGATCAGGGTGATGCCGGCGCCGTTGGCGGTATCAATCGCCAGCGAGGTGGGGGCCGAAATGGCGACGATCACGGGCGCGCCCAGAGTGGCCGCCTTCTGGACCATCTCGACCGAGACCCGGCTGGACAGCAGCAGCAACCCGCCGGCGGCCGGCGTGCCGGCGCGGGCCAGGGCGCCCGAGAGCTTGTCCAGCGCGTTGTGGCGGCCGACATCCTCGCGCAACGCGACCAGTCCGTGTTCGGGCGTCCAGAACGCGGCGGCGTGGACCGCATGGGTAGTTGCATTCAGGGTCTGCGCGGCGGGCATGGACCGCATGGCATCCTGGATCATTGCCGGGGTGAAGGCGCGACTAGCCGGGACCCAGGGGGCAGGGCGGATCGCCGCTGCCAGGCTGTCCAGCCCGCACAGGCCGCAGCCGCTGGGGCCGGCCAGACGGCGTCGCCGCTTCGTCAGGGCGTCCAGCCGGTCGTCCACCAGATCCATGCGGCATTCAATGCCGTCGGGGACCTCGACGATGTCCAGCGCGAGGATGTCGGCGGCTGTTTCGATGATGCCTTCGGACAGGGAGAAGCCAGTCGCGAAGTCCTCCAGGTCGGCGGGGCTGGCGAGCATCACGGCATGGGTAGTACGGTTGTAGGTCAGCGCGACAGGTGTCTCGCGCGGCACCAGGCGCACGCCGTCCTGGGCCTTGCCGGCGCGCCAGACAATGCGCGGGGCAGGGACGACGGCCTCAGGCATGGAGGGCGGCCGGCCGGGACGGTGGCGGATATGCTCCATGCGCCGGTGGGGCGGTGGGTATGCGCGCCAGGCGTGGTCTCCGGGTATTGGCTGTATCGGGCCGCGCGGGGTGTCGCTGGGTGGACAGAACCTGGGGATTATAAGCAACAGAAAGCAAGAGTGGAGACAGATGAACACGGATCAGAAGGGATGAACAAGGATACTGTGGGGGGTGTCGGCCTGCGCCCGCCATGACGATGCGAAGCCGACGCCATTGCGTCAATCCCACCGGCGTTTGGTACAATTTCAGGCGGCGGTGAGACCGACTCTCCGGCCCTACCGCCCCGTCATGCCGGCGAATGCCGGTATCCAGGCCTTTTTCTTGGCGAACCGAAGGCCTCGACCCGGGATCACGGGCGTGGCGTAACTGTCGATGGGTCAATCGCAAGGGCGGTTGGCATAACGTGTCACGCGAGCCTCTGTTCACGTGGAAGCGGCGGTGCCCATGACGTGGAAGCGGAGTTGCCCGTGGATAGAAGGGGCAGTACCCATGGCTAAACGTCTTGGCGGGTCGACAATTACTCACCGGCGGGGACCGCTTCGATGCGGCGGTTCTCGGCGGACAGCGCACGGTATTCGATTTGCCAATCGGACGGGCCGTTCGACGGGGAAACCTGCACCGCCGTCACCTTGTATTCCGGGCAGTTCGTTGCCCAGTCGGAGAACTCGGTGGTGACCACGTTGGCCTGCGTCACCGGGTGATGGAAGGTTGTGTAGACGACACCGGGTGCGACGCGTTCAGTGATCGTCGCATGCAGGGTGGTTTCGCCGGCCCGGCTCCGCAGCCGCACCCAGTCGCCGTCTTTGATGCCGCGCTCCTCGGCGTCGTGGGGGTGGATTTCGAGCAGATCCTCGGCGTGCCAGATAACGTTGGCCGTGCGGCGGGTCTGCGCACCGACGTTGTACTGCGACAGGATACGCCCGGTCGTGAGCAGCAGGGGGAAGCGCGGGCCGACCTTCTCGTCGGTCGGCACATACTCGGTGATGACGAAGTTGCCCTTGCCGCGGACGAAATGATCGATGTGCATGATCGGGGTGCCGTCGGGCGCTGCGTCGTTGCAGGGCCACTGCACGGCGCCCTGGTCGAGTTTTTCGTACGACACGCCGGCGAAGGTGGGCGTGGTGCGGGCGACCTCCGCCATGATCTCGGACGGGTCGTTGTAGTGCATCCGGTACCCCATCGCGTTGGCGATCGCCTGCGTCACTTCCCAGTCGCCCAGCCCGGCGCGGGGCTCCATGACCTTGCGCACGCGGTTGATGCGGCGTTCGGCGTTGATGAAGGTGCCGTCCTTTTCGAGGAAAGTAGCGCCGGGCAGGAAGACATGCGCGTAATTGGCTGTTTCGTTCAAAAACAGATCATGCACGACGACGCATTCCATGGCCGACAGGCCGGCGGTGACGTGCTTGGTGTCGGGGTCGGACTGGGCGATGTCCTCGCCCTGGACATACAGGCCCAGGAAGCTGCCCTCGACGGCCGCATCGAGCATGTTAGGGATGCGCAGGCCCGGTTCAGGATCGATCGTAACGCCCCATTCCTGTTCAAAGATCGCCCGAACGCCGGGCTCGCCGACGTGCCGGTAGCCCGGCAGCTCATGCGGGAAGCTGCCCATGTCGCAACTTCCCTGCACGTTGTTCTGCCCACGCAGCGGATTCACTCCCACGCCGCGCCGCCCGATATTGCCGGTCGCCATCGCCAGATTCGCGATCGCCATGACCGCGGTGCTGCCCTGGCTGTGTTCGGTGACTCCGAGGCCGTAATAGATCGCCCCGTTCCCCCCGGTGGCGAACAGCCGCGCCGCCCCGCGCACCACCGCCGCCGGAACGCCAGTCACGGCCGCCAGCGCCTCCGGGCTGTTCCGCGCCTCCGACACGAACGCCGCCCAATCCGAAAATGCCTCCGCGTCGCAGCGTTCAGCCACGAACCGCTCCGCCACAAGCCCTTCCGTCACCACGACATGCGCCAGCGCCGTCAGCACCGCCACATTCGTCCCCGGCCGCAGCACGAGATGATACGACGCCTCCACATGCGGCATCCGCACCATGTCGATCCGCCGCGGATCAATCACGATAAGCCTCGCCCCCTGCCGCAGCCGCTTCTTCATCCGCGAGGCAAACACCGGATGCCCGTCGGTGGGGTTGGCGCCGATCACGATCATCACGTCGGTCTCTTCGACGCTGTCGAAATCCTGCGTCCCAGCCGAGGTCCCGAACGTTTTGCCCAGCCCGTACCCGGTCGGCGAGTGGCACACGCGGGCACAGGTGTCGGTGTTGTTGTTGCCGAACGCGGTGCGGGTGAGTTTCTGCACCAGATACGCTTCCTCGGCGGTGCAGCGCGACGACGTAATCACACCGACCGCATCCTTGCCCGCCTTCGCCTGGATGCGCCTGAACTCGGAAGCGACACGTTCGATCGCCACGTCCCAGCTCACTTCGCGCCAGGGGTCGGAAATCCTCTCGCGGATCATCGGCTTCAGGATGCGGTCCGGGTGCTGCGCATACCCCCACGCAAACCGCCCCTTCACGCACGAATGTCCGTGATTCGCTCGTCCGTCCTTCCACGGCACCATGCGCACCACCTGGTCGCCCCGCATCTCCGCCTTGAAGCTGCACCCCACGCCGCAATACGCACAGGTCGTGACAACCGAGTGTTCCGGCTGCCCCATCTCGACCACCGACTTTTCCATGAGCGTCGCGGTCGGACAGGCCTGCACGCAGGCGCCGCAGGACACGCACTCACTGGTCAGGAATGATTCATTCATTCCGGCCACGATCTTCGACGCGAACCCCCGCCCCTGCACCGTCAACGCGAACGTGCCCTGAACCTCCTCACACGCCCGCACACAGCGCGAGCAGACGATGCACTTTGATGGATCGAAGTTGAAATAAGGGTTCGAACCGTCGGGCACGGCCGACAGGTGGTTCTCTCCCGCATAGCCGTAACGCACACCGCGCAGTCCGACCTCACCGGCCGCGGTTTGCAGTTCGCAGTTGCCGTTGGCCGAACACGTCAGACAGTCGAGCGGGTGATCGGAGATGTAAAGTTCCATCACCCCGCGCCGCAATTGTCGAAGATTGTCGCTGACAGTATGAACCCGCAGGCCGGGCGCGACCGGGGTGGTGCAGGAAGCGGGCGTGCCGCCACGGCCCTCGATCTCCACCAGACACAGGCGGCAACTGCCGAAACTGTTCAGCGTGTCGGTCGCGCAGAGTTTTGGCACTTTGATGCCGGCTTCCGTCGCGGCGCGCATGATCGAGGTGCCTTCCGGC
>JBEKLE010000241.1:0-9713 GCA_050010355.1 Rhodopila sp. | reverse complement strand
CCTTCGCCCCGGACCAGCGGTAGCCACGCGGCTGTCCACAGGAGAAGCAGGGCTTCGTGGAATCGTGGTCGCAGGGCGGTGCTGGGTGGTAGCGCATGCAGCGCAGGCAGGGCGCCAGCAGCGGCGGATTGGCGTTCATCGCGGCGGTTCCAGAAGTCGTTTCGCAGCCAGTCATAGACATCCAACTGCATCTGATCGTGGCCGGCGTCGCGGGTGCGTGCATCATCATGCCACTTGCTCGGCGTCATGGGTTTTTGGCCCTTCTTCCCACTTCTCCCACTTCTCGGTTTCGAGAACCGGGGGATCGACCGCCGTTTTCCCGGTTCATAAACCCAGTTCTTGGGTCGCTTTCAGCGACCAGAACTGGGGAAGTGGGAAAAGCGGCCGATCCGTGACCACTTTCCCACTTCTCCCACTTCTCGGTTTCGAGAACCGGGAAAACTGATAGAGCGCAAATCGTCATGTCGCGATCTCCGCGGTGGTGCCGTTCCGCATCATCGCGGCGCGTGCCTGGTTGATGATGATGCACCCCCTCTCGCGGCCTTTCTGCTTCGTGCTGCTGTATGTTCCCTCGGATATTACTTCGTTCTTCTTCCATTGAGCGATAACACTGGCCGCCTGAACTGGCGTGATCCCCGCGATCTCGATAATCGCATGCCCCGCCCAGCGCTCCTTCGCCTGCTTAAACATCGCATAGCGCTCACCGGGTTCAGGGCCTTTCTCCAGCCGATCGAAGATGCGACCGAGGGTAACGGCGTCCAGCGCCTCCCAGGGCGTCGGCGGCTGCCACGACATCATCACCGCCACCTGGTCGCCCTCGGGATATTCGGGCGTGCCATTGTCAAGCTCCAGGTGGCCTAGCTTGAACCATTTCGCCACGCCGGCCCGGGGCGCCAGATTGGCCTTGGCGTCGTCCAGCCGCACGTAGCTCAGGCGGTGCTCCTCCTCGATGCCGAGAGCTTCGGCTTCTTCGGTGCTCATCGTGCTCATCACCAGACCGACGCGAGCGCTGTCGGTGAGCGCCTTCGCACCCCGGGCACTTTCGATGTCGCCGGAGCCGCCCTTGCGAACATGGTGGACGAGCAGGATTGAGCATCGTGTGCGGCGGGCCACGCGGCGCCACGCGGCTGTCGCCGCGACCATCTGCGGGTTGCTGTTCTCTTCGAGGGAATGGCTCTCGGCGAACGGATCGACAATCAGCAATCCGATCGCATTGTCGAGGATATGTCTCTCCAGGGCTTCTTCGTCCGGATGTACTACCGCGAAGCCGTCCTCGGTCAGCTTCATCTCCGCCATGAACAGACCCCGTTCCTCGCCGGAGTTCATGTAGAAGCGGCCTTCCCACTCGTCCGGCTGGAGCCGGTAATGCAGCCGAACCGCCGCGAACCGGCGGTTGAGTTCGTCCATGGGATCGTCGAGATTGATCAGCCAAACGTTGGTCCGTGCGTAAACCCGCTCGCCGAGCAGAGAGATGCCGGTGGCCAGGGAAACACCGGCGACCATCGCCCACAGTGATTTACCCGTCCCGCCCGGTGCCACCAGAACCGAGACGAAGCTGCGGACGAGGGCGCGGCCGTAGAGCCATTGACGGGGCGGGATCAACTTCGGATCGATGGGTTCTGCAGGACGCAACTCAAGCGGCACGAGCTTGAGCTGATGGACGTTCCCCGGACCCGGCGCGTCGTCGGGCGCATCGAAGCGATTATTGTTCTTCTCGTATTGGTCTTCGATCGGATCTTTAGCCATGGTATCGCGGCCTCGGGGGCAGCGCGGGCGCCTTTGGTTTCGCGGACGCCCCCCTCACTCTGGCGCGGGCTTGATACAGCGCATGGATGACGGCCTGCCTGACCTCCTCATCGGTGAGCAACGAGCCATGATCGGCGTTGATGTCGTGCGCCTCGGCCCGCAGCCGACCGAGCGGCATGTGCTTTTCGATCAGCGGGCGGATGGTCCGCGAGATGAGGCCGATCGCCGCGTCCCTTTTGTCTTCCTCGATCTCGATGTTCAAATTCAGGATGTGCGCGGCGAAATCAATCAGCCCCTCGGGGTCGGGGATTTCGAGGATCCCGAGCCGCCAGCCGCGCCCGACTGCGGCGGCGATCGTGGCATAGGCCTGGTCGACCGGGAGCATGCTTCGTACCACGGGCCGCGCCAGCGAGACCGCCAGTTTGATGGCATCGTCCTGCGACCGCGCGCACCCGGACTGCGGCTGCCAGTCCTCGAACAGCGCCGGTTGCGGCTCGGTCTCCGGCGGCGGTTCGGACAGGCTCATGGCAGGCCGCTCATGGCACGCCGCCCGACTGATCCAGCGACAGGCTGACATAGGTCCAGTTCAGCGCGTGGGCGGCTTCGGAGGTCCAGCGTTCGCCGATGTCACCATGCCAGACCTCGATACCCGGGCGCCACTGGACGCGCCGGCGGCCCATGTGGGTGTCGACCTGGTGCCACGCTCGCGTGCCGATCATGTTCTCGGGCGGGCGGAAGTGCTGCACGCCGGCGCCGCGCCGGGCGGCACGGTCGCGGCCGGTCTGGTAGTGGGGGGTTCCGGCGGTCATTCTGCGGCGGCCTGATGATGGCCATACTGCCGCGCTGACCAAAGCATCTCGGCCCACTCATCGCCACTCAAGACGTCGCCATGTCGAGGCTCTGTTCCTGGTGGATGTTGGATCTGAAAACGCCAAAAATCGTCGGAATAGTCATATCGGACGACATGAAACGGTACGCCGCGCTCTTTGAAGAATTGCTGCTGCGCCAGGACACTCTTATCCGGCTTGTGCGTATTGCCTCTTTGCTGCCAGTAATTGATAAACGAGACGCCCGGCTCGAAGGCCAAGGGACCGTAGCGCTTGTATTCTATACCGGCGTGTATCGTCCCGTCGTTACTGTCAATCAACATGAAGTCCAGATCAACGCATGGGCAATTGTTTCCCCAGCCCCGTTGGGCGCCCTGGTCGCGACGGTGAATGCTGATCTCGGCTCCCGGGAACGGAGCGCCGTCGATCATGAGGAAGTCCGGCACCGACATTGGTTTGTCCGGGAATTTCTCAGGACGCTGGTTGGCGAGGAACAGTTTCGGTCGTCGCGGATTGCCACGTATCTTGTATAGAAAGTCGACTAACTCGGCCTCGCTTAGCAACTGAGCGGCAGAACCGCTCATCTGCCGGGCGGAATGGTTCTGAGGTGACAAGCAGAAGCCCCAGACTGTGTGACGATCCGCCGGCGCCGCCATGGGCGGGGAAAGTCCACTGGTAATGGCTGTGTAGAAGACGATGTAAAACGGTAATGGCTCTGAAACCGAGGCTATCGCGCGATAAGTTGGATGATCCTTATTCGGTCTGCCATCTTCGTATCGTCGGTATTCGATCACCGCCCGCGCTTGGCCCTGGTGATACTCCAGCAGCAAAAGCGCGACACCGGCGGCGCGGCAATGCAGATACCGCGAGGCGTGCCAGTTGGTAAGGGCGACATCGCGCCAATAGTGCTTTTCAAACCGTGACATCTGACAGCCTCGCGCGTGTGGTGACCAACGCATCGGGATCCACATCGAAGCCAACGAAGCTCGCGCCCATAGCCAGCGCGACAACGGCAGTCGTCCCGCCGCCGAGGAACGGGTCCATGATGAGCTGGCCGGGCATAACAAAGCGCCGCATGAGGTCTGCCATGCCGGATTCCGACTGGCCCCAATGGTGGTGGTCTTTGTCGTTGTCGTTCACCTGGCTTCGGGTGACGTCGCCATACCAATCGCCGACATAGGCGCCCTGGCAGTAGACGATGACCGGCTTCCAGAACGTGTTGACCTTGCGCGGGAAGACCTGCGTCGCCTGACCGCCGGGCGTCAGGTAGGCCAGCGTCCACAAGTATTCGAGCGGCCCGTCAAGTTGCGCGAAAATCTTCGGCAGCCACGACTGGCCGCTCATGCAGAGCAGCAGACCACCAGGCTTGAGGACGTGCGCCGCGCCACGGGCGAGATCGCCATAGAGCGGCAAATACTCTTTCGGGTAGGGCGGGTCGGTGATGATCAGATCGACGGATGCCGCCGGCTCGTCCATCAGGCTCGTGACCGACTGCTGCACCAGCCGATACCTCTCGGCACCTTCCGGAACGAGCTTCGCCTTTTCTTCCATCTCTGCGCGACGTCGTCGGGTTTCGACTTGCGCGGCAGCAGCCGAGACCGCGATGTCACCCTGCTCGACGGCCTCGATCAGCTCGACATCGCCGCTGTTCAGCACGATGACGGCGCGCTTCACGGTCGCTACGCTGACGTGCTCTATGGCGGCGGCTTGCTCCTGAGTGAATAGCTCAATTGAGCTATTCAATGGCTGGCCACCTCTCGGCCTATTCGCGATCTTTGCCGCGACCACCGACCGCTGGCTGTCGGATAGCTCGCGGCGCTCGTTGGACGACACCACATAGCCGAATGGATCATCGCCGACATATTCGGTGGTGCGAAGCGCGATGCCGGATTGCTGACAGGCCCGCCAACGATTGCGGCCGTCGAGGATCTTGCCGTGATAGAGGACGATCGGGTGTTGCAGACCCTTTTCCACGATGTCGGCAACCAGCGCCTCGAACCGTCGCCCCTTGATGAGCGGCCACGGGTCAGCGAGCGGATGGAATTTCAGCGCGGCATCATTGACCGACGCCAGCTTCAGAACGGTTTGCTTGTTCATGCCATCACCCGCGCATGCCGACACAGCCCCCAGGCCGTGCAACGTTCCAGGACTTGCTCAATCCGCCAGCATATCGACACCGGGATCTCGGCGCGGATCAGGTCGCCGAGGAACACTTCCTGATCGTCGGACAGCACGCCGTCGACGGTCTTCAACTCTATCGCGAACCCGAAAGAACGATGCCAGAACAGGTAATCGGCAATACCGGCTTTGACGCCGCGCTTCTTACGCTTCTGCGCTTCGAGGATCCCGATCGGCACGCCGTGGCGGCCGATCTTCATGTTCATGCTGTGGCCGTGGTCGATCGCGGTCCAGGCGACGTCAGGCAGCAGGACCTTCCAGAGCATGGCCGTGCATGCGATCTGAGTCTCGTGTTCTTCCTCGCGCAGCTCGGCCAGCCGAAACTTCGGGGCTGGCGCTCGGCGTAAAGAGGGGGTTGGCAGTGCAAAGTCGGCCTGCCCAGGCGTGTCGCGAGGCACGGCACGCCGCTTAGTGGGCGGGGGCGCCTCCGTTCGCACGCTCCGCGGAGAACCGGAGGCGACCTCGCGCCTTTTGCGCGGGATGGCGTGTCGCCTCTGCGGTGTCGGCGACGCGCTCAACCTCGGTGTCGAGCATCTTCGCGGCTGTCGCCCGCTCAGTGAGGCCGAACGTGTGTTGCCGCGACCAGGCGACGTGCTCCTCGGAGCCGGGCTTGTGCGGATTCATGCTGGCCGGCTCGCCTTCACGTCCCGCCTGAAGACCGGCTTCGCTGGCCTGTGCCACCGCATGCGCGGTCCTGGCCTGCTTCGGCACCTTCGGCGCGTCGATCAACGAGGCCTGGGTGCCGATCGGCATGTTGAGCCACGAGCAGTATTCCATGAACGTCCGCACCACGATCGGGCGCTCGTCTTCGTCCAACTTGCGAATCTGCTCCATGAATTTATACGCCAGCGGATTGACCGCGTCTTTCTTCGCCGCCTTCTTCGCCCGCGCGACGGCAGCCGATGCGTCCTCCATTTCTCGCTTGGCAATGAGGATGGCAGCGTCATGTCGAAGGAACGCATCCGGTGTGATGGGATGGGTTTTGGCTTCTGCTAAATTCTGGACCATCTGACGTTTCCTTCGATGAGGGCGATCTACAGGAGGCGATCTACAGGAGGGTTGCGATTGCGGCGGAGCGCTCCCCCCGCGCCGGAGAGGACGCGGCGCGGGGACGCCCACGCCGTCTCGGCGGCGGGTCGGGCGCCGGCTTCGAGACGACGATTGCGGTCTTTCTGTCAGCCGGCGGCGGTTTCGGCGCGGCTCTCCCTTTCGACGCGGCTTTCGGCGTCGGCGCGTCAAACAGATCCGGGCGAATAAGGTGACGCGGAATCCCCAGAGCGCTGTCCAGCAGCTTCGCGTGCTGTACGCCGGGGCGACGTCTTCCGAGGCGCCACGCACTCACACACTGCTGCGTAACGCCACACGTCAGAGCGACGGTCACGCTACTGATGTCGCGTTCAAACAACACACGATCGAGGGCAGTCGCGGGTTGGGCGTTCATAATTCCTACACCACAACCTACAGGAGCAAATGTCCAGTGTTCTCGACACCGGAGGAAAGCGGCGCTAAACGCACAACAGAATGTAGTGGGGCGACAATGAAGTCTGAAATTCTTGAACAATTTGGCAAACGACTAGCCGCCGTAAGGCTTGCCTACGGCGCTGTCTGTGGCCAAAAAAATTTCTCTCGGACTGACTTCGCCGCGGCCCTCGGTATGGAAAGCGCCTTTTACCGGCAATATGAGAGGGGCGAGGCCGAGCCGAAGATCGCTCTGCTGGTGGCCGTGCGTGCGCTGACCGGCATATCGCTGGATTACCTGATCGCCGACCAAGACATCGGCTTGCCGAATCCTCATGATCTCGGCGGCGAATGCACGGCGACGTTCGGCGAGCGCGTGCGCTGGGCACGCGAACTCTATGAGAGCGATATCAACGCGGTGGCCGAGGCGATGGGCGTGTCAGCGCAGACCTATCGCCACTGGGAGAGTGGCAGAGAGCCGATGCCTGACGACAAGCAGGCCGAGTTCGCGACCCGTTTCAATGTCTCGATGCGCTACCTGCGACAAGGGCTACCGGTCGGGCTGCCGCCAGCCGTGCTAGCGTTACTCCAAAAGGCCCACCCAGGGCTTTGGCGGCCGGAGGCACCACCGGACCCGGCGCCGCAGGCGCGACCGCCGCAGGCGCGACCGCCGCAGGCGCAACCGCCGCAGGCGCGACCGCCGCAGGCGCGACCGCAGCACACCCCGGCGCCACCGCCAGAAACGCCGGCCGTCGCTGACAGCGGCACGCAAGCGGATGACGACACCACAATCCCCGCAAAGGCGCGTCGTCGCAGGGCAGCAAAGCCGACCGTGGCCGAGTGGGCAGCACAGCGCCTACAGGAACGCGCAAGGACATCGTCGCCGGATTAGGGGTCTGCTGAAGCATTCGTTTCCCTCCCGAATGGGTGTAACTGGACTTCGTTCAATCTAATCAATGGGTCAAGCGGAGTCCTTCACCTGTCGCCGTTAATAAATCCAAAATACATCACTGGCTTGTCACGATCGGCGGGTCGTCGCCCTCAAATATAACAGGTCTGTGAACACGGAAAGATGCACGCGACCGCCTCACGGCAACGTGAGGTAGCGGTCCGCTGCGGTTCCTGCACGCACGGCGTGCGTTGGCTCTTGACATTTACAACAGGCGGTTTCGTCATGCTTCACGTTGAGCGTCGATGAAATCACACATTGAAGTGCCGAACGGACATGCCAAAACGTAAACCTATGGCAAATCAGGCAAAAGACGAGGGCGCAAGTTCGGAGCCGTCGCCGGAACCATTGAAATGGGCCGCAATTCCCGAGACCGCGCCGGAAGTGGCGATGTCGCCTGACGTAGACGAACAAACGCGCGAACCAGCCTTTATCGCGCCACTGAGGCTGACAGCGCCGGGTATCTATGGCGACATTGCCGAGCACGATTACCACGACGATCCGTGCCCCGAGCCGTCGCTGTCGCGGACGGTGTTGAAGCGGCTGGTCAACCTCTCGCCCCGGCACGCCTGGGCCATCCATCCGCGCCTGGGCGGCATGGCGCTGTCAGAAGACAGCAACGACGAGGTCTCCGACGCCGGCACGGCCGCGCATGCCTCCTTCCTGCAGGGGCGCTCGATCATCGTGGCCTGTGACTTCAACGACTGGCGGACCAAGGCAGCCAAAGAGCGGCGGGCCGAGGTCTACGCCGAGCGAATGATCCCGCTGCTGACCAAGGGCTACGACCACGCGATGCGGATGATCGACGCGCTGGAGGACTTCCGCTCGCGAACCGGCGCCTTCACCAAGGGCCAGCCCGAGCAGACCGTCATCTGGCGCGAGGACACTGGGATCTGGTGTCGCTCTCGCATTGATTGGCTGCCCGATGAGCCATCCGCCGCGCCGTGGGACCTCAAGACCACCGCGGGCTTGGCGACTCTGCCGGTCTGGAGCCGCGCCGCATTCGACAAAGCAGCCGACATCCAGGATGTGTTCTACTGCCGCGGCCTCGAAATGGTGCGCGGGGAGCCGCCCGAGCGCATGCGGTTCGCGGTCATCGAACAGAAGCCGCCATTCGGGATCAAGGTTTTCAGCATGGCGCCGCAGACGCGCGAGGCAGCCGACGATGACGTGCGCCTCGGCATCCGCATGTGGGGCGAATGCCTCGCCAGCCGGGACTGGCCGACCTACTCGATCGAGGAGGAGTGGGTTTATCCGCCGGCCTGGATCAGCCGTGCGCGCGAGGAGCGCGGAGCCGAGCGCAAGCGGCTGCAGCAGATCGCTTGGTCGAAAGAAAGCCCGCTGGCGGTAGCGATGGTCGAGAGCGGGGACTTCGGCGGATGACCCTGCGCACCGCCCTGCACGTGGTCACCCAGCCGCTGCGCCGCCGGCTGCACATGGTTCGCCAGTGGTTTGCCGACGAGGACGAGCCGGACGAATGGAACGGCGTTGGCGAGATCATCAGGCTCCCACCGCCTCTCGCAATCGAATCCTTTCCGGAGGATGATCCGGCAACGCACTCGGCCTGCGGTTTTGCCTCTCGCTGCCGCGACCCCTTCGGGCAGGTGAAGCGCCTCGATGTCGCGATGGCGCTGGATCGTGTGGTGGCCACCGCCGAGACCTCGCGCTCCTACAGTCCGGATCAGCAACGCGCCGTTCGCGAAGCCGCGCTGTTTCTGCAGCGGGCTCTGACGTTGACAACCCGTGGCCCGTGAGCCCGAACACCTGATCTACGCGCCCGCCAAGCGCGAGCGCATCGGCCTCATCATCGGCCTGTCCGGTCCGTCCTGGTCTGGCAAGACCTTTTCTGCGCTGCGCCTTGCGCGCGGGCTGGCGGGGCCGGACGGCCGCATCGCCCTGCTCGATACGGAACGGGGCCGGTCGCTGACCTATTCCGACGATTTCACCTTCGACCAAGCCGAACTCAACGAACCCTTCTCCCCCAACCGCTATGCCGATGCGGCCGCGGCCTCAAAGGATGCGGGCCACAACGTGCTGATCATCGATTCCATGTCGCATGAGCACGCGGGACCAGGCGGCGTGCTGGAGATGCACGAAGCCGAGCTGGACCGGCTGACCAAGGGCAGCACCGATTACGCCTACCGCGACAGCATGAAGATGGTGGCCTGGATCAAGCCGAAGGTCGAGCACAAGCAGATGGTGCAACGGCTGCTGCAGCTCAACTCGCATCTGATCCTATGCTTCCGCGCCGAGGAAAAGACCGAGATTCAACTTCTGAAGAACAAACAGGGCCGACTCGTGAATACGCCGGTCAATATCGGCTTCCAGCCGATCACGGCGAAAGACATGGCCTATGAGCTGACGATCATGCTGGGCTTCCATCCGAGCGCTCCCGGCGTGCCGATCGCGATCAAGCTGGCCGACAAGTTCAAGCCGTTCGTGCCACTGGATCGGGTGCTGGACGAGGACACCGGCGCGCGGCTGGCGGCGTGGGCCCGGGGCGATCTGAAGGCCGCCGCACCGGCTCGCGCACCGGCACCGGCTCGCGCACCGGC
>JBEKLE010000240.1:0-9753 GCA_050010355.1 Rhodopila sp. | reverse complement strand
CACAACCACGAGGGAACCCGCCGGCGCCAGGAACCCGCCTTTGCTAGTCAGCTCGCGGGCGTAGGAGCGCGGTGCGATCAGTTCCAACCGAGCGGGGGCGCCTGCCAGGCCGCCGTCCAGACCGAACGGCGGCGTCACGGTCCGTTCGCAGCAGACCGCGGCATGGGCCTGATTTTCCAACACCCGCCAGACCCGGCGCACACCGAGACCGCCGCGCCAGGTGCCGGCGCCGCCGCTGTCAGGCACCAGCGTGTATTCCTCCACACGCAAGGGAAAACTCATCTCGATGATTTCGATCGGCGTGTTGCTCATGTTGGAGATACTGCTGGCAACCGCGTTGATGCCGTTGACGGGGCGGGCGCCGAAACCGCCCTTCACCGACTCATAGCTGACGAAGCGATCGCCGGTCCGATAATCGATCCCGCCGAGGGTGATGACCGCCGAGGTCCCCTGCGATCCCGCCATCACAGTGCGTGGCGTGATCGCGAACAGCGCCGCCATCACCATGTCGGCGACGCGATGCGAGATCTCGTGGTTGGCATACACGACCGGCGAGGGATGCCGCGCGTTCACCACCGATCCCGGGGGCGCGGTGACCGTCACCGGCCTCCAGCAACCGGAGTTCGGCGGGATCAGGCTTTTTGAGTCGACGATCATTTTCAGTGCGCAGAAGACGCCCGACGCTGTCACCGTCAGCGGCGCGTTCATCGGTCCCGCGACCGCCGTATCCGAGCCGGCGAAGTCTGCCGTGATGGTGTCGCCGCACTTGGTGACCTTGATGCGGACCTTGAAGGTCTCGTCCTCGGTTTCGCCGGGGGTGATCACACCGTCACCGTCAAAGATATCGGTGAATTCGGCTTCCCCGTCCGGTAGGGCTCGCAGGGCCGCCCGCATCATCGTTTCGGAGCAATCCATCACCTCCCTGCATGATGCCCAGCAGTGCGTCGGTGCCGTATTTTGCCGCAAGTTCGGACAGGCGTTGCGCTGCGCGGTAATTCGCCGCCACCTGTGCGCGGAGGTTGCCCAGCCGCTCGCCCGGCGTGCGGACATTGGCGAAAATGATCGCCTCGACCGAGGGGTCGGATTGCCTTCGCGATACAGGTGGATTGGCGGCAGGCGCAGGCCCTCACTATAGATTTCCGTCACGGCACCGTAGCTGCCGGGGGTGGCGCTGCCGATATCCGGCCAGTGTGCGCGGACACAGCCGTAAGCCGAGCAGGCGGGCGTCGTGGAGTGCCGGGGCGACGACGTTCACGTCGGGGAGGTGGGAGCCTCCGTCGTAGGGGTCGTTGTGGATGAACACATCGCCGGGCGCCACGTCGGGAACGTCCGCACCACCGCGCGCACCGCATCCGGCATCGATCCAAGGTGGATCGGCAGGTCCGGTCCCTGCGCCACCATATTCCCCGCGATATCGAAAATGCCGCGGGAATAATCGCCAGCGACCTTCAGCAGCGGCGAATAGGCGGTCTTTGCCAGAACGATCTTCATCTCCTCGGCGGCGGAGATGAGCGCGTTCTTGATAACCTCGAAACGCGCCGGATCGGTCCTCAGTCCCGCCATTCCCATCGCCATTCTGTGTTCAGCCGCAGCGTCCCGCATAACGGCGGTGCCCGGTCATTTCCCCGTTCGCTGTCCAAGCCCCTGGTCAGTCAGCTTCGGCGGTGTGACCGGTGCGTTGTCTTGCGGTTGGACAACGACAGCGAAAGTCCGACGCAAATTATGCCCGCCGAGGCCGGGACCAGCCAGGCCGGGCGGATGAGCATGGGCTGGATCACCGAACTCCAAACCCAGGTGCCGAACATTCGGGTCGACCAGCCGGGCAGCTTGTCGAGGACATCGTGATCGAGAAGATCAAGCGCCTGACCGAGCGATATGCTTTCCGGCCCGAACGTCGCGACGGCGACGGCGGCGACCAGCAGGACGGCGGAGATCACGGCCAGGACGCGTTGGGCAATCACATGAAGAGCTTCTCGGTCTTTCGGTCTGCATATAAAGCAGCAACCTGCTCACCATAGCCATTAAAAATCTGTGTCGGCACTCTTTCGTCGCTGCCGAGCAGCCTTTCGGTTGCCTGGCTCCAGCGCGGGTGCGGGACGGCGGGATTGACGTTGGCCCAGAAACCGTATTCGGACGGCCCGAGCGCTTCCCAGAATGTCATTGGGCGCTTGTCGGTGAAAGTGATCTTCACAGTGGCCTTGGCGGATTTGAAGCCGTATTTCCATGGCAGGGTCAGGCGGATCGGACCCCCGTTCTGCGGCGGCAGCGGCTTGCCGTACAGACCGGTGGAGATGAACGCGAGGTCGTTGCTGGCTTCGTCGATCGCCACGCCTTCCACATAGGGCCACGGATAGAAAGGGGCATCCAGACCTGACATCACTTTGTCCTGTGCGGTCTCGAACACCACGTATTTCGCCGATGCCAGCGGTTCGGCGATTTTCAGGAGCTGAGTGAGGGGAAAGCCGGTCCAGGGCACGGTCATTGCCCAGGCTTCGACACAGCGGTGGCGGTAGATCCGCTCCTCGAGCGAGACCTGCTTCAGCAGGTCGTCAATGTCGATCGTGCGGGGCTGCTTGAGCATCCCACCCAATTGGATGGTCCAGGGGCGTTGCTTCAGCGCCTGCGCGTCCCGCCAGAGATTCTTGCTTTCGCTGAACTCATAGTAGTTGTTGTAGGTGGTCGCGTATTTTTCCTCGGTCAGCGGGCGGCCGGGCTGGAAGGCCGGGTTGACCGGGACGTCCGCGCGCGCGGCCAAAGCGGGAAGAATGGTCATGGCGGTTGCACCCGCCAGCAGAGAGCGGCGGTTCAGCACCGCATGTTCGGGGGTGACCTGACGTTCCGTGACTTCCCAGCCGCGCCGCCGAACGATGTGCATGCCTTCACTCCTACCTTTACGCGTCCGATGTCCCGGGCGATCAGTGTCCGGACGAGTCCCTATTCGTGCTCCGATTGCGGAAAGGGACAGTATGGTCGAAAATTAAATCAGATACTGATTCAAAACAGCCGATCCGGGAGCACGCCCATGCATCTTGCCCGATTTCCGCGGGTTCGTCTGTTCCCGGCGCCGACGCCGCTGGAACGGCTGGACAACCTGTCCCGAATTTTGCGCGGTCCGGACATTTGGATCAAGCGTGACGACTGCACCGTGGTGGCGACCGGCGGCAACAAAGTCCGCAAACTGGAATGGCTGATCGGTGAGGCGAAGGCGCAGGGTGCCGGCCACATCGTCACCCAGGGCGCGGTGCAGTCGAACCACGTGCGCCAGACCGCCGCGGTGGCGCGGAAGTTCGGCATGAGCTGCACGGCCCTGCTGGAGCACCGGGTCGACACCAACGACCGGGACTACCTGGCAAGCGGCAACGTGTTGCTGGACATGCTTTTCGGCTGCCGGATCGAGTACCGGCCGGCTGGTCTGGACATGAATGGCGAGGCCGAGAAAAAGGGCGCCCAACTGCGGGCTGAGGGGAAATCCGTCTATGTCATTCCCGGCGGCGGCTCCAACAAGGTCGGCGCACTGGGGTATGTTTCCTGCGCCCAGGAACTGATGCAGCAGGCGGATGAGATGGGGCTGCGCATCGATCGTATCGTGACCGCGACCGGCAGTGCGGGAACCCATGCCGGGCTTGTGGTTGGGCTCGAAGGGATGAATGCGCAGGTTCCGGTGCTGGGCATCGGCGTGCGGTTGCCGCGCGAGCCGCAGGAGGAAAACGTCTATCGGCTGGCTCTGGCGACCGCTGAGTACGTCGGCGTGAAGGGCGGCTTGTCGCGTGACGCGGTGGTCGCCAACTGCGATTACGTCGGCGCCGGATACGGCATCCCGACCGACGGCATGATTGAGGCGGTTCGTCTGCTGGCTCAGGAGGAAGGTATCCTGCTCGACCCTGTCTATTCCGGGAAGGCGATGGCGGGGATGATCGATCTGATCCGCAAGGGCGTGCTCGCGAAGGGCGAGACCGTCGTCTTTCTGCACACCGGCGGGGCTGTCGGACTGTTCGGGTATACGCGGTTCTTTGAGGGCCCCGATCCGGCGCGATCGTTTCAGGGCAGTGCAATCTGATGCTGACCAGTCGGGAGCGCATTCTGACGACTCATACGGGCAGTTTGCCGCGGCCGGCGGGGTTGACCGAACTGTATGCTCGGCGTGCTGGCGGCGAAGCGATCGATGAAGCGGCGCTGGACGATGCCGGGAAAGTGGCGACCCGGCACGTGGTGCGTCAGCAGATCGCGGCCGGGGTGGACGTCGGCAACAACGGCGAGCAGCAGCGTGAGGCTTTCTTTCTGTATGTGCGCCGGCGTATGAGCGGGTTCGGCGGAAGCTGGAATCGCCCACCGATGGCCGATGTGGTGAGATATCCTGGCTTCTGTGCGTGGGAGGCCGGTCAGGGCAGCGTACGGCGTTTCGTCAGCAACCGGGGGGCGCTGCCGAAGGCGATCGGGGCCGTGGCCTATCTGGACCCCGCCTTGGTGAAAGCGGAATGCGACGAGTTCCTGGCGACGTTGTCGGAGGTGGCCATGTCTCAAGCCGGGGGCGGTTTTGCCGAGGCATTCATGACAGCGCCGTCGCCGGGGATCATCGCGGCCGCCCTGCTGAATGAGCATTACGATACCGAGGACGCGTATCTGCATGCGCTCGGGCAGGCGCTGCGGGTGGAATACGAGGCGATTGTTGACGCCGGTTTTTTGTTGCAGATCGACGCGCCTGATCTGGCGCTGGAGCGGCATGTGTCGTTCCAGGATCGCCCGCTGAGCGATTTTCTCGATTTTGCCGAACGGGTGGTGGGGACGATCAACGAGGCGTTGGTGTCGGTGCCTCGGGACCGGGTGCGTATCCATGCGTGCTGGGGGAATTATGAGGCGCCGCATGACTGCGATGTGGATCTGCACGAGATCCTGCCGACGATCAGCCAGGCCAAGGTTGGCGGGTGGGTGCTGCCGTTCGCCAACCCTCGGCACGCGCATGAGTATCGCTGCCTGAAGGATTTGCCGCTGGGGGACGGGCAGGTGGTGGTGGCCGGGGTTATCGATCCGCTCACGAACTTTGTAGAACATCCCGAGGTCGTGGCGGACCGGCTGGAACGGGTTGTGCAGGCGGTGGGGGACCCGACGCGGGTGCTGGCGGGGACCGATTGCGGTTTCGATACCTCGGCGGGGCGTGGACGGGTGGCGGAAGACGTCGCGTGGGCGAAGCTGCGGACGATGGCGGATGGTGCGCGGGTCGCGTCGCGGCGGCTGGGGATGCGGGGTGACTGAGAAGGCCCTGCCAGGGGCCTTCAAACGTTTCCAAAGACAAGTCGCAGCGTGGGTTTTTGCACCTTGCCTGTGGTGCTGCGCGGCAGCGCGTCGGTGAACACGACCGAGTGGGGCAGCTTGTAGCGGGCCAGGCTGGCGGCGCAGTGCGTAACGACTTCGTCCTCAGTCAGCGTCCGCACCGACAGCCGGGAGATACGCTCGTTGAACTCTCGATACGTGTGCCGCCGGCCGGTTGCGAGATCGACAGAAGCGAGGGGCGATGCAGTCGTAGCAGGGGATCGACATGGCTGCTCTCCCGTCAGGCCAGAGGAATACGGACCGGCAACGAATTGATCGACCGCAGGATATTGGAGTAGCCCCGGGTGGGTTCCCCAACAACCTCGATGGCGGGGAAATCGCGCTTCAGGATTTCCTCCCACAGGATGGTCAACTGCATCTCTGCGAGGCGGTTGCCGACGCAGCGGTGGATGCCGAACCCGAATGATAAATGTTGGCGCGGCCGGGTGCGGTCGATATGTGGTGACAAGCGCCGAATTCTCCCGCGGTTTCCTGAACGGGCCGGAATACTGGTTCAGCGCGAGCAGGCCGCCGGAGATCGAGTTGCGCGTGGTATCATTGCCGCCGACGATCAGCAGCAGCAGTTTGCCCATGAATTCGTGCGGACGTGACGGCAGGTCGCGCGTCGCCTCGCCATGCGCCAGCATCGATATAAGGTTGGGGCGAGGCGGGTCCTTTACGCGCTCGTGCCAGAGTTCGGTGAAGCAGGCGACTGCTTGGTCCAGGATTTCGTTGCGCGGCAGGTCGTCCAGGATGCGGCCGACCCGTTGGCGGATGGTGCCGGACAGCCTGGCAAGGTTCATCGGGGCGACGATAGGTGCAACGATCCTGCGCTGCTCGTCGTGCTTCGGCGGGTCCATCGAGATGAAGCTGGGGCGGCGGAGATCCATCGGCAGATCGCGCAGCACGATGCCGCCCATCACCGCGTCGGACGAAAAAGCCTTGTGGTTGGTATCGACGGCCATGATGTCGCGGTAGCGCGTGATGCCACTTTCCTGCCAGTGCACCGGGTCCTCCCGGCGCAGGCGTTCGAACCAGGGGCGCTAGGTATCGTCTTGATACAGATGTGGATTACTGACGTCGGGGCGGGGCCTCAGTTCGTTTTTCGCGCCTGCAGCCGCGCGATTGCCTCGCCAACCATCAGTGAAGGTTCATCCGATTCGTAAGCGCGGTATATGCAACGAATCCCCGCCTCGACCGCTTCGTTCACCGGCATCGCCTCCCACTCCCGGATGAGTTCCTTTTGCAGCCGAATCGCCTTCGGGCCGGATTCGACGATCGATTGCACCCAACGGTCCAAGGCCCCATCCAGATCGGCGGGCGGAACGACCTTTTCGACCAGGCCCCACTCGAGCGCGGTGCGGGCATCGATATCGTCGCCGGTATAGAGAAGGAGTTTCGTCCGCCCCCAGCCGATCAGTTGCGGCAGCAGGGCGGCTTCAACGACCGATGGCAGGCCGATTTTGACCTCCGGCATGCCGAACACCGCGTTATCGCTGGCGATATGCATGTCGCAGGCGGCCATCACCTCCAACCCGGCGCCGAGGCAGAAGCCGTTGACACGCGCGATGACGGGGACGGGGAGGTCGCGCAGAACCTTGCACATGCGGTGTATCAGTTTCAGGAAATCGCGCGCCCGGGGCGGGTTCAACGCAGCCAGCTCATGCAGGTTCGCGCCGCCCATGAAAGCGCGGTCACCCTCGCCGGTGACGACCAGCACCCGCAGATCCGGGTCATCGGCCAGAGCGGTGACGGCGTCAATGAATTCCGTGATCTGCGCATGGCCGAGGCAGTTCAGCCGCGCCGCGTTGTTGATGGAGAGGGTGGCGACGTCGCCCTGGCGGCGAACAATGACGTCGGTCATGATGATGTCCTCTGGTTCCAGCCGATCGGGCCGCGGAAGGGTCTCATATCGGGATAGCCGCTGACCGCCCAGGCGCCATCCACCAGCAGGCTGGCGCCGTTGACGTAGGTGGCGTCGTCGCTGGCGAGGTACAGCGCGGGCGCGGCGATTTCCTCTGGCTGGGCCGGACGGCCCATCGGGATGCGTTGTTCGAATGCTGCCAGCGCAGCGGGATTGTCGAAATGCCGGCGGGTCAGCGGCGTCTGCACCAGGCCGGGCAGAATGGCGTTCACGCGGATGCCGAATTCGGCGAACTCCAGCGCGCCGTTGCGCGACAGCATCTCGACGCCGGCCTTGGCCGCCACGTAGGCGGAACCGGCGTGCATCGGCACATGGGCGTTCAACGAGGCGATGTTCACGATAGCGCCGTTCCCCTGTCGCATCATCTGCCTGGCCTGGTGTTTCATCCCGAGGAACACGCCTTTCAGGCACAGATCGACGGTGAAGTCCCAGTCTGCTTCCGCCAGATCGACGATGAAGCCGGCCCGGGCACCGCCGGCGACGTTGAACGCGGCGTGGACGGCGCCGAACCGGTCTACCGCTGTGGCGACCAGTGCCTCGGCCGAGGCCTCCTGGGTGACGTCGCCTTCGATGCCGATGAACCCCTCACCGAGGTCGTCGACTGGGCGCAGGTCGGAGCCAACCACCTCCGCGCCCTCGGCCAGCAGCCGCCTGGCGATGGCAAGCCCGATGCCTGAGGCAGCCCCCGTGACCACCGCGACCTTGCCCGCGAACCGGTTGGCCAATGAAATCATGTGCGTCCTCTTGCGGCGCGTTTGGGATTCCGCTGGCCTGGCATCGGATTACTTCCTCCTGGGTGGCATCAGGTCGGTGATCGTGCCGGCGAACATCTCCGCGGCCATGCCGAACGTTTCGGACAAGGTTGGATGCGGGTGGATGGTGTGTCCGATGTCCTCGGCGTCCGCCCCCATCTCGATTGCCAGAGCCGCCTCC
Organism: Rhodopila sp.; assembly: GCA_050010355.1. Classification (GTDB taxonomy): domain Bacteria; phylum Pseudomonadota; class Alphaproteobacteria; order Acetobacterales; family Acetobacteraceae; genus Rhodopila. The sequence goes on along the minus strand of JBEKLE010000240.1, from coordinate 1,589 downwards.
GCGATCAGGTCGCCCGCGTTGGGCCCGACGATGCCGCAGCCGATGATTCGATCCGTTCCAGCATCGAACAGAACTTTGGTGACGCCTTCATCGCGGCCCAGCGAAAGGGACCGGCCGGAGGCGGCCCAGGGGAAGGTGCCCTTGCCGTATTTGACACCTTGCGCTTTGGCATCGTTTTCCGTCAGGCCCACCCAGGCGACCTCGGGGTCGGTATAGGCGACGGACGGGATCACCTTGGCATCGAAATAGCTGTTTTTTCCGGCGGCGGCCTCCGCGGCGACGTGACCTTCATGCACGGCCTTGTGCGCGAGCATCGGCTGGCCGATGATGTCGCCGATGGCGAAGATTTGCGGCACGGCGGTCCGCATCTGCTTGTCCACGGCGATGAAGCCGCGTTCATCGGGCGTGATGCCGGCGGCCTCGGCGCCGATCAGCTTGCCGTTGGGGCGCCGGCCGACCGCGACCAGAACGCGATCGAACCGGTCGTTCGCCGGCGCTTTACCACCCTCGAAATGAACAACCAGACCGTCTGGCGTCGCGTCGATCCCGGTAACTCTGGTCTGAAGGTAGATCGCTTCATAGCGCTTCTGGATGTGCTTCATCAGCGGCGTTACGATGTCTTTGTCGGCACCCGGAATGATCTGATCCATCAGTTCAACGACCGTCACCTTGGAACCGAGCGCGTCGTATACGCAGGCCATTTCGAGACCGATGATGCCGCCGCCAAGAACCAGCAGGCGCGCCGGGATGTCGGCGAGTGCCAACGCGCCGGTGGAATCGATCACGCGCGGATCGTCGTGCGGAATGAACGGCAGCGTGACGGGTTCCGACCCGGCGGCGATGATGGCCTGCTCGAAGCTGATCGTTTTGGTGCCGTCAGTTCCTTCGACCTGCAGCATGGTGGGCGAAACAAACTTGCCCACGCCGCGCAGGGTCGTGACCTTGCGCTGTTTGGCGAGTCCGGCGAGACCCCCGGTCAGCCGTTTGACCACGCCGTCCTTCCAGCCCCGGAGTGCATCGACATCCACCTTCGGCGTGCTGAAGCTGATGCCGTGTTCGGACATTTCCTGGGTTTCCGACACGACCTTTGCAGCATGCAGCAGCGCCTTCGAAGGGATGCAGCCAACGTTCAGGCAGACGCCGCCGAGGGTGGCGCCGCTGTCCACGAGGATAACCTGCTTGCCCAGATCGGCTGCGCGAAAGGCGGCGCTGTAGCCGCCAGGGCCGGCGCCCAGCACAAGGACCTCGGCGTGCAGATCACCCTTCGCGGCGCCTGACACCGGGGCCGGCGCCGCGCGTGCAGGTGCGGGGGCGGGTGGCGAACCCGCGGCGCCCTCGGCCTCCAGCAGCATAATCAGGTCGCCCTCCGACACTTTGTCACCGGGTTTCACCTTCAACGCGGTCACCGTGCCCGCGCTTGGGCTGGGGACGTCCATGGTGGCCTTGTCGGATTCCAGCGTGATCAGCGGGTCCTCGGGACCGACCGTGGCGCCCTCTGTCACATGGATCTCGATAATCGGGATGTTCTTGAAATCCCCGATATCGGGGACGCGGACCTCGACCGTTGCCATCGCCTGTTCCCTCCGCTT
>JBEKLE010000239.1:0-9765 GCA_050010355.1 Rhodopila sp. | reverse complement strand
GCTGATCCATGCGCCGCAAGAGCTTCGAGACCCTGCAATGTCCTATCGCCCGCAGCCTGGAGCGCGTCGGTGAATGGTGGAGCATCCTGATCCTGCGCGATGCCTTCGGCGGAGCGGCCCGCTTTGATCAATTTCAGAGAAGCCTCGGTATCGCCCCCAACACGCTGACAAGGCGCCTTGCCGCACTGGTCGAGGCAGGGATGCTCGAGAAGCGCCGTTACGGCGAACGGCCGCCTCGCGACGAGTACCTATTGACTGATCGCGGCCGTGATTTCCGCTCCGTGCTTTGGGCGCTGCTCGCCTGGGGCAATCGCCATTTCGCGCCGGAAGGACCGAGTGTGGTGATCGTGGACGCGGACACCGGCGCACTGGCCGACCCGGTTCTAGTGGATCGTGCGAGCCTGCGTCCCCTGACGACGAGTGGGTTCCGTTCGGCCCCGGGTCCCGCCGCCAATGACGAAACCCGCCAGCGGCACGGCCGGCTCGCCGCTGTCGCACCATTCCCTGCAACTTTAACAGGCCGCACCGCGCGGCCCATAGGAGACGCCCATGTCTAGCTCGGTTCTGACCCGAGAGGCCGTTCTGTCCCCGCCGCAAGGTCCTTTAATCCGAACCTGGAAGCGCCTGTCCGTGAAGCGGCTGGCTATGGCCGGCGCGGCGCTGGCCATCCTGGCCGGGGGCAGCTGGTATGGCCATGACTGGTGGACCAACGGGCGGTTTATCGAAAGCACCGACGATGCCTATGTCGGCGGCAACGTCACGTCGCTGGCTCCCCACGTAAACGGCTTCATCGCCGAGGTGCTGGTGAACGATAACCAGCATGTCCTAGCGGGTCAGGTGCTCATTCGGCTGGACCGCCGCGACTTCCAGGCAGCGCTGGACCATGCGGCCGCTGTCGTCAACGCTCGGCGCGCATCACTGGAGGGGTTGCGGGCGCAGTATGTCCTGCAGCAATCCACCATCCGGCAGGAAGGAGCAGACCTCGCCAGCAAAGTGGCGCAGCTGAATTTCTCCGTTCAGGATGCAGATCGCTACCGCAGCCTGGCTCTGACCGCCGCGGGCTCGCGGCAGGATGCGCAACGCTCGTCGTCGCTCGAGCAGCAGGCGCACGCCACCGTGCTCGCCGCGGCCGCTGCGCTGGAGTCCGGCCGTCAGCAACTCAAGGTGCTGGAGGCCGAGATTGCCGAGGCCGAGGCGAATCTGGCGCAGTCCCAGTCCGATTTGCAGACCGCCCAGCTCAACCTTGGCTACACCGAGATCCGCGCGCCGATCGATGGCTATGTCGGCAACCGCGCCGCTCAGGTCGGGGCCTACGTGACCGCCGGCGCCTATCTGGTGTCGGTGAGCCCCAGTTCAGGCCTGTGGGTGGATGCCAATTTCAAGGAGGACCAGCTCACCCACATGGTCGACGGCGATTCCGCGACCGTGGTTGCCGACGTGCTGCCCGGCCACGTCTTCCATGGGCGTGTGGCCAGCGTGGCGCCCGGCACCGGTGCGGTCTTCAGCGTCATTCCGGCGGAGAACGCCACTGGCAACTTCACAAAGATCGTGCAGCGCGTGCCGGTTCGCGTCGTGCTCGATGGCGACGCCGATCTGCACATGCTGCGGCCGGGGCTGTCGACAACCGCGCGCGTCGACACGCGGTCCGGAGGTTCGGTGCCATGACCGACACCGCAGCCAAAAACCCGTCGCTGCTGCCGTTCGTGGTGATGACCTCCGGCATGTTCATAGCCCTGCTCGACATCCAGATCGTCGCATCATCCTTGCAGGAGATCGGCGGCGGGCTGTCGGCGGCGCAGGACGAGATCAGCTGGGTGCAGACGGCCTATCTGATTGCCGAGATCATCATGATCCCGTTGTCCGGCTGGCTGACGCGGGTGTTTTCCACCCGCTGGCTGTTCACCATCTCGGCCGCCGGCTTCACCATCTCCAGCATGCTGTGCGGGCTGGCGTGGAACATCGAGAGCATGATCGTGTTCCGCGGACTCCAGGGCTTGCTGGGCGCCTCGATGATCCCGACTGTGTTCACCTCATCATTTTATTTCTTCCAGGGGTCTCGGCGGGTCTATTCGGCGGCCGTCATCGGCACCATCGCCTCGATCGCGCCAACACTCGGCCCGGTGATCGGCGGCTGGATCACCGACACGCTGAACTGGCACTGGCTGTTCTATATCAATCTGGTGCCGGGAACCATCATCACTCTCCTGGTGCCGATATTGGTGCGGATCGATGAGCCGGACCTGAAGCTGCTGCGTGGGGCGGATTATCCAGGGATCGTGCTAATGGCGATCGGTCTTGGCACGCTGGAATACACACTGGAGGAAGGCACACGCTGGAACTGGTTCAGCGATTCCACCATCACCACAACCGCCTGGGTCGCCGGGGTGGCACTGGTGTTGTTCGTGCTCCGCAGCCTGACCTACAAGAACCCGGTCGTCGACCTGCGAGCGCTCGGCAACCGGAACTTCGCGATCGGATGCGTGCTGTCGTTCGTGACCGGCGTCGGCATCTTCACGACGATCTATCTGACGCCGCTGTTCCTGGACTACGTGCGCGGCTACAGCGCGTGGCAGACCGGGACGGCGATCTTCTCGACCGGTGTGGCCTCGCTGCTGGGGACGCCGGTGTATATCCTGCTTGCGCGCCGCTTCGACTCGCGCTGGCTGATGATGTTCGGGCTGGCCTGTTTTGCGCTTTCCATGTGGAGCTTCAGCTTCATCACGCATGAATGGGGCGCGGCGGAACTGCTGGTGCCGCAGATCCTGCGCGGCTTTCCACAGGTCTTCGCGGTCGCGCCGAGTGTCACGCTCGGCCTGGGAAGCCTGCCGCCGGAGCGGCTGAAATATGCCAGCGGTCTGTTCAACATGATGCGGAACCTTGGAGGCGCCGTCGGTATCGCGGCCAGCGCGGCGATCATCAACGACCAAACCAACATGCACTTCCAGCGCATCGCGTCGCACCTGACGCCAGCCAACCTGCCAATGGACCGCTTCGTGCAGGGCATGACGGACCGGTACGCGGCTCTGCCGGGCGGGCCGGACGTCGGGCACCAGGCCGCACTCGAACAGCTCTGGCATCTGGCCTATCGCGAGGCCTCGACGCTTGCGTTCGCCGACGCCTTCCGAGCGATCATGCTGGCCTTCGTCGTGGCGACCCTGCTTGTCCCGTTCCTGCGCAAGGTGGCTGCGCCGAAAACCGCCGTTGCCGACGCGCACTGAGGTTAACTCAAACCGCGATGTTTGTTTGTCGCTGTTCCTGGCTGCATCCGTGCGGCCAGGAACAGCCAACCGGCGGCGCGCCTGAAATGATATTCAGTTAACACCGTTTCGCCGGGACGCTGTATAGAGCCGTGACATCGCAGCATGGACGGCGAAGATGACCAGCAAACGACAACTTACAGATCGGCTTGGGAATCATCAGCTCCATCCGGAGACCCTGATGCTTGGCTATGGCTACGACCCGCAATTGTCCGAAGGGTCGGTAAAACCGCCGGTTTTCCTGACATCAACCTTCGTGTTCCGCACGGCCGAGGACGGTCGCGACTTCTTTGACTACATGTCCGGGCGTCAGGCAACGCCGCAGGACGGATCGCCAGGGCTGATCTATTCACGCTTCAATCATCCGAACAGCGAGATCGTCGAGGATCGGCTCGCGGTCTATGAGGGTGGCGAGACGGCACTTGTTTTTTCATCCGGAATGTCGGCGATCGCGACGACCATCCTCGCCTACGCCAGGCCCGGCGATTGCGTACTTCACAGTCAGCCATTGTATGGCGGGACCGAGACGCTGTTCGGTAAAACGCTCTCGCCGTTTGGGATCGCGTCCGAAGGATTCATCAACGGACTCGATGGGGCCGAAATTACTGCCGCCGCCGTCCGCGCCAGTGCGCGCGGGAAAGTTTCAATCATCATGATTGAAACTCCGTCCAACCCGCTCAACACACTCGTCGACTTTGCCGCAGTCGGCGCGGTTGCGGATCGCCTTGCCGCGTCCCAGGGCGCGCGGCCGCTCGTCGTTTGCGACAACACGTTGCTAGGGCCGGTGTATCAGAAGCCGCTGCGGCACGGGATTGACGTCTCGGTCTATTCTCTCACGAAATATGTCGGCGGCCACAGCGACCTCATCGCGGGCGCCGCTATCGGATCGACCCAGGCGATAAAGCCGATTCGCGCGCTGCGCAGCGCCATCGGAACACAGCTCGACCCCCACTCATGCTGGATGCTTGGACGGTCGCTGGAGACGCTTGCGCTGCGCATGGCGCGCGCGACCGAGAACGCGGCGCTCGTTGCCGATTATCTCAGCAGTCACCCGAAGATCGCGGCTGTGCATGCGCTCTTTGGCCTGGCGGAAGGCACGCCGGCAAGGAAAGTCTTCGACGCGCAATGCACCGGCGGCGGGTCCACCTTCAGTATCGAGGTCCGTGGCGGACAGGCGGCTGCCTTCCGCCTGCTCAATGGACTGAAAATCTTCAAGCTGGCGGTCAGTCTTGGTGGCACCGAATCGCTGGCGAGCCACCCCGCGTCGACGACTCATTCCGGCATCTTGCCGGAGACGCGCGCGCGGATCGGCGTCTCCGAAGGGCTGATACGGTTCAGCATCGGGATCGAGCATCCCGATGACCTCATTGCGGACCTGTGTCAGGCGCTTCAACCGGTTTAATCTGAAGAACGCATGACGGCTTCAGGCCGCTTCCAGCCGGACCTCCGCAGCGCTTCCCTACGCTGATTTCCTAGGACAGGACTAACAATTTCCATATAATGGATAGATGGAAGTGGTCGTCCTGGACCCAGGCCAGACAAGTCTTGCGTCGTGGCGCGCCATCTATCGTGGCGCCTCGGTTACGCTTGCCCCTGCTTGCTATGCCGCCATCGCCAAGGCCGCCGCCGCGGTTGACGTCATCGTCGCGCGCGGCGAGCCCGTTTATGGAATTAATACCGGCTTCGGCAAACTGGCCAACATCCGGATTGGTGCGGCCGATCTGTCGCGTTTGCAACGCAACCTGGTTTTGTCACACGCGGCCGGCGTCGGCGATGCAATGCCGGTGCCTGTGGTCCGGCTGATGATGGCCCTGAAAATCGCGAGCCTGGCGCACGGTGCGTCCGGCGTCCGGGTCGAAACGGTCAAGCTGCTCGAAGCCATGCTGGCGAGCGACGTGATCCCCCGCGTTCCCTGCCAGGGATCGGTCGGGGCATCCGGCGATCTCGCGCCGCTTGCGCACATGGCCTCCGCGATGCTCGGCGTCGGCGAAGTTACTTTGGCCGGTGTCGTGATCCCGGCTGCAGCCGCGTTGGAGCACACCGCCCTGCCGCCACTTGCGCTGGGTCCGAAGGAAGGACTGGCGTTGCTGAACGGGACGCAGTTCTCCACTGCGTATGCGCTGGCGGCACTGTTCGAAGCCGAGACGTTGTTGCAGGCGACGCTTGTGACCGGCGCGTTGTCGACCGACGCGGCACGCGGGTCCGATACGCCGTTTGACCCGCGCATTCATGCGCTCCGCCGCCACCAGGGCCAGATCGATGTGGCGCAGGCATTGCGTGCGCTGCTGGATGGCAGCGCGATCCGGGCATCCCATCTGGTCAACGACGACCGGGTGCAGGACCCGTATTGTCTGCGCTGCCAGCCCCAGGTGATGGGGGCCGTGCTCACCTTGTTGCGCCAGGCATCGGCTACGCTGCATGACGAAGCGAACGGGGTGTCGGACAATCCTCTGGTGTTCGCCGATCAGGAGGAAGTTCTGTCTGGGGGCAATTTCCACGGCGAGCCCGTGGCCTTTGCGGCCGACATGATCGCCCTCGCGCTGTGCGAAATCGGTGCGATGTCGGAGCGGCGGATCGCGATGCTGGTCGATCCGGTGCTTTCTGGACTTCCCGCGTTTCTGACGCCGGGCGCGGGGCTCAATTCCGGATTTATGGTGCCGCAGGTGACGGCCGCTGCGCTGGTCTCGGAAAACCGCCAGCGCGCCACACCGGCCAGCGTTGACTCGGTGCCGACCTCCGCAAACCAGGAAGATCACGTCTCGATGTCGGCTCATGCCGCACGGCGTTTGCTGCCGATGGCGGACAACACGGCGGCGATCGTCGGGATCGAGTTGCTGGCGGCTGTGCAGGGCTGCGATTTTCACGCGACCCTTGTCTCCAGCCCCCCTCTGGAGAGTGTCCGCGCGTTGCTGCGAGCCGAAGTGCCGCAGCTTGAGGAAGACCGTTTCTTCGCGCCAGATATCGCCTGTGCCACCGCGCTCGTCCGGTCGGGCAAACTCGCCGAAGCCGTGCGGGACGCTGTCGTGCTGCCCGGCGTAGCAGAGTAATTGGGGACGGTCATGGTCCGCATCGACAACGCCCGCACAATCCGAGCGCCGCACGGCACGGAAATCAGCGCGAAGTCCTGGCTCACGGAGGCGCCGCTGCGGATGCTGATGAACAACCTCGATCCTGACGTGGCGGAGCGGCCGGAGGAACTTGTTGTCTACGGCGGCAACGGACGCGCGGCGCGCGACTGGGACAGCTTCGACCGGATCGTCGGCGTGCTACGACGGCTGGACGCGGATCAGACGCTGCTGGTGCAATCGGGCAAGCCGGTGGGCGTGTTCCGCACGCACACGGACGCGCCGCGTGTGCTGATCGCCAATTCGAACCTGGTTCCTCACTGGGCGACATGGGAACACTTCAACGAACTCGACCGCAAAGGCCTGATGATGTTCGGCCAGATGACGGCCGGCTCGTGGATCTATATTGGCAGCCAGGGAATCATTCAGGGCACGTATGAGACGTTCGTCGAAATCGGCCGGCGCCACTACGGCGGCAGCCTGGCGGGCCGCTGGATCCTGACGGCTGGGCTTGGCGGCATGGGAGGCGCGCAACCGCTGGCCGCGACCATGGCAGGCGCCTCGCTGCTGGCGATCGAATGCCAGCCCAGCCGGATCGAAATGCGACTGCGCACCGGCTATCTCGACCGCCAGGCCAATGACCTGGACGAGGCGCTGTCGATGATCGATCGCGCGTGCCACGAGCAAGAGCCGGTTTCGGTGGGACTGCTCGGCAACGCGGCGGAGGTCCTGCCCGAAGTGTTGCGGCGCGGCGTGCGGCCCGATGTGGTCACGGATCAGACGTCCTCGCACGATCCGGCCAACGGATATCTGCCGAAGGGGTGGACGGTCGCCGAGTGGGAGCGGCGGCGCGACACATCACCGAAGGACGTGGCCGCGGAGGCAAGCCACTCGATCGCGGACCATGTCCGTGCGATGCTGGCGTTTCACCGGATGGGCGTTCCAACGGTCGATTACGGCAACAACATCCGTCAGGTCGCGCGCGACGCCGGCGTTGTGGATGCGTTCGATTTTCCCGGCTTTGTCCCGGCCTATATCCGGCCGCTGTTCTGCCGCGGCGTTGGCCCGTTCCGCTGGGCCGCGCTGTCCGGCGACCCTGACGACATCTACAAGACGGATGCTGCCGTGAAGTCTCTGATGCCCGATGCCGTTCATCTGCATAACTGGCTGGACATGGCCCGCGCGCGGATCCGCTTTCAGGGATTGCCGGCGCGGATCTGCTGGGTGGGTCTGGGCGACCGGCACCGGCTGGGGCTCGCTTTCAACGACATGGTGGCGCGTGGCGAACTGAAGGCGCCCATCGTGATCGGGCGCGATCACCTCGATGCCGGATCCGTTGCGTCGCCGAACCGCGAGACGGAGGCGATGCGCGACGGGTCCGATGCGGTGTCCGACTGGCCGATGCTGAACGCGCTGCTGAACTGCGCCTCGGGTGCGACGTGGGTTTCGCTGCACCATGGCGGTGGCGTCGGCATGGGGTATTCGCAGCACGCCGGCATGGTCATTGTCTGCGATGGCACGGCGGAGGCTGCTCGGCGCATCGAGCGCGTGTTGTGGAACGATCCTGCCACCGGCGTCATGCGGCACGCGGATGCCGGTTATGATATCGCGCTGGCCTCGGCCCGCGAGCACGGCCTCGATCTGCCTGGCCTGGCGTGAGTGTCGGTCCGAAAAGTCTCGCGGGTCGGTCCGGCGGTGGTTTTCGCCGCTGGGAGCGTCGGCAACTTGCCACGATGTCCCCGCATCGTGGCTGCGTCGCCTCCTTTCCAGCGGCGAAAATCCTTCGCCGGCCCTGCGCCGCCAGACTTCTCGGACGGACACTGAGCCGCCGACCGTCAAGGAATGCTCGAACAGAGATCTTTTCCGTCCGTTTTTGGTGAAAGCTTTATCTGATAGAGCGTGGGCCAAAGTTTGCCCGTGACAAACAGCCGATCGCCCGCCGCGTCGTAGGCGATGCCGTTCAGAACATCGACGGTGCGTCCCCCGGCAGCGACCTGAATGGCCAGATCATTCAGGTTGACCAGGCCGACGATTTCGCCGGTTGACGGTTTGATCCGGGCGATGAGGGTCGTCAACCAGATATTGGCGTAAATCTCGCCCTTCACCCACTCGATTTCATTGATGTTTTTGATCGGCTGGCCGTCGCAAGTCACGTGAATGCGCCCGCTTTCGGCCAGGGTCGCCGGGTCGAGAATGCGAAGATCGCTCGTGCCGTCGCTCATGAACACATGGGATGCGTCCCTGGTCAGAGCCCATCCTTCGCCCGCGTAGTGGAAATCTGAACGCTGCCTGAACGTGTTCACGTCATAGATAAAACCGATCTCGTTTTTCCACGTCAGTTCGATGAGCCGGTTTTGCCAGATGACGATACCTTCCCCAAAATACTGCTTGTCGATGTCGTGCTTGAGAACAACCGCACCAGTCTGCAACCGGACCTTCCTGATCGAGGACTGCCCTTCCCGGCCGGTGCTCTCGTACAGAAATCCGTTGTGGTAAAGCAGTCCTTCGGTAAACGCATGCGGATCATGCGGATAGGTTTTCACAATCGCGGCGCTGTATTCCGGAACGGCGGCTCGAGCCGGGACGAGCGCCATCGCGGCGGTGACGACCTTGATCCAAACCGCCGTCCTGAGCGTCCCCATGGTCATCTCCCGTTGCATTGTCGGCCTGGACTTTGCCTTCAGGTTCTCCGTCACGGCAACAGGCCGGACAGGTCACGATCCCAGGAAATTTCTCATCCGTTGCATCGGGGACAACGCGCGAATTCCCGGATTTCCGTCCGCCCGGGCATTGCCGAGCCGCCGTCCCCGGTCGGTGGCGAGCTGCTCGATCACCAAGGGGGAACCGCCCATTGGCCGTGGATAAATTCGATGTGAAAAGTCAGGATGGTCATGCACGCTGTACGGGATCGTGCAGGACGAACCGACCAGCGGCGCTGACGTGATCGGTGGCGGCTTCGCTCGCGCCGACCCGCTGCAGGGAGGGGGGGGTGCTAATTGATCTCAGCGATCAGCGCGTTGCCGATCATGATTTCCGGCATTCCCCTGGTGAGGTCGAGCACGTTGTTCCTCACCCAGTCCGCCGCCGCCACGTTGGAGGCAACAGCCTCGTCCGCGCTCTCGAACATACTGATCGTGATCAGCACGTCCGGCCCGCCATCGAGCAAATAATAGCTGATGAATCCAGGCATGTGTCGAAGCAGAGGCACGAAGCCTTGCTGGACCCGACGAGCATATTCTTCCATGGAACCGTGTCGCACCTTGTACTTCCTGATGCTGGTGAACATGCTCTCTTGTCCTCGCGGTCAGCCTCACTGTAACTGCTTTGCCGGCCTCAAGCCATCGGCAATCGACTCGCCGGGCGCGGGTATAAACGCCTGGCCGATCGGAGACTTTCTCGAGGCGTGGTGGCCGGGCAGAGCGTTGGCTATCGGACGCTGCTGC
>JBEKLE010000238.1:0-9765 GCA_050010355.1 Rhodopila sp. | reverse complement strand
CACTTCTTGCGGTCCATCGTCTTGCCGTGCTTCGCCGCGGCGTCCTCCGCGATCTTCCACTGGCTCGCCAGCGCCTCCGGCCCGCCGGGCAGCCCGGCGCCGATCGACAGCACCCCAACACCGTGTGTTCCGGCGGCGATCATGCCGAACGGCGTAATCGTGCTGGCCACGGCGATCTCGAAATGCGGATCGCTGTACGGCGCCAGGTGCAGCCGAGCGGCATTCATTTCGAACCACTCGGTCTTGATCGTGATCGGCTCCTCCATCTTCAGCAACTGCATGATCGCATTCATCGACTCCAGCATGCGCGGACGTTGCTTCGACGGTTCGATCCCCAGCATGTAGGCGTCCGACGTCAGCGCGCCCGGCCCGCACCCCAGCATCGCCCGCCCGCGCGTCATATGGTCCAGTTGCACCCACCGCTGTGCCACCAGGAACGGATGATGATACGGCAGGCTGGTGACCCCCGAACCCAGCTTGATGTGCTTCGTCTTCTCCGCCGCCGCGGCGATGATCAGTTCCGGCGACGCGATCAGCTCCCACCCGGCTGAGTGGTGCTCGCCGATCCAGGCCTCATCGTAACCGAGGTGATCGAGCCACTGGATCAACTCCACGTCACGCCCGATCGCCAGCGTCGGGTTCTCGCCGAGCCGGTGGAACGGGGCCAGGAAGATGCCAAAGGTCAGGCCGCGATGCGCCATAAGGTCGTGCTCCAAACAATACGCCGCCATCGTGCCCCAGATACCGGCCGGTAGCCAAGGGCGGCCGGCGGTGCGACAGTCCCGGCAAAGGAGGGAACTGCCATGCGTCTCGAGAACAAGGTTGCCATCGTCAGCGGCGCGGCGTCGGGGATGGGCGCGGCGACCGCCCGGCGTTTCGCCAGGGAAGGCGCCAAAGTCGTCATCGCCGACATGCTGGAGCAAGAGGGCAGGGCGGTCGGCGACATCATCAACGCCGCCGGCGGAAAGGCGGTTTTCATGCCGCTCAACGTCACCGACGAGCCCGGCTGGAAAAAAATCGTGGACGAAACCGTCCGTGCGTTCGGCAAACTGGACATCCTGGTGAACAATGCCGGGATCAGCGGCAGCGCCACCAACGACCTGCTCGACTCCGGTCTGTGGGAGCGGCTGATGGCGGTCAACAGCACCGGCGTTTTCCTCGGCACCGCCGCCGCGGTGCGGCAGATGCAGCGCAACGGCGGCGGCTCGATCGTCAATCTTTCATCGATTTCCGGCGTGACCGGCCAGAGCATGGTGCACATGGGCTACAACGCCTCGAAGGGTGCGGTGCGCATCATGACCAAGTCCACCGCCGTGCAGTTCGGCAAGGACAAGATCCGTTGCAACTCCGTTCATCCCGGGCTGATGCCGCCAATGCGCACTTCCGGCGCCACCGCCGATCCCGCCGTCCGCGCCAGAATGCTGAAATCCGTGCCGCTCGGCCGCGCCGGCGAGGTGGACGAAGTCGCCAACGCCATCCTGTTCCTGGCGTCCGACGAGGCGTCCTACATCACAGGCGCGGAACTTTACGTCGATGGCGGTTATCTGGCGATGTAGACCGCACCGTCGTCGCCAGTGCCTGCTTACGCCGACCGCGCCGCGGCTGATGTCACAAAGCGCGAGCCTTCATGGTCGATAACGTGCCATCGCGGCTTGCCGCCATGCACGTCGAGTTGGCTCGCAGGGCGCGGCCGCCCAAGCAGATAGCCCTGGACATAGTTGCAACCAAGTGCCCGCAGCATCGCAAGCTGTTGCTTCGTCTCAACGCCCTCCGCCGTGACGGTAAGTCGCAGGCTGCGGCTCATGGCGATGATCGCCTGCACGATGGTCTCCGCTTCCGAGTCGTCCTCGACGTCGCTGATGAAGCTCCGGTCGATCTTGATCTTGTCGAACGGGAACTTCCGCAGATAGCTCAGGCTCGAGTAACCCGTCCCGAAATCGTCCATCGCAAGTTTCACGCCGAGTTCCTTCAGCGCTTTCAGGATGCGCAGGGCGTTCTGCGTGTCGTCCATCAGCGTCCCCTCGGTGATCTCCAGTTCCAGCCGGCTGGGCGGCAGGCCGGTCTGGCGCAACACCTCGGCGACCGTGTTCTCGATGCCGGGCTGGACAAACTGCGCCGGCGACAGGTTGACCGAGACGATCAGCGGCTGATCCCACGACATCGCCTCGGCGCAGGCCGTTGTCAGCACCCAGCTTCCGATCGGCACGATCAGGCCGCATTCCTCGGCAAGCGGAATGAAATCAGTCGGCGGAATCCGCCCGCGCTCCGGGTGATCCCACCGCATCAGCGCTTCGTAGCCGACCACTTCGACTGTCGCCGTATCGACAAACGGCTGATAGTTCAGGCTGAACTGGTGTTGCTTCAGCCCCATGCGAAGATCATGCTCCAGCGAACGCTTCGTCCGCAGCAGCAGGTCCATGCCGGCCTCGAAATAGCGCCACCGGCCACGTCCGTCGCTCTTGGCCTGCCGCACCGCCAGCAAGGCGTTCTTGATCAGCTCTTGCGCCATGATCCCGTCCGCCGGATACAGCGCGACACCGACACTCGCGGTGAGCACCACCGGCTGGTCGTCGAGCGAAAACGGCAGTGCCATTTCCGCCATGATCCGCTCGGGCAGCGCCGCCGTGTCGGCGGGCTGTTCGGTCAGCGCCTGGATGATGACGAACTCGTCCCGGCCGATCCGTGCGACGGTGTCGGTGTCCCGAACGATCCCGCTGAGACGGCGGGCGGTCTGGATCAGGATCTGCTCGCCCGCGCGATGACCCCAGGATTCGTTGATGCTGTCAAACCGATCGAGATCGATATAAATCAGCGCCACGCCGATCGTTGTCCGATCGGAGAGCGCAAGCGCTCGGTACAACTGTTGCTCGAACATCTCGCGGTTCGCCAGACCGGTCAGCGGATCGAACCGCGCCATTCGCTCGATCTGCCCCTCAGCGGCTTTCTCCCGCGAGATGTCACGGATAGCCACCATGCGCTCACCGCGGTCGGGACCGCCCCGCCACAGGACCTCCACCGGAACGGTTTGTCCGTCCGGCAGACGCACGGTGTGCTCGACCCGAGTACCGCGTTCGCTCTGCGGCAGCGCAATTCCCGGTATCAGCTCCGCCAGTGGGCGGCCGATCAGCGATGCGGTGTCGGTTCCCGCCAGTTCGCACATCGCACGGTTGGCATCGACGATATACCCGTCTCGCTCGAAGATCAGACCCTCGAAGGTCGCGTCAGCCAGCGTGCGAAACCGGCGCGCCTCTTCGGCAAGGCGGCCGGTGAAGTGCTGGTCCAGCAGGGAGGCCGTCAGGGCCAGGGCCAGAATCAGGAAGCATGCACCGCCGGTCGCAATCACCAGTTCGGACCGCGGCAGGGCCAGCGACGCGACATCCGTCCCGCCCGCCAGTTCCAGCGTGACCGACCCCATGGCGATGAAATGGGTGCACGCGACGGCGAGTGTCAGGAACGCAGCGGCCCCTGCCGCGATGCGGCGTGCCATCAACGACATCGCGATGATCGCGCAAATTGCTCCCGTCGCCAGCGCCGCGGCAACCAGTTCCGAATCGTAACGGATCACCCCGGGCACCTGCATGGACCGCATGCCGACAAAGTGCATCGCGCCGATCGCAGCGGCGAGCACAAGCCCGCTGCCGACGATCGATGCGTTCGCGCCAGGTTCGCGTGGCCTGATCGTGAACGCGATCGCGGTGCCGCCGATCGAGATGATCAGGGACAGCAGACACAGCGGCACGTCGAAGCCGACCTGCATTCCTGGGCGGAAGGCCAGCATGCTGATGAAATGGGTGGTCCAGACGCCGGTGCTGAACGCCAGGATGGCTCCTGCCACACGAATCGTTTCGTGCCGCCGTTGGCCGCCGCCACGCGGAATGAGCAAGCGCAGACTGGTGCTTGCAGCCAGTACGCACACCAGACAGGCCAGGGCGACAAGCCCCAGATCATGATCCTGAATAATACATCCGACGACCCGGATCATCTCGATCCCCTCGATGCGACGGGGGATCATGGGTTGCAAAAGGTTATCGGAAGATTAATGCCTGGCTCGATTTATCAATATTTCGCAGCAATAAGCCTGAAAGATCAGCCGTCCCGGCGCATGAGACTCCGCGCACCCGTCCGCCGGGAACGCACGGTAACAAATCACCGCACCGAGGTGATCGCATTGCGGTCTTGTGCCCAGGCCTCCGGCGTCGAGGCCGCGTCGATCGGCCGCGACTTGCCGTAGCTGATCGTCTCGATCCGGCTGCGCTGAATGCCATGCGCCACCAGATAGTCGCTGTCGGCGTTGGCGCGCCGCTGGCCCAGCGCGAGGTTGTATTCCTCGGTGCCCCGCTCATCGCAGTTGCCGGCGACCCAGACGTTGACCTGAGGGTATTGTTGCAGCCAGGCGGACTGACGGTCCAGCGTCGCCGTCGCCTGCGGAGTAAGCGTGTTGCGGTCAGTGTCGAAGAAGATGCGGTCACCCGCGGACTGGGTCAGATCCTCCTGGCTGCCGGGAATGGCGCGGTTGGCGCCTCCGGTGCCGCCGCCAGCCAGGCCGGCGGTGGTACCCCCTGATCCACTGGCGTTCTTCGAGTCGTCGGACGAGGAGCAGGCGGCAAGCAGGGCGACGCCGAGAATGCAGGCGAGAATCCGATATTTCATGGCGCATCTCCGGTCCGATGAGGGGGCCGCGGGCTTGTAGCGGGCGGCCTCGATTCGCGTGTCCTAGTATCGCCCGCAAGCGGACTTCGCTATCCAAGATTCGCCCGGGACAGTCGGTGTCCGTCCGGGAAGTCTGGCTGGACCGACCCGCGAGACGTCCCGGACGGACACTCAGAACGCCAGCAGCACCTTCATCGCGCGTGACCGGTCGCTGGCAAGATCAAACCCGCGGACGGCGTCGGCAAGTGGAACTATCTCCGTGAGCAACGGGCGCACGTCGATCCGGCGGGAGGTGATGAAGTCCACCGCCCAGGCGAATTCCTCATGAAAGCGGAACGTGCCGCGAAGGTTGATCTCCTTGGCGACCAGCGTGTTCAGCGGCACCGGTGGCATCGCGTTCGCGCCGATGCCGACCTGGACGATGGTAGCGCCGGGCCGGGCGGCGGCGATCGCGGCGGCCAGCGCGGGCGGCGCGCCGGAGGCCTCGAACACCACGTCGAACGTGCCCTTGTCGGCGCCATAGGCGTCCAGACCGCCAGGCTCGCTGCGCGTGTTGATCGTCCGGTCCGCACCGATCCTCCGAGCCATCGCCAGTGGCGGGTCCAGCAGGTCCGTCGCCACGATCTCACGCGCCCCGGCCTGGCGCGCGACCATGATCAGCAGCGCGCCGATCGGCCCGGTGCCGGTGACCAGCACGCGCCGGCCAAGCAGTGGACCCGCCTGAGCGGCAGCATGCAGACAGACCGAAAGCGGTTCGGCAAACGCCGCCTCGGTGATCGCCACGTCGGCCGGCAGCTTCACCGCCTGCGACTGCGCGCAGACCAACTCCTCGCGGAAGCCGCCCTGGACGTGGGGCATTCGCATAGCGCTGCCGTAGAACCGCATGTCGAGGCACTGGTTGGAGCGGCCGTCCAGGCAATAGCGGCAGATGCCGCAGGGCAGGCTGGGATTGACGGCGATCTTGTCACCCGGGCGGACGGCGGTCACCGCGGTGCCGCAGGCGACGACCGTGCCGGCGATCTCATGCCCCAGGATCATCGGCTCCTGGATGCGAACAGTGCCGAAACCGCCGTGGTGATAGTAGTGCAGGTCCGATCCGCAGATGCCGCCGGCATCCACACGGAGCCTCACGCCGTCCGCGCCGAGCGGCTGTTCCGGGGTGTCCTCGACCCGCAGGTCATGGGGCGCATGGATGACAGCGGCGCGCATGGGCGGTCTCCTGGATCGTGGCCTCTTGGATCGCAGGCCGGCCCGATTTTGCGGTTCGCCGGCCGCACGTTACACTTACCGGCCCCGGCTGGTCTGGTCCAGCCCATCGTTCTTTCCCAGGGCTGGTCTGGTCCAGCCCATCGTTCCCAGGGCTGGTATGGCCAGCCCATCGTTCGTTCCCAGGGCTGGTATGGTCCAGCCCATGGTTTCCAGTCCATTGTTTCAGGAGATCGCCGCGTGAACTTGTTCGATCTGACCGGGCGTCGCGCCCTGATCACCGGTTCCAGCCAGGGGATCGGCTTCGCCCTGGCCCGCGCGCTCGGCGGTGCCGGCGCCGCGGTCGTGCTGAACGGGCGCGATGCCGCCAAGCTTGAGGCCGCCGCCGCGGCATTGCGAAAAGACGGCGTCCCGGTCGACATCGCCGCCTTCGACGTCACCGACGGAACCGCAGTGACGCAGGCCGTCGCCCGCCTGGGCCAGGTTGACGTGCTGGTCAACAATGCCGGCATCCAGCGGCGTGCGCCGTTGGAGGATTTCCCGGAAGCCACCTGGCACGAGGTGATGCGCACCAACCTCGACAGCGTCTTCCTCGTGGCCCAGGCCGTGGCCCGCGGCATGATCGCGCGCAAACAGGGCAAGATCATCAACATCTGTTCGGTGCAGAGCGAACTGGGCCGGCCCAGCATCGCGCCCTACGCGGCAAGCAAGGGCGCGGTGAAAATGCTGACCAAGGGGATGTGTGCCGATTGGGCGCGCCACGGACTGCAGGTCAACGGGATCGGCCCAGGCTATTTCGAGACAGAACTGACAGCGTCTCTCGTTGCCGATCCCGTGTTCTCGGACTGGCTGTGCAAACGCACGCCGGCCGGCCGGTGGGGACGGGTCGAGGAACTCGCCGGCGCAGCAATCTTCCTCGCCTCGGCCGCCTCGGATTTCGTCAACGGGCAGATCATTTACGTGGATGGCGGCCTGACCAGCGTAGTCTGATCACCAAACGCCTCCTCGTCATGCCGAGGGAGAGCCTGCCCCGAGCGAAGGCAGGGGTCGGCATCCACGCCTCACGTCAAGCCGGCCCAGCCCGGCCTCTACGCGCTTCGTGCCCGCCTGAAGGCCCCCGCTGAAGCATCGCAACCGCCCTCTGCCTCAGTCAGCAACAGCGGCATACACCATGTCGCGGAACAGCATCCGATAGTGCCGCCGCTGGACCGGCGCCTGGATCATCAGCACTGCATACAGCCGTTCGACAGGATCGACCCAGAACGTCGTTCCCGCCGCGCCGCCCCAGTAATAGGTGCCCACAGATCCCGGGAACGGCGCCAGGCCCGGCTGTGTCCGCACGGCGAAACCCAGCCCGAAACCGTGCCCCGGCAGCAGCAGGTCAGGTGAACCGGTCATGGTTCCCAGGTGGTCGGACGTCATTAGCTCGATAGTCTTGCGCCCGAGCAGCCGGGTCGAACCGAGGCGGCCGTTCCCAAGCAGCATCCCAAGGAACCGGGCATAATCCGTCGCGGTGCCCACCATGCCGCCGCCGCCGGACTCGAATAGCGCCGGCCGCCGGATATTCAGCAGCGCGACCTCGGTGCCGGTCTCGGGGTCCTTGGCAAACGGTTCGGCGATGCGCGACTGCTCGGCCGCGGCAACCGAAAACCCGCTGTCGATCATGCCGAGCGGCGTCAGAACCCGCTCCGACAGGAAGCGCCCGAGCGTCTGCCCCGAAAGAACCTCCACCAGCCGCCCGACGACATCGGTGGAGCGGCTGTATTCCCACCTCGTGCCGGGCTGATACAGCAGCGGCAGGCCGGCGAGTTCCTCGACCTGATCCGCGTTGGTCTGCCTCAGCCGCGCGACGCGGGCCGCCGTGTAGGCTGCGTGGATCGGCGTGTCACCGCGGAATTCGTAAGTCAGGCCGGAGGTGTGGCGCAGCAGATCCTGGATGGTGATCGGCCGCTCGGGGCCGGTCAGTCGGTAGCTGTCGCCGGCGGCGACGCCCACCATGGTGTCATTGAATGCGGGGATATACTTGCCGACCGGATCGTCCAGCAGGAAACCGCCTTCCTCCCACAGCATCATCACGGCGACTGACACGATCGGCTTGGTCATGGAGTAGATGCGGAAGATCGCGTCGGTCCCCATCGGCTTGTCCGAAGCAGGGTCTTGCCGGCCGAAACTCCGGTGGTAGGCAACCTTGCCATGGCGGGCGATCAGCGCGACCGCGCCGGGAATGTGGCCACTGTCGACGCGTTGGCTCAACGCTGCGGACAAGCGGTCGAGCGCCGGCTGGCTGAGTCCGACTTCCTCGGGCTTCGCGGTCGGCAGGGGCGTCGTCATCGGGACGGTCCTTCTGGGGGCTGAACAGCCAGTAGCGCCTGACGGACCGCGAGATCAAGGCATCACCGAACAGCCCGCACATGTCGCCCAGCACATGCCACAACGCAACGGCCCCAGCGGTAATTCCCGGGCGTTGCCGTAAAGCCCGCCCATTGTCCAGGCCAACCCTCCCGGCACACATCCAATCCGCTATCACCGCTCCGCTTTAGCCTTCGCCTCCTCCCGCCGCCGCGCCTGATCCTTCCGCTTCAGCAGATTCGCTCGCAATGCCGCCGCCTCCCGCGCCGCACGATCCGGCTTTGCCGGTGGCTTCGGCGGTTTGGCCCCCGGCGCCACGCTCATGCCGGCCGCTTCCGCATCATCGCCTGACGCGTCCAGATCGCCACCATCTCGTCGCGCTGGTTCCAGCAAGTGTGCTCGAACTCGACGATCCCGACATCGGGCCGGGACCTGCTCTCCCGCATCGTCAGTACCTTCGTCCGTGCCCGCAGCGTGTCGCCATGGAACACCGGTTTGGGGAACTTCAGCTCCGTAAAGCCCAGATTCCCCACCGTCGTCGCGAGCGTCGTATCATTCACGCTCATCCCCACCATCAGCCCAAGCGTGAAGACCGAGTTCACCAATCGTTGACCAAACTCTGTTTCAGCAGCGAAATGCGCATCGAGATGCAGCGGTTGCACGTTCATCGTGAGTGCGCTGAACAGCGTATTGTCCATCTCGGTGACGGTTCGGGACCAGGGATGCACGAATTCCTGGTCCACAAAGAACTGCTCGTAATAAAGCCCCGCCATGACCGGACACTCCCCGCACCACGGCGATTCAACCCCATCCGCCGCCGGATGCCAAGCGCCGCCGACGCCATCACGGATTTTCAAGGGCGCGTGAAATCAAAATCATCTGATGCGATCCCCATACAACTATCGCCCGCTTCATCGCGTTCCAGTTTATAGGTGTCCGTCCGGGAAGTCTGGCGGCGGAGGGCCAGCGAGGGATTGTCGTCGCTGAGAAGGAATACGCGGACATCATGGCAAGTTGCCGACGCTCCAAGCGGCGAACAGCACCGCTGAACCAACCCGCAAGACTTCTCGGACGGACACTTAGACCTGCAAAACAGAACAAAAAGGCTCAGTCATGCGCGAAAATGCGAGGTTGATACTGGCTTTAGCGGCTCTTGCCGCCGCTGCACCGATGCTGTCCGCCTGCTACACCACCCAGGGCGCCGGCAAGGATTGCTGAGTGCCGCTGGCAACAGCCTCACTAACTCGGCTGACAAGCACACCGACTACAAGCCCGGATCATAATAGGAGGTTTCACCATGGATTCCGATCGTATCGAGGGCGTTGCACATCGCATCAAGGGCGCCGTGAAAGAGGTTGTCGGCAAGCTCACCGGCGACGCGAAAATCGAAGCCGAGGGCAAGGCCGAAAAATCCGCCGGCCAGGTTCAGAACGCCATTGGCGGATTAAAGGATTCCACCCGCGAAGCTCTGGACGAGTAGCAACGAGGCCGGACCATGTCGACCATTCTCATTGTTATACTTATCCTGCTGTTGCTGGGCGCCTTGCCGACCTGGCCCTA
>JBEKLE010000237.1:0-9788 GCA_050010355.1 Rhodopila sp. | reverse complement strand
GTCATTTTCCGCCCAAGGCGCACGCCCGGTGTTTTCGCGTCGAGCTTGAGCACCAGGGGGAAGGCGCTCAGCCGTCCGTCGCGCTCGATCAGTGTCACGCCCTGGCGCTGGGCCTCCGCCATGAGTTCGGCGACATAGGTGCCGCTGGTGAAGGCGTCATCGGCATCGTAGGCGAAGGCGCCGTCCATGGCGCGGACGGTGGCGGCAACGCGGTCGGCTGCCTCGGGGGCCTGTTCGAGCTGGGTGGATATGCCGTTGATGTCGCCGATCGCGGCGAGGCGGCGGGCGCGCTTGAGGCGGGCGAGCAGGCCCATGGCCTGGCGTTCGGCGTCGGCCAGTTTCGCTTCCACCTCGGCCAGCGCGGGTTCCAGTTCAGTCGACATAGGTTGATGCCTCGGGTGAACGCTGGTCCGGGATTCGCCCGATGGGCATCCCGAATCCTCCCAGGATTGCGTCTTCCGGGCGATCTGGCAATGTTTTTAGCCCGGCGGGGGTTAACCACCGACGGCCATCGGGCGACGAAAAACATGCCAGGTACCGACCAGAGGATGCAGCCGTTTTGCCTGGACCGCCGCCGGGTGTGGTGTGCGGGCGTTGCGAAGCGTCATGCCACCGCCACTCAGAACTGCATGAGCGATTGGCCCCCCAGCAATACGGCGGAACGCCGTTGCGAGAACCGTTATCGTCTGTCGCGCTGTGAGGCCTGCCGACACTTTCCATGTTTTCCCGATTACGCAAGAAACGAGAACATGTCAAGAACATACTATTGTGGAACGGGTGTTGCGGGCCGTCGAGGCTTTCGCGTATCCCCGTTTCAGAGGCTCATCAGAACGTGGCAGCGAAACGGGCTGGCCGTTCCCTGTCACGGCAAACGCGCCAGACTTTCACCCAACAGATCGAACAAGGCTTCGGGATCAACGGTTTCCAGAACCATCGCGTTGCGCGGATCGCCGGTGCGCCCCCAGCGGTCGATCAGCGTGCGGCCGCGGCTTGGCCCCGGCCCAAGGTCCATGCGCACCGAGCAGTCGCGGGTGGTAAAGAGGTCCGGGCGGATCAGCCATGCGACGGCGCAGGGATCGTGCAGCGGGGATCCGATCCCGCCGGCACGGGCTGACGCGGGCACGGTTGCCTGGATGTCGCAGGCCGCCTGCAGGCAGCGTCCCTTGCCGAGGGCCCGCCAAGCCGCGAGCCGGTGCGGCGTCATCAGCGCCTGGGCCGTCAGTTCCAGGGTCGCGAATATCACGGGACGCCTGCTCGCCAGCAGGATCGCCAGGGCTTCGGGGTCGCTCCAGGCGTTGAATTCGGCAGCGGGGGTGACATTGCCCTCGGCCCAGGCGCCGCTCATGAGCACGATCTGCCGGACCTTGTGCGTCAGGGCGGGTTCGGTGGCCAGGGCCAGGGCGAGATTGGTGGCTGGCCCGATGCCGATCAGCGTTACCGGTTCGGGCGCCTCCCTGAGCAGGTGCCGGATCACGTCGGAGGCCAGTCCCGGGGCCGCGGACGCGCCGGGCGGCAGCACCACGCCGCCCAAACCGTTTTCGCCATGGATACCTCTTTCGCTGACGAACTGCCCGAGCAGGGGCGTGTTTGCCCCGGCATGCACCGGGACCGCTGAACCGGCGAGAGCGGTGATGGCGAGGGCGTTGGGCAGGGTATGGTCGAGCCCGACATTGCCGCCGGCGACGGTGATCGCGCACACCGTCAGTTCGGGCGAGGCCAGCGCAAGCAGAATCGCAACCGCATCATCCGTGCCGGGGTCGCAGTCCAGAATCACAGGTATCGGCATGGTAGGTCCTCCATGAGAACGTCTGGCATCCGGCCGATGGGCCATCCGGTTCGGGATCTTGCGTCGCCTGATACCTACAGCGCGGGCACGGTTCGAACCACCCGGGGTGGTGTTGCAGGTGGGCGATACGCATCGCCGGAGCCGGCGGGCGGCCTTCCCTGGCACGTTTGTGACGTGCGTGGGGATCATCCTTTCCGCTACGAAACTGGTACAGCCCGCGAAAAACATCCGCCGCGCCGGATAGAAAGGTCTTGCGGTTCCCTTGGGATAGTCAAGGTTGACACTCGGCCGAATCTGCCACATGCAGCGCCCCGGTCTTCGGCGTGACAAAGTGTAGTCAGGAGCTTAACGGAATGCTTCACGTCATCTATAGGTCATACGGTGGAGAGAACACGAAAGGGCGACCGGATTTCTACAGCAAGCTGAATTCGCTGATGTCGTTCATAGAATGCTTCCAGCAGATCAAAAGCGACGATGCCGAGATTATCTTCCTCAATGATGGACCGATTCCCCAGGACCGGCTCCGTATTATGGAGAAATGGGGCGAAGTGGTGGCCCGATCCAATCTGGGCGGGCGAGGTTCCATTCGAAGCGCGCTCGGGATTCCGGGCGCGCGGGGGTGGCCTGATGATGACCTGGTATGGTTTTCGGAGGATGACTATCTTTATCGCCGGGAGGCCCTGAATGATCTGATTGTGGCGGCCGAAGCCTTTCCTGATGCCTCGTACTTTGCCCTCTATGCCATGATCGGGTCGCGGCAGCCGAACGGCACTGCGTCCGAAGATCGCCTTCCGGCACCATTACCGGGTTCTGAAGCCACGCTTGTGCATGGCCACCCATGGCGCAGAGCAGTCAGCACGACAGGGACTTTCGGTGCCAGAGTAAAGCCTCTTCTTGAAGATCGATCAATGTTGGAGCTCGCGGCAACGTGCGGCGGCGCGTGGGATCATACCATGTGCCTGATGTACCAGGGTTTCATGCCTTTCCCATTGTCTCATCTGATGGCTTCGCTGCTCGATGCAAACGCAACTAAGAGCTGGCTTCACCGGCTTGGTATTTTCAGTGCACGGATGTTGCTTAATTCATATCAGGCCGCGCGCCCTCGCAGACGATCGAGTCGCAGGATTCTTGTGGCACCCGATCCGCCCCTGATCACGCACGTTGAAACTTCGTTTCTCGCACTGGGAACCAACTGGCGTTCGGTTGCCGAAGACGCGCAACAACGGATGGTCGCGGAGTATGGTTAGTACGGTTGCTTCGGATCGCGGCGATCGCACCTCCTGGCGTGTGGTCCAGCGTCGTGGCGACACAGGCGTCCTTGGGTCGCTCAGGCCGGCCGAACATATCGCCATTGGCCGTCCAGGATGAAACCGATCGCTGGATCCGCGCTTACAGGCGAGCGCCATCTGGGCGCCGCCTCGCGCGGCGGGTCCGTGGTGACACCTGACACCTACAGGTCGATGGGGTATTCCCGCGGCGCATCCGCGCTCGGTGTCGCACTGGGACTGGTGACCCGCGAGGCGCTGGATGACAGCGTGGTCTGCCGGAGGATGGACCTTTGGTCGGGTCGCGCCAGCGCCTCGACCGGTATCGAACTGATGCACAACGAGGTCATCGTATTGGGCAACAGCACGGCCTGGGCGAGTGATGCGATGATCACGCATCGGATGATGCTGGACGCAATCGATTTGCTGGCGGTAACGGGTGCACTGGCCGATGCGGGACTGTGCGGGTGTGGAGAATCAGGCGGGGGCCAGTTGGATGACGTGGTGAAAGCACCCACAACGACCGGAACCTGACGCAAAGTGGACGCTGCGACGGACGTCCGATCGACCGGAGAGCCACACGTCCTTCTCCGTGGTCCCCAGTGCCACTCCCTTCTTCTTCGTGATAAAAATGCTTGCTTGCAAAAGAGTGGGCGCAAACGAACCGTGCCCAAGGCCCGGGAAGAGGGTCAGAAGGAAATCGCTGCCTGATTCGAGACCCTGGCAAAGGCCAGCCGGTCGACAACATGCACTCCTCGGGACTGACCCGTCGCCGTTGTGTCACAGCAAAAGCCCAGCCCGCTTCAGCATCCTGCGAACCAAAGTCAGTTCGGGCGCCCGATATGTCGTGAGGCGCCCGATAGCCGTCAGAGATTGGCCTGGAAGTCCACATAGTCGCGAACCTTGCGATAGATCTGCAGCCGGTTGCGCTGGCTGTCCGCGACGATGATTTCATCCGTCTTGGGATTGAAATCAACGGCGGTCGGAAAGCAGAATCGCCATTGCGGTTCAAGGTTCTTGACCCGGCGCAACGCCTTCATCATGTCGGGATTGGCATCGATACTCTGCTGCCCCCATTTCGACATCACCTGCGCATCGCCCATCAGGTTGGTCAGCGGCCGCCCTTGCGAGTCGAAGATGCTGATCCGATGATTGCCCCAATCCGCAATGTAGATGTCGCCATCGCTGTCAACGGCGACGTCGGTGGGATGATTGAGCAGACCGGCTTTCGGATATTCGTCGGTCGGCGTCGGTGACACATAGGGTCCGAGATAGGTCACGGCAAACGCATTCGACGGCGCCGGAACGGTCCCGTATTCACCGATCTTCATCAGGAACTCGCCCGTCGGGGACAGCTTCTGGACGCGATGGTTCTTCCAGTCCGCGACATAGATATTCCCGCCCTTGTCGAGCGTTATCCCCCAGGGCTGGTTGAACTCTCCATCGCCGCTGCCGGCCTTTCCATACTTCGCCAGGAACTTTCCTTCGCCGGTAAAGACCTGCAGGCGATTATTGCCGCTGTCCACGACGATAAGATTGTCGTCCTTGTCGCAGACCAGCCCAGCCGGACGGAACAGCTCCCCGTCGCCCGTGCCCGCCGTGCCCCACTTCCGGATGAACGTGCCGTTGCCGTGAAACACCGAGATCGTATTGTTCCACTCGTCCGACGTATAAACGTTGTTCTTGCTGTCGACAGCCACGCCGAACGGCCAGTGCGACTTGCCGTCTCCCTCGCCCCAGGTGAAAAATTCAGCCAGCAACTCCTCCTCGCCGGGGCGACCCAGTTTCACGCGGTTGACGCGTTGGCCGAAGTTGTTCTCATTGCCCCGGTTGGCCACGAAGATGTCGCCGTCGTTACCAAGACACATCGTTTGCGGGTAGTTGAATCCCGTTCCCGTTGCGGCAGCCCGCCCGATGGCGTGGCTCCAGTCATAGGTTCGTCCGTTTGAAACCGTTGTTAGCGGCATGGCGTCCTCCCGTCCCAAGCTTGATCTTTTACGCACGCACCTCGTTCCCCTTTTGCGGGGAAGAGGCTGACGTCGCCGCCTAGTTCAGGAAGGCCGGCTGCTCATAGGCGCCATTGACGATCGGGACGGGGTCGATTTTCAGCCACTTGTCCAGTATCGTCGAATATATCCCCCGGAAATCCATGCTCGGATTCAGATCGCCCTGCACCAGATGTTCGACGGCGAGCGACGGGTATTCGCCGTAGTGCCCGCCGATGACCCGGTCACCCAGAACGAATGTCGCGCCCGCCGCCCCGTGATCCGTTCCCGAACCGTTATCACGCACGCGGCGCCCGAACTCGGAGAACATCAGGACGATGACATTGTCGGCCGCATCATGCTGGCGAAGATCCGTCATGAAGGCATCCAGGCCCTCCGACACATCGGTCCACAGTTTGGCGTGCAGCGGGTTCTGCCCCGCATGGCTGTCGAAACTGCCATGATCGCAGTAGAAGACACGGGTGCCGAGGCCCGCCAGATGCACCTGCGCGATGCCCCGAAGCTTGCTGGCGATCGAGGTGTTCGGATATTTCACCTCCGACTGGTAACGTGATGGCGCCACCTTCAGGATGTCGGCACCTTTCAGCGAATCAAGCCCCGTCGTGCCAAGATATTCCATCACCCCGCTGCCTTCGATCGGCTGATACATGCGGGAGAAACGTTCCAGCACCTGCTTGCGCTGCGTCGGTTCCTGGATATTCGGCAGGAATCCGTAATTTTCCAGCGCGCCGGCCACGCACGCCACCGGAACGCCCGGCACCGCGAGCGCTCGGAACAGGCACGGGCCAAAGCTCACAGCTGTGACAACGTTTTCTTTCCGCGGATCGAACTCGCGTACCACGCGGCCAAGCCAGCCTTCGGTGCCGACCTTCTCAGCCTCGCAGGTGTGCCAGATGTCCATCGACCGGAAGTGCGAACGCGGCGAATCGAGGTAACCGACGCCGTGCATGATCGCGAGTTTCTTGTCGTCCCAGACCTTCTTCAGCGGGGCCAGATAGGGGGGAAATCCGTACTCATTGTCAAAAGCCAGGATCTGGCCTTCGGGAATTCCGACGGCCTTCCGGTTATCCTGATAAAGCGGGTTATTGTACGGAATAACCGTGTTCAGGTAATCATTTCCGCCGGTGAGTTGCAGCACCACCAGCACAGGGTCTTTTTGCGCCGTAGCCATATGCGTCTTTCCTCCTTATGATCAATCCTTAGGCGAACTGAAATTCTCTCGTCGCCACAATCAGTTGCATCATTTCCGTCGCCCGTTTCGCGGCCGTCTGAGCGTTCGGCTCGCTGTCCCAGCTCAACTGCCCCCATTGCTTGGCCTGATCGGTCAGTTCCTTGTGCGTATCGGCGTTCACCTCGACCGGGCCCAGCAGATCAAGACACGCGTTGACCAGTTGCCCCGGATGCAGCGTGCCCTTTGCCTTCAGCCGGCTGATGATGGCTCGGACGCCCGGCAGTGACTGATTCCCGAGCTGATCGGCAACGAAATTGATGCGTGCCATGAGCGAGCCGCTGTTGATCCATTCGGATCCGGTGTGCCAGCCCTCCACCGATGGCGGGTTGAGCAGGTCCTGCCCCATATATGACGGCTGCATCGACAACTCGCCGTAGCCCGGCTTCGGAACCTCGTAGCCCCCCACCAGACGCAGCGTCCCCACAACCACTTCCGCCGGGGACTTCAGATGCTTGTTACGGGCCTGCTTGAAGAAGTCCGAGTTGAACAACATCCGCAGCACGGGCCGGATCTCGTAGTTCGCTTCCCGGAACGTCTTCGCCATGGCGTCCAGCGCCTCCGGATCGCGCGGCGGCTCCAGCGACCATGCGGGGACCTGCGGTTCGTCGGCGACGAAGAAATTATACAGATGCCGGCAGATGAAGCGGGCGCAGGCTGGCTGCTGCACGATGATGTTGATGATGTCCTCGCCGTTCAGGTGGCCGCGGTGGCCGAGGAATTCCTTCACACCATCGTCGTGGTCTTCAGGCCTGTACTCGAATTTCCAGGGGAACCGGCCGTAGGGCAGGCGGGGAATCTTCGTTTCGAACGTCCAGCCAGTGAACGCGCGCGACGCTTCGCGCACGTCCTTCTCGGTGTAGTTGCCGGCACCCAGGCTGAACAGTTCAAGCAGTTCACGCCCCCAGTTCTCGTTCACCGCCGTCCCGTGATTCTGGTTGTTGTCGAGCCAGAAGATCATCGTCGGGTTTCTGGCCATCTTCAGCAGCAGGTCACGGTAATTCCCCATGCCGTTGTTGCGGAAAATCTCGATCTGCTCCAGCAACTGATCGTAGTTATCGACCTTGGAGTTGCCGGTGGCAAAAACGTGATGCCAGAACAGCGCCATCTTTTCCTGAAGCGGGCGTTTGGTGGTTACCAGGTAATACATGTAGTTGACGTTCCCCATCGGGGGCTGGCCGCCGGGAAGCAGCGCCGCCGGCTGATAGCGAAGCAACGCATAAGGATCGACCGGAGGCTGGCTCTCGGGATTGAGCAATTCATCAACCGTCGCCTCGTAGCCCTTTGCCGCACGGGCTTCCAATTCGTCGCGCGATGCACCGAACCCGGCGCGCCGCATCAGATGAGCCATCAGACCGATATCGTCTTGGTTTGCCATTCTTAAGTCTCCCTCTGTCAAATTGAATCTTCTTACGGTGTCAGGCCCGGGCGGCTCCCTCCAGGCCCAGACGCCGGGTCGCCCGTTATCCACCAGGGCAACCCAATCGGGCGTGACGCCAAAGCGCCGCGTTCACTGAGCTTCCAGAGCACCACTTGGCCGTTTCCGTTATTCCAACACGCGTGGCAGTTACAGAACCGTGTCGCAGCTTCTGCTGGCCGTCAAGGGCGACGGAGGAACACCATAGGCGGTATCCTTCGTGGGCAGGTAAACAGGCTCACCCACGGAGCGTCGCTTGATTGCGCTGTCACGGAAACTTGAATAAACGTTGCGAGAACTGATCACCGGCGCCGGCAAAGGTTGTCGGCGGCAACGGCACTCGATCCAATGAAGCCAAAAGGGTAAACGGCATGAGACGCCACGTCACTGTCTCCGGCGTAAGTCTGGAGATATAATAGAAGAAACAGGGCAGGGGCGCCCGATCCTGTTCCTGCCACCGCGACCTGCATGACCGTTTCAGTTCCGATGGCGCTGTCAGTCATTGCAGGTGAAACCAAAAAGGCGCGCCTGCTCAGTCTCGGCAACCCGATCGCCCGGACCCGGTGCGCGTCGCCGAGGAAATGGCCTGGCTCGACTGCCTGTCCGGCGGCCGCATTGAAATGGGCCTGGTCAAAGCCGCACCGTACGAGATCGCCCCCGCCAACTCCAACCCCGGCCGCCTGATGCGCCGCTACTGGGAGGCGCACGACCTCATCATCAAGGCGCTGTCGACCACCACAGGCCCGTTCTCCTGGGAGGGCGAGTTCTACCAGTAACGCGCCGTCAACATCTGGCCCCGCCCGATCCAGCAGCCGACGCCGCCAATCTGAATGACCGGCCTGAGCGTCGCGACCGGCACCGCCGACGCCGAACACGGCCACGTCGTTGGCACCCTGCTGTCCGGCGGCCTCGCCAAGCCGATGTACGAAGCCTACCGCAAGCGTGCCCGCGAACTTGGCTGGGAGGCTGGTCCCGACCGCATGGCCTTCGCCGCGATCATCGGTGTCGGCGACACAAGGCAGGAGGGGCTCCGCCGCGCCAACATCATTGCCGATTACGTGCGAACCGCGCCGGTGGTGGCCGAACCGTTCACCAATCCGCCAGGCTACAACTCGGTCGGGGCAAACGTCGCGATGCTGCGGGCCGGCCCGCGCGCTCACCGCATGGTGACCGACCGCAATGGCGTGGCAATCGACCACCGCACCGCCACCATCGAGCAGTTCATGGACACCGAAACCGTCTTCGCCGGCACGCCCGACGACGTATTCAACCAGTTGAAAGCCTTCAACCAGCGGATGGGCGGCGTAGGACATCTGCTGTTTTTCGCCCAGGGCGGCCAACTGACCCACCAGGACGCGAAAGCCAACATCGCCCTGTTCGGCAAGGAAGTCGCACCCCGCCTGCTGGATCTCCGTATGCCCAAACACGCCGCCGCCGCGGAATAACACGACACAAATTGGACATAGATTTGTAATAGTCACTCGCTATAAATATTACCCATCGGACCAAAAGGAGGTTGAATTGGGAATAGCAAAACGTTTGGCCCCCGTCGCCGCGGTTCTCGGTCTGGCAGCCGTCGGCGTCGCCGCGATGCCCAGCGAGGCAAACGCGTGGTGGCGTGGCGGCTATGGCGTCGGGATTTGGGTGCCGCCCGTCGTCGTGGCTCCGCCGCCGGTCTACTATGCGCCACCACCGGTTTATTATGCGCCGCCTCCGGTCGCGTACTATCCCGCACCTCACCGCGTCTGGGTGCCGCCGCACTGGGAAGGCCCCTACTGGGTAAGGGGCCATTGGTCCTGACGAACGGAAGTCTGACGGTCACTGCGAACGAGATTGACGAAGCGGCCGGCACGGTTCACCGCTGACCTCCATGTTGCGCCGTTTCGAAGCCCTCCTCGACCCCACCACCGGGACGCCGGCCCCGCCGCCCAACGCCGGCCTTTTGAGCTTCTACTGGTTATATATCCGCCAGGTGCGCGGTCTCACGATCGCGCTTTTCGTCTTCGGCGGCCTGATCGCAGTCCTCGATACGATGATTCCGGCCTTCATCGGCCGCGTCGTCAGCCTGGTCTCGTCGCACACCCCC
>JBEKLE010000236.1:0-11351 GCA_050010355.1 Rhodopila sp. | reverse complement strand
AGGTTATTTGATTCTTTTATTAGTACTTATGGGTCGCAAAATCCCACAGGATAACTACGCTAAGCTATTGATCCGTCAGGGGCGGCGTTTTTTTGCAGGCCGCAAAACCCCACGCTTCGGTCGCAAAGCCCCACACCTCGGCTGTGGCCGCCGATCTTACGACTCGGACGGGTCGCAAAACCCCACACGATCGCCGGCCCGGATTGCGGCAGAGGCGACCGCGTTTGCCCGCGGCCAGCAGGCCGGCCTCTTCGCAAACTGTGAGGCAGCCGGCGGCGCGCAGTTCATCGAATCGCGGTTCGGAGCCATCGGAACCATCGTCCTCGGTCGAGACCCGCGCCATGGCCGATCAGGCTGCCTAGGCGACGGTTTTCCAGGGTTTCGGTGGCATAACGCGGGTTGCCCTCATGTTCCGATCGCTCGTATAAATCTACAAGGCGTTTGTAAATGACCCTTTGTACGCGATGGCCGGGTGCCTGTCCGCGCCAGCCGTGCCCGAGAGTCGGTCAGTCGGGCAGGGGGTGCGACCACGATGCGATCCGGCGCGTTGGCGACCGCCGCGGGCGTGACATTTGGCGCTGGCGCAGTGGCACCTGGCACCAGCAAACATTGTCACAGCACGCCGCTGAGCGGATGGCCCTCGAACAGATCGCCGAATTCGAGATATTCGCCGAGCACATCGAAGGATTTGTGCCGGCCGAGGCGCTTGAGCTTGGCTGGATGGATACCGCGATCCATGCCCGTGGTGAGGGCGCCGCGCTTGAGACTATGGCCGGCGAGGTCGCGCCGGCCAAAACCGGCCGCGACGGCGCGCGCCTGGATGATGTCGGCGATCGAGCGCGCGGTGAGTGCTGCTTTGCCAATCCGGGGCGGAGCGGCCGAAGGTTCCGGCGGCGTCAGCAGCCGGAATGGCTGCGGAGGGAGGGGAGGGGTGGCGTCTTCGGCGGCCTGTCCCGCGGGCTCGCCGTTGGCCGGCACATCGCCTCGGGATGGCTGCTTGCCGCGCGCTTGCCGCTTACCGCGGGCCGGGAGCCAGATGCGCCGGAACACGGGTCCGTCGGTGATGCTGGCGGCGGCGAGCCAGGCGTTCAGCGCGCGCACCGGGCACAGCGCGGTCTGACCGTAGGGCAGCGGAACGATGACGGCTTCGGTTTGTGAGCCCTTGGTCTGCGCCATCGTCAGCCGCCAGCCGCGGTCGGTCTTTTCCAGCCGGTCGAGGCGCATGGCGGCGAGCTCCGAGCGGCGCAGCGCGCCGGCGAAGCCGACCAGGAGCAGGGCGCGGTCGCGCTTGCCGCGCAGGTCGTCCGGGATGGCGGCCAGCAGCTGGCGGATAATGGCGGCGGTGGCGGCGACCTTTTTCTCCGGCTGTTCGCCTTTGGCGGCGGCGTCGCGCCTGATGCCGGCGACGGTTTCCGACACGCAGGCATCGTCGGTCGGCACCGCGCAGCCGGCGGCGCGATGCAGAAAGCGGATCGCCGCACGGCGCAGATCGATCGTGTTGGGGGTCATGCCGCGCCGTCGTTCCGCCGCCAGGAAGGCTGCGACGTCGGGGCCGCACGCGGGCAGGGGAGGGCGGTTTCGTCGGGTGCACCAGTCGCACCAGGCGCGCACCGCCGCGCGATAGGCGTTGCGGGTGTTGGCCGACTTCGCCATGCGCTGGTAGGCCTGGGCGGCGTCGCGTTCGGCGCCGAGCGTGCCGTCCATCTCTGGCTCGGCGGTCGCGACGGCGCCGTCAAACCAGGCGCGGACCGCGCCGGCCTCGGCGCCGATGGGGGCCTGGGCGTGCCGGCGCGCGGGCGGCAGCAGCGTCAGCGCGCCGTCTTCGGCCTTGTCCCGCGCCGCCACACCGTCGTCCATGCCGCCCTCCGAGCGCCTTAGACCCTGGTTCGCACGGTGTTATCCCGCCGTCAACCGACTTCCCACAAGGACACTTATGGGAAGTAGCCTGGCAGCGCAGGGGGCCGGTGCGGCGTCCGAAAAAATAAAGAGCTTGTTTGATACTATCGCCAAATACGCGTAAGCTGATGCGCAACATGCTGATCTTTCGTGGCCAGTCCGGACTGCCGATTCGCCGCTTGGCGCCGCCGCGAGCGACACCGCGGCGCCCCCCAATTTGCCAACGGCCCGTTGGCAAATTGGGACTGTCCTGCCCAGCCGCCCGACGAGTGACCGATGCCAACCGCGTCGGTCGCGGTCTCGCACACCTGCGTCCATGACCGCCCCTCGGGTCCCCGCCGGCTACCCCGCCTGGCTCGCCGAGCTGAAAACCCGGATTCGCGAGACGCGGCTCCGCGCCGCCCTCGCGGTCAATAGCGAACTCATCGGCCTCTACTGGCGCATCGGCCGTGACATCCTGGAACGGCAGGCCGAGCAGGGTTGGGGCAGCAAGATCGTCGATCGTCTTGCCGCCGACCTGCGCGCCGAGTTTCCCGACGCCCGGGGCTTCTCGTCGGCCAATCTGCGCTACATGAAATCCTTTGCCGAGGCCTGGCCCGACCCGGCAATTCTCCAACGGCTCGTTGGCAAATTGCCCTGGGGCCAAAACATCGAGCTCCTCTCCGTCAAGGACCCGGCCGCCAGGCTTTGGTACGCCGAGGCCGTGCTCGAAAACGGCTGGAGCCGCCCCGTTCTAGCCGCCCAGATCGACACGCTGGCGCATGCCCGACGCGGCAAGGCGCTGACGAACTTCGCGCGCACGCTGCCGCCCGAAACCTCCGACCTGGCGCAGCAGGTGCTCAAGGACCCCTACCAGTTCGACTTTCTCATGCTCCAGCAGACTGCGCACGAGCGCGAGGTCGAACGCGGCCTGATCGCGCGCGTGAAAGATCTGCTGCTCGAACTTGGCAAGGGTTTCTCGTTCATCGCCAGCCAGCATCACCTCGAGGTCGGCGGACAAGACTTCTATGTCGACCTGCTTTTCTATCATCGCCGGTTACGCTGCCTCGTGGCTGTTGACCTGAAGACGGGCCCGTTTCGGCCGGAGCATGCGGGCAAGATGAACTTCTATCTTGCGGCACTCGACGACCTCGAGCGCGAGCCAGACGACAGCCCGAGCATCGGCCTGATCCTCTGCCGCGAGCATAACCGCGTGGTCGTCGAGTATGCTCTGCGGAATGTGGACACGCCGATCGGCGTCGCCCGCTACCAGCTGCTGCCGCCCGAAACCTTGCCGGAGGGTCTCGCCGGCGCCCTGCCCACCCAGGATGAGCTGGAGCCCGGCATGCTGCCGGCGGACGGGCCCGACGGTGAATAAGCGGCCTTGGCTCGTCACCCTGGGCTCGAAACACCATCACCGCCGAGCTTGGGCGACCGGGAGGGGCGGGCACCTACGGCCTCGCCCCGCCCTGCCGCCGGCTGCCGGGGGGCGCTGATGCTCGAAAGCCTCCTGCGCGCGGATCACCCGGCCCCCGCCGCATCCGATGGAACGCTGCTGGGAGCGCTCGAACACGCTTCGGGCGCCATCGCCAGGCTCGACCAGGCGCTCGACAATCACCCCCTGCGGACTGCGTTTCTCTATCGTACCCGGCTAGAGGCGGTACGGCGCCAGGCGGCGGTCGACGGCCACGGCATCGATCCGTGGCACTTGGCCGCCGTCCTGGAGGGGCTGCGGCTGCGCATGGACCACGCGCTGCGCATCGTCGATCGCGGGCAAATTTTCGAGGCGGCGCGGACTGCGCTCACGCTGCATCAATGGATCGTGGAGCCGGACTTCGATCAGGAAGGCGAAATCCAGGAAGCCGAACGTCACCTTGCCAACGCCAGGGGGCTTGTCGGAGTCGGTGAGGCACTCTGGTCCTGGCTGGACTCGGGCCGGACCCGGCCCCCGGTCCGCGGCGCCCTCGTGCGCTTCTGGACCAGAAACCTCCTCCTCCGGGCGCCCGTCCCGCTCACCGGTCCCCGCGCCCTGAGCGCCGAGGCGCCTCACGGGCGAGCGGGGTGGATCGTGGCGTTTCTTGATGCACTTGCGAGCGAGGCGACAGACTACAGGGAGATGCTGCGCAGCCTCGAGCGCGGTTGGATCGCCGCCCGTGCCCGGGTTCCCGCACAGCGCAGCACCTCGCGCGCGGCGCTCGCCGTGGACGTGATCGCGGCAACGCCGCTGATCTCGGCGACCACGCTGGCGAGGGTGATGGGCATGTCGATCAAATGTACGACCGAGTTGCTAGACCGGTTCGTCGCCACGGAGATCGCCGTCGAGGTCACGCACCGGTCGGCGCGGCGGCTGTTTGGTCTTGCGGAGATGGCTCCGATGCGCGCCGCGTCTTCCGCGCCGCGGCGGCCGGTTCCCGGGCGGGGACGGGGGCGGCCCCGGTCCGAGGATCTCCCAGAGGAAATGGTTGCGCCGACCGCGCCGCCGCCGCCGATGTCCCGTTTCGAACGGCCCGCGATCGACTATGCGGCCCTCGAGGCGGCCATGCTGGAATGCGAACGAGTAATCCGGTCCACACGACGGTCGCTGGACGGCCTTCGACAGCCGGGGTTTGGGACCGAACGGAACGAAAAGCAGTCGGATTACGATCCTCTGGTGAGGGTTGATTGCGGGCCAGGTAGCTCGCCGTCTCCTGAACACCTGGTAGACTGAGACAATGATTGACTCGGGCTCTCTGTTACCGGTGGACGATTGCGCCACCCTTCTCGCGACCATGAAGGAGCGCACCCGTTCGGCCAAGTTGCGCGCGGCCGTCGCCGTCAACAAGCCGCTGATCCTGCTCTACTGGAGCATTGGCCGGGAAATCCTCGCCCGTGACCTGCGCGGGACTTTCCGGAGATGACCGGATTGTCGCCGCGGAACCTGACCGATTTGCGGGCTTTTGCGGCGGTCTACCCAAATCGGCAGATTGTGCAACAGGTGGTTGCACAAATTGCCTGGGGCCATAACCTCCGTCTCCAGGGTTTTCTGAAGACCCTCGATCATCGCCTCTGGCACGCCCGTCAGGTGACTAAGCACGACTGGAGTCGGGCCGTCATCGCGTTCGGAGTGTTGTTGGTACAGCGCTGATGCCCCGCTCGCCGAAACTGGAACGGGACGCGCTGGCGGCGACAAGCTCATCCGGCCAAGCGGCAGGGCCGCCGGCCCAGCTCACGATGCGGAGCAACCCGAACCCGCGCGGATTAGCTCTTCCGATCCGGGCATCCGCCCCGCCGCCTCTCCATGAATTAGACGAGGATACTTTTGAGCAACTCTGTCGGGATCTCTTCGCGGCGGAGCCGAACATTGCAACGTGCAGCCGCTACGGAATCAGAGGGCAAAGGCAGTTTGGGATCGACTTGTTGGCGGATGTGCGCAACTCCGCCGACCACGAGGTTGCCCAGTGCAAATGCTACGCCGAATTTCCAAAGCGAAAGATTGTCGAGGCGTCAGACGAATTTTTAAGGCACCTCGCCTACTGGCAAGAAAAGCGCGTCGTCCGCTTCGTGCTGATCGTTGCCGAGCCGCTCGAAAAGGCTGGGCAACAGGATCAGGTGATCGCCGAACGCCGTCGCTTTGCAGCGGTTGGTATCCGATACGAGGTTTGGTCGCTCCACACCCTCGTCACGCGGCTCAGGCCATGGCCGTCCATTGTCGAGCAATACATTGACCAGGGCCGCGGTCATTGGGTCGAACGGATCTGTGGTCCGGCACCGTTTCGCGTTGAGGCTGAACCGGCCCGTGCGTCGGGCCCGGCCGTTCTAGGTACGTCGGTCGAGCCGCAATTCTCCGCTCTGCTGGGACTGGCATCGGAGGGCTTCTCTGCCAAGCTGGAGAGTTGTAGGGCCCTCGCCCGAAAGGGCTTGAACAGCGCCGCCGAGGCGGCATTGGCCGAGCTGCTGTCGGACGTAGCGTTCCGCGACATCCTGCCTGCTGACGTGCGGGCCAAGGGGATCCGGTTGCAAGCCTCACTGGCCCTGGACCGTCCTGGTGGGGTCGAGACCGCAAAGGTCCTCCTCGCCCGGGCCGATCGATTGGACGGAACCGTGTCGACGCGTCTGCAGGCGCAGATCGTGCTCGACGAGCAAGGGCCAGATGCCTGCATCGCATTCCTGGCCAGCAATGGGGATGGCGGCGAAGACGTTACGAACCTTCTGGGCGTTTGCCATTTGCGCGCCGGCCGGACGCAAGAGGCCATCGATCTCCTCGAGCCGTTGCTCGGCGGCGCGACGTCAGCCGACGCGGAGCGCTTGCTCGCCTTGGCTCTGGCCGCGGCGGGTCGGGGCGATGAGGCGTGCCTGCGGGCTCGTGCGGCGCTGGCGCGCGAGCCGGAGAGCTGGGCCACCCGGGTTGCCATCGGGGTCGTACTCTACACCGTGGCGCTCTCGCCGTTGGCCGCCAACGGTCGCATCGCGGGGTGGCCGGAACCCTCCGACTGGAACCTGGTGCGCCGCGACGACACTGCGGTCGCCCGTCTTCGGGAAGCCGCCGAGATCTTCGGCTCACTTTGCACCGATCGACAGGAGCGCATCGATCGGGAAACTCTCCAAGCTTGGCGGCTAGCATGCCTCGCCAACGACGCGGAGCGACAGTCTGACGCCGAGACTTACTGCCGGGACGTCCTCAAGGAGAGTCCGACCAATGCGGCGGCGATCGCCTGGGCACTCGCCAGAGCGTTCCCGACCGAGGGCACACGGCGTGTGATTGATCCGACTGCCGCATCGCGGGCACTGGAAAATCTCCTCGCGTCTGGACGCGGCGATATTCTTCATCTAAGCGTGCTCGCGTCGCTGCTGTCGTGGCGAGGCAAGTCGTCAAAGATTGCCGCGACACTACGACGTTACCAGCCGCTATTTGCTAAGGGCGCAGCGGCGGAAAGTTTTTCGGCGCTGCAGGCGGAGGCGACACTCCGGTTGAACGGCGTCATTGCCGACGCGGCTGGGATCGATGAGGACCGAATCGCATTACTTGGCGCGATGCGGGAGACCGACCCCGCAGCTGCGCGCGTAGCGTTGGTCGGCGTCGCACGCCGGATTCAAAATGCAGGCGGCACGGATGCTGCGTTCGTTGATGCGCTCTTCCGTTTGGCGGCGCTCGGTTTTGTCCGTGAGGTTGCGCCGTTTGCCGACCGTATTGTCGAGGTTGCAGGGACCGCCGACGCGGTCAGGCTCGCGGCTCACGCGAAGGCAGCGGATAGTGACTACGCAGGCACGGTCCGCTTGCTGGACGCCCGAATATCCGACTTCCCGGGCAGTGCGCTTCCACGGAATCTCAGATTGCTCAGGGCCCAGTGCAACGAGCAGCTTGGCAAGCTGCCAGAGGCGATCTCGGAAATGCAGGCGCTCCGGGAGACCGGGGCTACATTGGCCGAGGTCCTCGGCTTAGCCGATATGTATGTCCGGCGGGGCGATCTGGCCCTGGCGGCACAGACCATCTCGGGCGTTGCAGACGACCCGGGCGTCACGCCTGAGCTTGCCTTACGTTTCGCCCACGTACTCGGGAGCGACGATCCGGCCTTGGCAACAAGGCTCTGGCGGCGGGCGGTCAGGCAAGAGCTTGAGCCGCGCCTGCTGCCGGTCGCCTTCAGCATCGCGCGCCGGCTGGCGATCGGTCCGGAATCTGCGCCGATTGTCCAACGCATGTTGGCGTCGGCGGTGCCACGCGAGGGCGTTACGGAGGAAGCCACGATCGTGGCAATGTCGATCGACCAAGTGCGGGAGTTCTTACAGGCACGTCGAGCAGAGATGGAACGGTTCGCTCGTCTGCACGAGGTGGGAACCGTGCCGCTTCACCTGCTTGCACCGCAGATAGGATGGTCTCTACCGCGACTGTTCCACGAGATGCCCCTGCGACGGGAGCGTACTGGGGTGGCTGCCGGTCTCCTTCATGCGGCGCATGGGGGCAGAGCCATAGCAGAGCGCTTCCCTGACGACCCGAGCACATGGCGCCTGCACCTCGACGTCACGTCCGTTCTACTGGCGCACCATATCGGCTTGCTTGACGCTGTCGAGCGGTGCTTCCGGCCGTTACGCGTGCCCTCGCACCTCGTACCGGCGCTGTTGGCGATGAGAGGTGATTTGCTGGACGGGAATCCGCTAGAGGTGGACGCCGCCAGGGAGATCGTCGCGGCGGCTGACGCAAAACATATCCGGCTCATATCGCTCAGCCAGGATACCGCCGATGATAACCGGGTAAGCATGTTGCTGGAGCGTGCCGCCGCGATGGGCGGGCTGGCACTCACTTGGAACGACGATGTAAGGTCCGCAATCGCAATAGGAAAACCAGCAGTCAACATTTCGGCTGTTGTTGCTGGTCTGGAGGGGACCGGCGAAATCACGTCGGCCAAAGCCGGCGAAGCACGTGCGCGGCTCGGTGTAGCGGGAGCTGAGGCACCACTCGGCGGCATGGTGGCCAAAGGCTCGACCCTTCTCTGCCACGCCAATACCATTCACGAACTCGCGCAAGCGGGGTTGCTCCAAGCCGCCTGCCGTGCCCTTCACGTCCACGCCGAAGACGATTTCATCGCTGGTCTACGCGCAAGACTGCTAGACGATGGGGATCGAACGGAAACGGCCCGATGGCTTGATGAGCTTCGCGAGAGATTAAACCGCGGCATCCAGGACGGCACGTACGAGCTGCTGCCTATCGTGCCAGTGCTCGAGGAAGAGCTCGGTCCCCGAGATGGACCAATTGCGTGCCTGTTAGACCTCTTAAGGATTCCTGCCGCAGACGGGAATGTTGTCTGGATTGATGATCGTGTCCTTAATGCGCACGCGGCCTGCGGTTCGGCTGCGTTGGTAGGCGTCGCTGACATGCTCGCCGCGCTTCGCAAGTATGGCCGCCTGACGGACGAGGATTGTTACGCGCGCCTCCTTCGCTTGCGCGCGGGCAACGTGGCGTTCATTCCGGCGTGGGAAGGCGAACTGGCCTTTTGGCTTCGTCGGGCGCCCATTGCAGACGGCCGTATCATCGAGACCAACCAACTGGCTGTGCTGCGGCGCTACCTCGCCAGTTGCCTATCATACGAACGGGTTTTGCAAATCCCACCCGTGCCCGAAGGCGCACCGAACCCGAGCGGCGAGGTAGCCTTCGTTATCAGCTGGCAGAGGGCGGTCGCCACGACTCTCACGTCCTTGTGGACCGACCCGGCACTTGCGCCGGCACAAATTATCGGTTGTTCGCGCTGGCTCCGGGACAATATCGCCGTCGATCGATACGAGCGCTTGCCTGTCTACCAGCCAACTGCGGAAGGCAGGATCGCCGTGCTTGTCAGCGGGTTGTCTACCCTGCTTTGCGGCGGATTTCTCCTTCAGCGACCGTTCAGTGCGGGCGATGACCGCTGCGCCGATTATATAGCTTGGCTGGACGCAGAGGTCGTCGGTCCACGGATTCGAGCGGATCCGGCCCTTGAGCAAGCCCTCGCGACTGCCCTGGGCAATTTCCTCGCCGAGCGATCGCAACCAGAGGAAGAGGAGGCCGCAAGAGTCCGGCGCGTGCTCACCGCCCAGTTTCTCAACGTCCTACCTGCCGGTTTAAGAAGCAAGCTGATGGGAGACCGCCGTCTGCTTGCCGACCTCGGTTTCGATCAGGATTTGCGGGTGGTCGAAATTGGCCGGCTCACCTTGCCCGCGAAGGCCTATCTCGATGCGGTTGCTGCCGCCCTTTGTGGTTCTGCCAGAGAAATTATGGATGCCAGCGGAAAAGCAGTGACCATCAGCGCAAGCGTGGCTGACGGCAAGGTCGTGGTTGGGTGCTATCGACCTGCGCACGGAGACGGCGGCCGCGTTTTATGATGGCCTGCGATCGCACCTAAGCGCGGGCGAAGGCATCTCCTTCCGGCACCTTGAGCCGCCTTCGGTTCAGTCTCTTATTCGGTTCCTCCGGTTGCCCACCGGCGGTCTGTTTTCCCAACGCTTGGCGATGGCAGCCGTCGAACTGATCGCCGACTACGGGATCGATGAAACATTCTTTCGCCTCGGAAGCCTCCCGAGCCCGCTGCCGCCGCCAGTGATAGACGCGTTTACGGCACTGAGCGGTAGCGAACAGTTAGACGCAATCGGGCGGTGGGCCGAGGCTTCTCCGACCCCTGTGCATAGGGTTCATCTCGCAAGACTGGCCGGGCACCTGGAAGCTGGCGTCGACAAAGACTCGGTGCGCGGGAGGCAGGTCAGCGCTTTCGTCGGGTCGGCGACGGACGACAGTCTGACGATATTCGCTTCTCTCCTCAGAGCGTTTGGTGGTCGCTCGGCGCAGTGGCGCGGTGCAAGCGAAGTCGGGCCAGCGGGACGGATTGCAGCCTGCTGGGTCCATGCATGCCAAATTTTCTGCGTGATTGCACCGGTCGTCGACGCTCCGGATTTCCGCAACTTGGCTGAGTCGCACGCGGGTGAGTCGATCTCAGCCATTTTCGCCGACGAGGCGGCTTACAGATCCGACGTTGCTTGCCCGCAGTTCGTTACTCCTGGCGCGCTGCTAACCTGGGGGACTGCTCACGCGATGGCCGCCCCTGGCGTAGGCCTCTCGCGGGTCGAACGCGAGGTATTGAGGGACCTTGTCGTCCAGAACGTCGATGGCGTGCCGTTTCCCCAAGGCTGGCTACTCGACGCGAAGTTCCTACGGCCGAACGCTACGGCGTCGTTCTTGGGCGATCCAATCGGTGGTTTCGTCAACTCCGTGACTGAGACCGACATTGGGAAGTGGTACGCTGTCGAAGCTCAGCGCGAGGTGTTACTGCATTGTTTGAATACGGCTGGGTCCGAGAAGTCGGGATTGGATGCTTGGCGCATGGTATTGTGCCTGGCCGGTTTCGCCTCAATTCCTTCGGACATGGAAGATAGCTTGTCGGAAGCCGTCGAGCGGACCGTTGACGTCATCCCAAATGCGGATCTTTCTTTGTGCCGAGACATTCTACGCTTCACCACTAGGCAAGCAGGGCACTCGAATCACGCAAAGCTTCGCGAGGTGTCGAATCAACTGTTTTCCCGCATCATCCCAAGGCTCGTCAGCGCTGCAGCTGATGATGTCTCGGGCGAGCGCTGTGCCCAACACGTTTTGAGGGCGGCTGTCGATCTCTCTCGCGATCGGTCAGACACGGTTTCGATGATTGCTTTCTCGGAACTTGTGCGGTGCGTCTCAGAAGGGGGCCCAGTTGCAGTAAAGACAGCCAGAGCATTCCTTAATCAAGCGGCTCGCAACATCCCGTTCGCAGAGGCCGAGTCACTGTGGCCGCTGATCTTGGAGCTACGTTCACGATAGCGCTTCGCCAATTTGCTCGTCTTGCGGCTGTGGCGCAGCGACTTCAGCCGCGGTGGTATCGATGCGTTGAAGGCGAGCGTGGCACCCGGTCCGTCACCGGTAAAAAGTGAAACGGCCTTGCGGTTGGTTGCTCCACAACTGGAAGAGGCAGTCGCCAACCGGCCGTTTGCAGAGGTGGCCGGGCGTT
>JBEKLE010000235.1:0-9908 GCA_050010355.1 Rhodopila sp. | reverse complement strand
TCTGTTCGCCGCCGTTCGATCTGTCGTTGGCACCGCAGCACGCCGGGGACGCGATGCGTATCACGCTATTCGCGCCGTTCTACAGGGGGAATCTGTCATTCTGCCGGGTTGAGCAGATACGTCCTTCTTCACCCTGCTTCTCCAATTTCCATTTCCTTCGAGATGTTTATATCACCATATATGATAGTCAATAGAGCTTACTAACGCTGCATGCGCAAACATGGCTTAGGGGCTTTTATGATCACGGGTTGGCCGTCTACCCCCACGGGCCTCAGTGGAGGGGTCTGTTGCCTCCCTCACAGAATCTGTCGATACCGGCGCCTTCGATGGCACAGATTTCTTGCGAGATACCGTCCAGCGGCGGATCGTTACCTGGTCGGTTCATATTTAACAGATCTATCTGCGTGAAACGAAGATTCCACGCGTGATGAATTGACGTTCCAGCCCCGAGCCTTATCATGCGGTCGTCATAGTGGCGGCTGACACAGACTTCCGCGACAGGCGCGGATCAAACATGGCCGTCAGTCAGTCTGCATGTGCCGCATCAGAATACCGCAGGAGATCTCGATGGCCGACGTGCTTACAGAGGTTTTGGATGCCAACGCCCGCTATGCTGCCGCCTTTGGTGAGAAGGGCACGCTGCCGCTGCCGCCTGCCCGGCACTTCGCCATCTTGACCTGCATGGACGCACGCCTCGACCCCGCAAAACATGCGGGTCTGGTCGAGGGCGATGCGCATGTGATCCGCAACGCCGGCGGGCGCGCGACGGATGATGCCATCCGCTCGCTCGTGATATCATACAAACTACTGGGGACGAAGGAGTGGTTCGTTATCCACCACACCGATTGCGGCATGCAGTTATTTGATGACCAAGTGATCGGCGGTCTGCTGGAAAACAGCCTCGAGACAGCAAGCATCGACGCTCAGGGCTGGCACGACCACGGCGGCGGACCCGGCTCGCAGGAAGGTCGATACATCAAGTGGCGCAGCTTTACGGATCTGAACGCGAGCGTTATCGCGGATGTAAAACGAATCCGGGCACATCCGCTGGTGCCGGGGCGAATCCCGGTGCACGGCTACGTCTACGACGTTCGCAGTGGCAGATTGCTGGAGGTGCCTGGCGCCAAGGAGGCTGGCGCGGTGACCCGCTGATTACACGGCCGGCTTTGGCGGCTTCTGTCAGTTCGCTTCAAGCCAGGGCGCATGCCCGCATTATTGCGAAGAAGCCGCCATGTGCAACCTGGCGTATTCGAGCCGCGGAAGCGACTCAAGCAACCTCTACGTATATGGGTGCTTGGGACGGTAGAACACCTCGTCAGCGGTGCCTTGCTCGACAGCATTTCCGTTCTGCATGACGAGCACACGGTCGCTCATGTGGTGGATCACGCCAAGATCGTGCGAGATAAACAGGTAGATTACGCCAAGTTGCGTCTGCAGGTCGGAGAGAAGGTCAAGGATCTGTGCCTGTACCGACACGTCGAGCGCCGACACGGCCTCATCGAGCAGGATCCACCTCAGGATTCGTGGCGATGGCGCGTGCGATCAACACGCGCTGACGCTGCCCACCCGACATGCGCAATGGCCACTGATCGAGATACGCCGCCTCGAGCTCGACAGCTTCAAGCAATTCGGCAGCCTGGTCTTTGCAGCGAGTGCGCTAGAACCTGCTGAAATTGGAAGGCAGGCACGGCGCCGATCCATCACCGGCCAGTTTCGCTTCGGCGCCGTGCCCTAAAATGGCCATCTATTGTGCGTCGGGCCGTTCATGATTGCGCGCCTCCACAGGTAATTGCCCTTGCTGATCCATGCGTCGCAGACGATCGCACGCTCGAAAGCTTGTGGTATCGGGCTCCTGCCATCCTGGACGCCAGTACGGGAAGTAGAGATGCGCGACGGGCAGTCCGAGCCGCTTCCCCATTTGCCGGGCCAAGGTCGATTTCCCCCGCCCGAGCAGCCGAGAACAACGATGCGGCTCAATTCAACCTCATCGACAGAATGTGCAGCCCAAGAACATCATCGATCGTTCGTCATCAAGCTGCGACGCCATCTTTGGGTTGAAAGCTACAATCATACATCGCTGACCGTCTATTGCGCGTCGAGCCGCTCATCATTTTGCGCAACCACAGCTAGCTGAAGCTCACGTGCGAAACCCACAGGATGAAGGCGACATCAGGAGTCTCGCTAGCGCAGAAAGTCTCGCTCCAAATCGCGCATATGCCTGTCGCCCTGGAGCGCGAACACGTCCGCTACGGACGCGATCCCAGCTTCCACTCCGGCGATGCCGCCCTTGGCCAGAATGCGCTGGAAGGTGTCCCGCATGGCGGCGACCGCTGCACGGATTGCGTGATTGCCGCAGATGATGAGGCCTACCTTGTCCAGCGCCGCCACATCGGCAAATGAAAGCTGCGGGTAGCTGGTCGGCACTAGAACCAAAGGAACCCGCCCAGGCCACGCGTGGCAGAACGCAAGAATTTCGCCCGGGGTCTTCTGCTTGCTGTGGATCAGCACGGCGTCGGCGCCCGCCTCCGCATAGGCAAC
Source organism: Rhodopila sp. (assembly GCA_050010355.1). Classification (GTDB taxonomy): domain Bacteria; phylum Pseudomonadota; class Alphaproteobacteria; order Acetobacterales; family Acetobacteraceae; genus Rhodopila. The sequence goes on along the minus strand of JBEKLE010000235.1, from coordinate 7,370 downwards.
GCCCCGGCGCAGCGCATCCGCCTGGCCCAGGCCGGCGATCAACGCCTCCGTCCTTGCCACCACGAGCATGCCCCCGCCGTTGGCCCGGGCAGCGGCCAATTTGCCTTGGAATTCTTCGACAGGCACCAGCACCTGCCGCCCGCCCGGCCGAAGACTGCTATCCTTGGGGAATGTTTTGTCTTCCATCACCACGGCCGCCGCGCCGGTCGCGGCATAGCGCGGCGCGATGTCGACATGCGGATAGACCGTCGTGGATATGCCATCGAGGTAGACGGCTGCCAGGCGACGTACACTGATTTCCTGCTCGCGGGCGACGGTGGACATCAGAAAATGCGACACCGCAACCGCAACGGCCAGGATCAGGGCACCCGCCACGACTGGCACCCGCGCGGTGAGCGGCCACGGTCGCGTCCAAGCGGCCGCCAGGTGACTGAGCGAGAATTCCGGCCTGCCTCCTGCCGTAGCACCTTCAGGATCACGCGACTGTGAGATGTTCGAGAATCCGAACGCTGGCCTGCGTGGTTTGTTCAGGTAATCGAACTTACTGGGATCCGCCTGCTCGGGGCGCATTGAGGGTCAACCTTCACAACCATTCCGGAAGAGCTTCGAAAGCACCGTCGTTGTCGATGGTCTCCTTTTCTCTGGCGAGCAACGCGACCTTCTTTGAATATTAGGCATTGTTCCATTCCAATCGGAAGTCACCTTCTGGCATCGGCTCGATGTGGATTGTCGCGAATCGCGGCAAGGGGCGCCTCCTCTCCCGAACGCGGCAAACCGATTTCTGGTCTGAAAGGAACTGGGCGGTTGGGTATCCGGTTACACTGATGAATCTCGCGGGATCCGTGGCGCTTCTCCTGTGGGGCGTCCGTCCACATGGTCCAGACCGGCGTGCAGCGTGCCTTCGGTGCCAAACTGCGAAGCGTCCTCGGCGGCGCTCTCCGCAACCGCTGTAAGGCCTTCTTTGCCGGTATCGGTGTGACCGCCCTGTTGCAGAGCAGTACGGCGACCGGCCTGATGGTCACCGGCTTCGCCGCTGGCGGCCTCGTCGATCTGGTGCCCGCTCTTGCGGTCATGCTCGGCGCCAATGTCGGAACGACACTTATCGTGCAGGTGCTGTCGTTCGATGTCGCCGAGGTCGCTCCGGCGCTAATCCTGATCGGGCTGCTGATGTTCCGCCGGGCGTCGGCCGGTCCGCGTGACTTCGGTCGCGTCCTGATCGGGCTCGGCTTGGTGCTGATGGCCTTGCACCAGTTCGTTGATCTCCTCTTGCCGTACGAGAATCTCCCTGGCCTGACGACGTTCCTCGACGCGGTGTCCACTCAGCCCGTTCTCGATGTCGCCCTGGCGGCAGGGCTGACCTGGGCGGCGCATTCCAGTGTCGCCGTCGTCCTGCTGGTCATGTCCTTCGCCACCAAAGGTACGGTCCCGCCCGAGGCCGCCTTTGCCCTGGTGCTCGGAGCCAATCTTGGCACCGCTATCAATCCGGTCCTGGAAGGAGCGACCGGCAACGACCCGGCAGCACGGCGGTTGCCGCTTGGAAATCTGCTGAATCGGGTTCTCGGCGTTAGCGCGGTCCTCGCGGCGTTGCCGTACATTAGTCCGTGGATAATCACCATCGAGCCGGACAGTTCCCGTGCGGTCGCCGACTTCCATACCGCCTTCAACCTGATTCTGGCGCTGATCTTCTTCCCCCTGCTGAACCCCTATGCCGGACTGCTGCGGCGCTGGCTTCCCGCGCGGATCAGTGCGGGCGACCCGGGACATCCGATGTATCTGGATCCGTCGGCCCGCGAGACGCCGGTGATCGCTCTTGGCGCCGCCGCCCGTGAAGCGCTCCGCCTGGCCGACGTGCTGGAAACCATGTTGCAGGGCGCCAGAGACATGTTTGAGAAGCCTGACCGGCGGCAAATCAGCGAGACGAAGCGCCTGGACGACGTGCTGGACAAGCTGAACACCGCGATCAAGGCGTATCTGACGTCGCTCGATCCCGAGGCCATGAGCGATGCCGACCATCGGCGTGTCACTGAGATCCTGGCCTTTGCCACGAACCTGGAGCAGGCCGAGGACATCGTGGACAGGAACCTGCTGGCAGTTGCCACGAAGAAGCTGAAACGCGGGATCGCCTTTTCCACTGAAGGAAGGGCTGAGCTCTTCGCCATGCTCGACCGGTTAACGATGAATCTCCGCGCCGCCGCGTCGCTGTTCGTGACGGAGGACGAGCGCGCCGCCCGGTTGCTCGTGTCCGAGAAGGAGGTTTTTCGAAGCATGGAGGCGAGAGCCACGGCATCGCACTTCGAGCGCCTGCGATCGGGCTGCATCGAAACGGCGGAAACAAGTTCACTCCACTTGGACGCGCTGCGCGACCTCAAGCTGATCAATGCGCACCTGGTTGCCGCGGCGGCCTATCCCGTTCTGGAGGGCAGCGGCGAGTTGCTGTCGAGCCGGCTGCGCCAGGACGACTAACCATTGCTTGTTCGTATTGCAGGTGGCGCGGCCCATGAAGCTCCGCTGTCACTTGACGGAGTTCGGTCCTATGGCGAAGCCATCAAGAAGAAAACTTCCTTGTTATCGGCAGGCAACGAAAAAAAGCGCGCGGCAAAGTTGAAACGGCCGAACCATGGCGCTGGGGTCGGTCCGGCCCGCAAACTGAAGCAAGCGCGTTCCTTTGAGCCTGCGCTGTTCCCGGCGGTCATGGAGCCACAAGCCAGCTCCGAGGTGCTGAACCGTTTATGGGTGCTCATTGAGAGCCGAAAAAATGCCGACCCTGCCGTTAGCCATTCCGCCCGTCTGCTGGCCAGAGGAACGGCAAGGGTAGCTCAAAAGCTCGGCGAAGAAGCGGTTGAGTGCCTGATCGAGGCCATCACCGGCAACCGTGTCGGCCTAATCGGGGAGAGCGCGGATGTGCTGTACCACCTTCTCGTCACATGGGTCGGTGCGGGCATTCGACCCGAGGAGGTGTGGCAGGAGTTGCAGCAGCGGGAACAGGTCAGTCATCTGACCGAAGGCGAGGATATCCCGTTGAAGCGACTGTTGGGGAGCGTGCAGATCGGCACCAGTAAAATCCCATAAGTGCACTACTCTGCACCCGTCGCCGGCGGAGAATCAGTGTGACATCAGAACCGGGAGTGTCATGTGGTGAAATAGCTCCCGGCTGACACCGCCGAGCAAGGACTCGCGTAGCTGGGAATGATGGTACGCTCCGGCGACAATCAGGTCAGCGGATAGATCGACGGAACGCGACAGTATCTCGTCGGATACTGCGCTGCCCAAATTGAGGGCTTGAATCGGGCGGGCGGCAATGCCGTGCCGCGCGAGATGGCGGATGACACGCTCCATCGATCCGCTTGCCTGATCCAGATCCTTAACGCGGGACCGCACGGTCATCAGCGTCACCTCGTCGGCAGAGCGGATCAACGGCAGCGCATCGTTGAGCGCCCTTGCTGCCTCCCGCGAGCCATCCCAGGCCACCAGGACACGGCGGCCAACATGCATGTAGGTGCCGATATAAGGGACCATCAACACCGGGCGGCCGCAGGAAACAACGATCTCCTCCGGTCGCCATGTCGGGAGCGGACGGGCTCCGGGTTTTGACTGGCCAATTATGACCAGATCGGCCGCCTGCGCCAGCGCGACGAGTTCGCCTGTGTCGGCCCGGTCCAAAGAGTGCCAGTCGCCGTCAACCCGGAAAGAGCGGAGGCGCTCGTGGAACTGCTGCTCGGCCGTCTCCGCGCGTTGACCGATGGGGGCGGTAATAGTTGCGCCGGACATCATTGGTCCCGAGACCAGTCCAAGCCAAGGCGCAGCAGCGCCACGCGGTGAAGTCGTCGCGTGTCCGTTCGGCAGAAACGCGGCGCTGCGACTTGCGCCTTGGTCTCGGGCGATGTCCATCGCCAGTCGGAAGCGCCCCTCGCTGGTGCTGCCACCATCAAGAAAGACCAGGATATCCTTGAGATCCATCCGCGCCTCCCGCTGCTTCATCTTTCCTGCATTTGTGTAATATCCAGTTTCTCCCTCGCTAAAGGGAGATGCAGGTTTAATCAGGCCGTATCCACGATGGGAACTTCCTCAGTGCAGAGCAAGAAGCGCATTTCACGGAAGCCGGACGAAATCGGCGGGGTGTTTTCCACTCTAAAAAAGGCACTTCGTTCGTAACTTCTGCATAATAATTGAATAGGCCATCCATCGGAGTGGTCGGGCGATTGAGGGCTTATCCCGTTCGAGACATTGAACACTCTGCGCCGAGAGACGTTCGGCTATCCGGACGTTTCACGTTTCCGTGATGTACACCCGTTCAAGACGGAACATGCGCGGGTCTACGCGAATCGAACCGGGGATGGAGTTCGCGACACAGCAGGTGGACGAGAACCAGCGCCCTTGCTGAGCGTCCGTTGGCGGCGTCAGGCTGCCCGAGGCTGTCGGCGACACATTCGGCATCGAGCGGCTAGCATCGCCACTTCTGCGGCTTATTCCGGAGCGCCGGTGGACCTCGACTTGACTCAGCGGTCCAGCCGCAGTGGAGGCAACACCGTCGGTTGCCGGAACGGTTAGATGCTTTCTAAGCCTGGGGCGTGCTTCAGCCGATGTTCGTCATTATGGCCGTTCCGGGTGCTTTTTGATGCCTCGTACTTTGTCCACGAGCGCACTCATTGCAAACGGCTTTGTGAGGATTTCCATCCCTGGGTCGAGCGTGCCGCCCGTCCCGATCGTAGCGTTGTGGGCATAGCCGGTCATGAACAGTACCGGCAAACCAGGCTGTCCGGCGTGCCCTCGTAACCGTGGGTGCCGGGTGCCGCCGCAATGACAGTCGCTGGCGTGATTTCAAAGGTCAGCTTCTGAAAGCCGCTTGGTCCGCCGCCGACAATTAGGGCGGCCGCGCTTACAGATCCGGTGTGATTGTTGACCAAAATATGGACTTCACGACCTCACGCACAGCATATATGGCGCGGCCGATGGCGTTGTGGATATCAGCGTCGGCGTCGGCGGGCGTGCCAAGGAACGGGCCGATAGCGGCCTGAATCTTGGCTTTGATATCGGACATGCTCATGCCGCCACCTCGACCAGCATGGGCCGCCTGATAACGGGAAGCCGCATGTGCAGCCGTTCCGTCCGGCGGGAAACTTCCGGCCAGCGCGAACCCGCTTGAAGTGCGCGCTGGCCGCAACTGCATACTCGGCCTGCTCGAGCGTCCTGAAGGCGGCGTCGACTGCGGCCTGCGGCTCCATGCCGTTCGCCAGGTTGGCGGAGGACATCTTCTGGACGGCTGCGAGACGGCGCTTCTGGATGACCGGCTCGTTGAGGGCGGCGAGTGCCGCGGCGTTGGCGGCCTGGTCGGCGCGGCGGGCGGCTTTGGTGGCTTGCCGGCTGCGGTGCGTGGCCTGGCGCTCGGCGATGGCGGCGTGAGCCTTGCGCTCGGCATTCGTCGGCTTGCCGATGAGGTCAACGATCGCGTCGGGATGTAGGCGCCGGATGAGGTCACGCTGCCGCAGGGATGTGGCGACGAAAAATGTCGCAAGCGGGCCGACAACGGGTGGGGCAATGAGACGCATGATGGGTGACCTCCGGAAATGGATTGGTCCCCCATCGTCAGAGGTGCGGACGCATGAGAGGCGGTTTCTGTGCCCCTGGAGGGATTGTGAGGGCATGCGGGACCGAAACGAAGGAATCATGGCACCGGAATCGGCTGGTGTCAGAATGGTGTCAAATTCCCGTTCCGCCGCTGATTCCGTGACACCAGATGGATGGGGATGCGTTGATTTTATTGGGGGATTTTGGTGAGCGCAGTAGGATTCGAACCTACGACCCGCTGATTAAGAGTCAGCTGCTCTACCAACTGAGCTATGCGCCCGCACCAACGAAGCGCGGTTTCTAACAACCTGACCCCGCAATGCAACCCCCGTCCCGGCCATCCGACATCAAGCGCCCGCCAGAATCGCGTCCGCCATCTTCTCCGCCGTCATCAGCACGGGGAAGTTCGTGTTCGCGCACGGCACCAGCGGGAACACCGAGGCATCGACCACCCGCAAGCCGTCCACGCCGCGCACCCGTCCGGCAGCGTCGGTTACCGCCATCGGGTCGTCATCCGCGCCCATCCGGCAGGTACAAGACGCATGCCACACCCCGACGGCCGCCTTCCGGACGAACGCCTCCAGCTTGTCGTCGTCGGTCAGCACATCCTGCAGCGTGATCCCCTCCATCACCAGCGTCTGCATCAGATAGCGCCGCAGCGCCGCGGGCCCGTCCAGCGCCATCGCGAGTGCGTCCGTGATCAGCTTGTTCTTGCGGCTGAGCAGCCCGACCTGGCGCACCTTGTCACTGTAGCTGGCAGGGAACGGATCCTCGGTCACACTCTGCATCACCGGCGTCAGGTGCATCGCGCCGAAGCGGCGGACACCATCCATCATTCGTTCGAGGTCACGCTGGTCTGATAAAAGATTAAAATCCACCATCGGTTCATCAGACCAATTCGATGACCGGAGCCGGACCTGGCCGGTCTCGGAATAGGTCTTGTAGACCGTGACGATAAACGACCCGATCTGCTCGCCGACCTTGTGCCAGGACGTCTTGTTGGTCACTACCGTGAACATGTCCCCCGCCGGAATACCGGGCAGGTTCGAAGAGTAGCGCAGCGCGGTGTAGATATGCCGCCGCGTGTAGTCGTGGATGATCCGAGCATGCGGCTTGATGAACGCCGCGACCGCCACGGCCGGGTGATCCTGCAACCGCTGGCCAACGCCCGGCAAGGCGGTTCGGACCTCAATCCCATGCTCCCGCAAATGCCCGCCCGGCCCGATCCCCGCCCGCATCAGATGCGCGGGCGAGTGAATGGCACCGCAGGACAGGATAATCTCCCGGCCGCGGAATTCATCCGGCTTGCCGCCGACCATCGCCTTGACGCCGACGCAGCGCTGCCCCTCGAAGATCAGTGCGGAGGCCTGGGTGCCGGTGGAAATGGTCAGGTTCTCCCGCAGCCGCGTGCCGGGATCGAGGTAGCCGATCGCCGCCGACACCCGCCGCTCGTAGGCGTTGGAGATGGTGATCGGGAAATATCCGTCCTCCCACTCCGCATTCTGATCCTGGATGAACTTGTAGCCCGCCTGCTCGAATGCCTTCCCCACCGCTTTTGCGTGCTCGGGCCAGAGATCGGGAAAAATGCGCCTCACCGGAATGCGCCCTTCGCGGCCGTGCCACGGCCCGTCGAAGTCCATGTCGCGCTCGACCTTCCTGAAGTACGGCAGAACGCTGTTCCAGTCCCAGCCTGTCGCACCCTGTGACGCCCACTCGTCGTAGTCCGTCGGCGCGCCGCGGTTCGCGAGCTGGCCGTTGATCGACGACCCGCCGCCCAGGATGCGCGCCTGCTCATAGGTCCGCAG
>JBEKLE010000234.1:0-9930 GCA_050010355.1 Rhodopila sp. | reverse complement strand
AGCCGGCTACCAAACGCACGGACACCGCGCAACTGCTGCTCGGGTTCGGCGAGGCGGAGGCAGACGGCGAACTTTGGGAATACGCCGCCCTGGTCACCTCGCTGGACAGTGAGATCCTGACGCTGGGGCAGTTGTACCGCGATCGGGCCGACGCGGAAAACGGGTTCGACGAACTGAAGAACCAGTGGGGCTGGGGCGGCTTTACGACCCAGGATCTGACGCGCTGCCGACTGCTCGCCGGCACAGTGGCGCGGTCTACAACTGGTCCAGCGTTTCGGTCAGCTTGGCTGACGCCAACGAAACGCTAAGGTGGAGCCTGTTCGCCCGCCTGGCCGACCCCGAGCATCATCGCGAGGCGATCACCACACGACCGCTGCTGCTGTCGGCCGTCGCGAGCCGAACCCACCACGCCGGTCAGGTGACGCTGACCATCAGCAGCACGCATGGGAAGCGCGACAAGGCGCGCGTTGCCTATGTCCGGATTGCCGGCTTTCTGGCTGGGCTGCGGGAAAACGCGGAGCAGTTGGACGGGCTGGCAAAGTGGTATCGAATCCTCAGCGAGGCACTGCGACACTTTCTGCACGGACGCCAACTTCAACCGCCGCTGCGCCTCAACCCGGCTTAAGCGCCTACCTCGGGTTGTAGGACGCCTCAAATTAATTGCCGAATCTTTGGCCAACTGCCGGATTTAGGTTCATTGGACGCCGCGTCGGATCGAGGCGCACGTCAAGCTGTGTGTATTGGCGCTGCAAGTGCAACGGGCTGCCGAGATGCGCTGCCAGCTTCCCTGGACGCGCATTGCCCATGCCCTCGGCGGGCTCAAGGCGGTGCGCTACCGCTCTGAAAGCCGGAGTATTGTTCAGCGGACGAAAATCACCGCCGAGCTGTCTGCGATGCTGAAAACTCTAAAGGTATCAGTGCCTAAGCAAATCCTCTCGGTCGAGGAACCGCCTTCGGCACCTGCCGCGGCTTAGGCACACGCCCCGAATCTGCCCGTCGTAAACGATTGAGATATTGCCGAAATTCCGGCCGTCTGCCGCACGACCGCGAATCCAGGTACGACAGTGCCGCCATCGCCACGCGCGCCTTGAAGTCCGCGCTATGCTGTTTTCTCTTTACACCCACGTCTTATGCCTCTTTGGACCGGTCAGCTCTTAGCTTATCCCACTGTCCAGAAAATCGGCACCGCCGCAGTCCGCACTGGCTGACGCTGCTGGGCCTCGGGCCACTTCAGCCCCGCCAGGCTTGACCCGGGGAGGTTGGCCGCCTCCCTACAGAACCGCCTTCGAAGCGAAATCCAGCCATCACGGGCCGGCGGTTTCCGCGCGGCATCTGTAACCCAAAAACGGCCTCTTCTGAACCACGCCCAGAACCCTTTAGTTCCAGCCGGCCTTGTCGTTCAGATTGACCGTCCCAGAAGCCGGCGTGGCGAGCGACCGGTTGCCGTCGCACTTGCCTTCGCCGGGGTAGCATTCCCAGGTGACAGTGCCGTCCGAGTTCTTTCGATAATATTTGTACTGGATGGAGCTTCCGGCAGCCAGGTTGACCGAGTTCTTCCACACCGGATAAGTCGATGGATCGACTGGAAGGCCCAGGTTGGTGTTCCAGTTGCCAAGCGTCCCGGTGCTACCCGTGACGTACACGTATTGGCCGGGCTGCGTGCTGGCGTTAACATTGACATTGACCTGCACCTCGCCCGATCCAGGCGGCACAACACAGGCGAAGTAGCGGGCACAGACCGCCGTCGGGATATCGACGACGCGACCGGCGGCGATATCAGCCAACAGCGTCATGTATTCGCCTTGCGCCCAGTTTAGCGCCTCCATCGAACCGGTGATGCCGCCAGGCGCATCGTTGGCGGGCGTTGTCACCGTCCAGCCCGCGGAGTTCTCGATATCGCCGGGCAAAACGGTGCTCGGACCCCAGATCTGCTCGGAGATGAAGCCCTGCTTCGTCGAGAAAGCTTTCAGCGCCGCTAGATAGGGCGCGCCGGCGCTGCCAATTCCTGTCGCGGCGATCTGGTAATTACCGTACTCGGCGTCGAAGATCGGCCACAGCCGGCCGCGGCCCGACGAGCCGTCGTAAGGACCGCCACTGTTGGTTTCACCATAGCCGTCGAAATTGTAGCGGAACCAGGCGGGATAGGCGTTATTGCCGATCGTCTGCTTGATGACCCCGTCATACGGGATCAGGCTGCTGGTAATGGTGGGGTCGTTCGGTCGTTTCACACCCATGCGAACCAGTTCGAGGAAGCCACCGTCGATGATGTCGATCGCCCGATGCTGTCCCCCACCATTGCCGATCGTTACGGTCATGCTCGGATTGGGATTGGCCCTCGGATTCCAGCCGCCGGGCGGAGTGCCGCCCTGTGCGTCCGACGAGTTGATCCGCGTGTACATGCCGGTACTGTTGCAATTGCTCTTGACGTTCGGACAGCCCTGCGTCGTGTAGGTCCAGCCGGTGACGTTCTGCTGCCAGTAGTCCGCGGCGTTCAGCCAATTCGCCGCATCGGCAGTGTCGTTGTTCGCCAGCGCGATCTGCGCGGCATCGACCAGCCCGGCAATCTCAGCGGCGATCGTGGACGGTGAGTAGCCGCTGGTTTCCTCCCACCGTTCCTGCTGCGTCCATGGACCGGTGTTAAGGATGAAATTTGCGGTCAGTTCGATCTTTGGCCACAGCGGATTGTACACCGTCGGCCCCAGACGGTAGGCCAGAATGATCGGCATTGCTTGTTCGTCCATTTGCGTGGCATTCCAGTGGGGCGTCCCATTGACGAAAGCGTTTTGCGGGAAACGGCCGCTGGACTGATCCATGTCGAACTTGAACAGCCAGTTCACCGCTAGGGTGGCTGACGTAGTATCGCCCGCGGTGATCAGCGCATTGGCGAATTTGTACATGTCGCGCGACCAAACCAGGTGGTAGCCACCGATATCCTGGTCGCCCTCAAATGGACCCCAGGGCGTGCCGATCCCTGCAATCATCGCGCCGTTGCTCTTATCCTGCATCGTTTTCAGCGTCATCGCCGACAGATAATACTGATCGTCGGCCGTCCCGTTCTGGGTACTGAGCCTGGCAGCATAGCTGTGCCACGCGTTGTCATAACTGGTCTGCTGGATCGAGATCGTTCCGCCCAGTGTGTTGCTGGCTGCGGTGATGGCGCCGGGCTGGGTCGAGCCGAAACCCACCGCCACCACAAAAGTGACGCTTGTGGCCGCGTTGCCCGCAGTGTTGAGCCAGCCCATCTGCCCAACATTACCGTTGGGGGCTGCGTTATAGGCGAATTTCATTGCACGACCCGGGGAAGCCCCGCCCAGCAAATCCTGCCAGCCGTCATTCACCCCGTAATAGCCGCTCGATACCATCGTCACGCTGTTCTCGACGGTCCAGGGGAGCGAGGAACGCAAGGCGGAGTATTCGGTATTGTCGCCGCTGCTGGCGACCAGATAGGTATTGCCGCCGGAGACGACGGCTGACCCGCTGTTTGTCGCTGCCACATTTTTCAAATACGGCTTATAGAGAAGGTAGAGATTGAAATCGCCGACGGTCTTGCCGTTCAGGGCTCCGAACGTGGTCTGCTGGATCAGCGTATTGTTTGACGGATCGGCGAAGATCATCTTGGTGATCTGCCAATTGTGGCCGCTGTTGCCAGTCACCGCCTGCCAGCGCATCGCTTTGGGGTCGGGTTGGGTGACAGTCCAGTTATTCTGCAACTTTTCCTCATCGACAAACGTCCTTGCGGTGTCGCCGACCAGGAATTCCATGTTCGCCGTGGCCAGGGTGTCGATGGTCGGATAGTAGATCTCGGAGACGTTGCCTTCATATCCGGTAAAATAGATTGAGGAAGCGGAGGAATTCACCGCCGTTCCCACCATCGATTTCTGTGGTGAATCATGAACCGGGGGCAGTCCGCAACATCCGGGGGCTGTTCCCGTAGTCTGAGCGACCGCCGACGTAACCCAATGACCCGCGACCAGACACGTGGCGAGCCCAAGCATTGTTTTAAGGTTCATGCTTTCTCCCCCATAGCCGTTCTATAGTTTCCTGTTCGGCCACTGGCGTACCAGCGCTGCGACATCTCTATGGCTTGATCGTTTGCTTGATAAACCGAGCGATTCGTAAAGTCCGATAAGCGTGCCGCGGTTGGCTTTGCAACTGCTGAAACAACTAGGCGGATCGAGAAAGTCGCTTCAACTTTCCACATCACCCCCGATCAAACTTTCTGCTACCTGCGAAGGTCGGTTGCTGCCATCATCTTCGCCGCGCAATCCGCAGCGTAGATGAGAAGGCCGGGCACATCTCCGCCTAACGGGTAATTCCGGTACTTCGCCACTGCGCCACACCACCAAATTCCATGGCCCGCAAGTTCAACTGACATAACAACATTCGCCGTATCGCCTACGACAGGCATTGCTCGGCCGCGGGCCTCGGCGTGCTGCGCTTTTCTTCTCACCCGAAGGGAACGACGACCGGATAGTCTTGAAAAGAGGGCAACATACAAGCGGACCATTTCGGGCCCGTTGACATCACTAGTTTTCTTCCAGGGCGTAAGACCTGTAGACCCAAATCTAGAGAAAGCCGCCGACCTTGGCAAGGATTTTTTGGGTCCTGGGCAAAGCGTGGACTCATTTTGCCAAGGGGAACTCGACAGCCAGTCTAGACCATGATCGCGGGGACCGACTCGATCATCAGTGCGAACCGGTAATGATAGCGTTCGGATCTTACTGATTTGCCTGCTGAAGACGTCGAATAACAGTGGCCCAGGCGCGACGGGGCGCGGAACGCCGAAGAAGAAGGCTCGATCGAAAGCAACCCCGCTGAGGTTGGTCTGCCTGACGTTCGCTCCGCTGAGATCGGCCTCCACGAGGCGGGCTCCGCTGAGTTTGCCCGCAGTCAGGTCGGCCTGACCAAGGTTGGCATGGCTGAGGTCGGGCCTGCTGAGGTGCACCCCGCCGAGGTTCGCCCGGCTGGGGTTCAGTCGGATGCCGAGTGGGACGAGTTTGCTGCGCCAGTCGTTCCATGTCGCAACACCTTGCTTCAGGATCTTGAGCTGATTTTCATCGGCCATGGCAACCTCGGCTTGGCTTCAAGCCCGGACACGCTACATCCTGGCCCCAGCGCCAGCCAGGAAGATTCGGGTGCGCGGCGGATCGCAGGTGCGCCCGCCTGGCCGGTTCGGTTTCGATAACGCGTCTTCTCACCCAGCAACCCGAGGCCACCAGATCCCGGGCTCGCGTTCAACGAGTTCGGCCAGCCGGCATTCCGCGCCAGACTTAAGCTCCGGTACGTCCGCCCAATTCGCGGCCAGAGTGCCTGCCCGCGGCGTTGAGCCGTCTTGCCATTAACCATAACTTGTCAGCAATACTTCCTATAATCAAACGTTCAAGGATTTGTGAACACTGGGGCGTTGACGCCGCCCAGTCTGATCGTGTCAGAGTGAGATCAGAGCAACGGAATCTCGACTCACCCAGTTCTGCTCGAGGAACTTCGGTTCATGGCAAGTCACTTGGTTGGATGTTGGGACTTGAGCGCTTGGCAGCGAACCGGAGCAGACGGGCAGATATCGTATCCGCTAGGCGAGCGCGCAACCGGTCTGCTGATATACACGCATGATGGTAACATGTCGGTCCAACTCGTAGCACAGGGCCGGCCCGCAATGAATACCAGCGATCCGCTGAACGGCGGTGACGTCAGCCAGCGCGCAGCGGCATTCTCGACCTGCCTGGCTTATTTCGGTACCTTTGAAGTACAGGAAGATCGGGTCATCCATCGCGTTGAGGCAAGCTTGTTCCCCGACTGGTCGGGACAAGAGCAGATCCGACCATTTACGCTGGAGGGGGACACACTAACGCTGCACACGCCGCCACAGCATCTTGCGGCTGGGGACGTGACTAACGCACTGATCTGGAAAAAGCGACGCCACAGGAAGTCGATAGTTTAGCGCAACCTTCAAAATATATAAAAGTGGGGTTGGATTGGCATGACGTCCAGTGACTTGATGCGTGTGCACGCAGGGGTGGGCGCCAACATAATCGAGACCCACCCTTGGGCCATGCCTGCTTCACCATCGGCGGCGCGTTCGGCAGAGCGGCCTTGGCCCGCTGCTGGGCCGCTATCGCGGCGACATGTACGACGGCGACGTGCAGGACCGGCAGCGCGGCGCGCATCCGTGGGCGCTGTGCACCGGCAATCTTGCCGAACTCTACTACACTTTGGCCAACGGCATCGATGCCGGAGGAGCCGTTCCGTTCGACAGCTTGTCGCAAAACTTCTTCTCGCAGATCGGCGTCGCGAGCGGTGCCCCGGCGGCACAGGTCACCGCCGCTCTCAGGGACGCGGGCGACCGAATGCTGCGGGCGGTGATCGTCCACAGCGACCATCTCGAGCTGAGCGAGCAGTTCGACGGCACCAGCGGCTACGAGAAAAGCGTCACGAATCTGACCTGGAGCTACGCCGCGTTCCTCTCCGCGGTGTGCCAAAACCGGTCAAGCGGCTGAGGGCTGATCGATGACCGACCGAGCCGCCCGATTCCTGCAATTCTCGGCCCGGCTGACCGGCGAATCGCCGTTTGTCCTGCGCGGCACCGGCATGCTGGACGAGTATCTCGCAGCGCTCGATCTGAGGCTGCCGGCGGGGCTGCTGGACGAGTTGTTGGCGCGGGACGACGAGGACGCGACCATGGACGACCCCAAACTGGGCCCTGTTGCCCGCAACATCATCATCATGTGGTACACTGGTTCCTGGACCCAGCTTCCGGATACGTGGACCGCGGTCTACGGCACCAACGACCACGGCCTCGCGGGTGTCATCTCGCCGACCGCCTATCAGGCCGGCTTGATGTGGCGGGTCGCGGGCGCGCACCCGGCCGGCGCACAGCAGCAAGGCTTCGGCGCCTGGAGCCTGCAGCCGGAAGGGCTGTCGTCATGAGCGGGACGCCCGAGTTCGACGTGGTGATCGTCGGCGCCGGCGTGGCGGGCGCACTGATCGCGAGCCGGTTGACCGGCGCAGGATTGCGGGTACGGATTCTCGAGGCGGGGCCCGACACAGCCCAGCACTTCGAGGACTACACCGCGAACCTGCAGCAGTTCTACGGCGCGAACGCGAAAGGTCCGGAGTCGCCCTGGACGCCGGCACTGGCCGCGCCGCAGCCCGACACCGGGGACCTGCGCCAAAACAATGGCTACTTCATCCAGCGCGGCCCGCAGCTTTACGGCAGTTCCTACACGCGCCGCTGGGGCGGATCGACGCTGCACTGGCTGGGCGTGTCGCTGCGCATGCTCCCCGAAGACTTCCGGATGAGTTCCCGCCACGGTGTTGCCCGTGACTGGCCGCTCGGCTACGACGCCCTGGCGCCGTACTACGGCCAGGCCGAGCACACACTCGGTGTTGCCGCGGACGCCGCCGAGCAAGCCTATCTCGGCTTGAGCTTCCCGAACGGATACGACTACCCGATGCGGCGCATCCCTCCGAGCTGGTCGGATCAGGCGCTCGGGGCCGCGGTCAACGGCATGACGGTCACACTCGGCTCGGACCAGGTCAGCCTCAAGGTCCGCAGCTATCCGGCCGCGCGCAACGGTGTTCCGCGCGGCGACTACATACCGCAAGGCGCCGTGGACATCCGTGCTGACGGGGAGATCGTGGAGCGCTACCTCGGACAGCGTTGTGCCGGGAACACGGCCTGCACCCCGATATGCCCGATCCAGGCGCGCTACCATGCCGGCAAGACGATCGCCCGCGCGATTCCCGGAGGTCTTTCAGTGTTGTCGCAAGCGGTCGCGTCGACGATCGTGATTGACCCGGTGGACGGCGCCGTGCGGCGGATCGAGTACAAGCGATACGACGACCTGAAATCGGCGTCCTTCACGCTCGAGTCAGTAACTGCGCGCCTTTACATCCTGGCGGCGCATACGATCGAAAATGCGAAGCTGCTACTGGGGTCCGGGATCAGCGGGCACGGCGGGACGGTTGGGCAGGGGCTGATGGATCATCCCGCGCTCTATGCCTGGGGCCTCGCGCCAGTACCGGTCGGCGCGTTCCGCGGCCCGCTCTCCACCTCCGGGATCGAGGATTGCCGTGGCGGATCGTTTCGTGCCAAGCATGCGTCGTTCCGTTACGACATTGGCAACGACGGCTGGCGCGCGACCACCGGAGCGCCGGACACCACGGTTGTGGACGCTGTCACAAACCGCGGCCTGTACGGCAAGAAGCTGCGCGCTGCGCTCGCCGACACACTCGCGCGGCAGGTTCGGATGTCGCTCGCGGTGGAGCAATTACCCGATCCCGGCAACAAGGTCAGCATCGACCCGGCTCATCGTGATGCCATCGGCAACCCGGTCCCGATTATCGACTACCATATCGACGACTATACCAAGGCCGGGATGGTTGCGGCGGCGGGGGTCAGCCGGACGATGTTCCGCCGGGCCGGGATCGAGGACCGCACTGGAACGGACAGCGCGTGGTTCCCCTCGGTCAGCTTCGGCGGCGAAACGTTCCACTACCACGGCATGGGTCATTTCGCCGGCACGCACGCGATGGGGGACGATCCCGCCACATCGGTCGTGGACCCGGACCAGCGGGCCTGGGGTCACCGCAACCTGTTCGTGGTCGGGGCCGGCAGCTTTGTGACGATGGGCACGTCCAACCCGACCTTGACCATCGCCGCGCTCGCGCTGCGTACGGCCGACCGCATCCTCGCGACCCTGAACGAAGGTGGTCTCCATGCTGATGCTTAGCGAAAAGACGCTGACCGACCCAGCCGCCGTCGAGGGGATCGAGTTCGACGCGGTCATTGTGGGTTCAGGTGTCGCCGGGTCGATTATTGCCAAGCAGTTGGGCCAGCAAGGCAAGAATGTTCTCGTTCTCGAAGCGGGTGTTGGCGAGGACTACGATCAATACTTGCAGCGTTTTTACGCGACTGCGTCGAAGGACAACCAGTCGCCCTACGCGCTGAATGCGAACGCGCCGATGCCGCGGGGCACGGATGCCCACAAGATCCGCCCCGGCCAGCCGGACACCTCGGCCTACCTCGTGCAGAACGGACCGTTCGGCTCCGATACCACGTACACGCGGGTGCTGGGCGGGACGACCATGCACTGGGAAGCCAAGGTCATCCGCATGCTTCCCGAGGATTTCGCCGTGCGGCGAGAGTATGGCCAGGGGCTGAACTGGCCTTTGAGTTACGACGAGATCGAGCCCTATTACTGCGATGCCGAGCGCGAGATGGGGGTTTCCTCCAACAAGTCGGACGCTGAATACCTCGGCACGCGCTTCCAGTCGAACTACGTGTTTCCGATGATGGGCCTTCCGCTGTCCTACCTTGACCAGAAGGTCGACGAGGGGATCAATGGAACTAAGGTCGACCTGTATGGGCAAAGCTATGAGCTGAAGGTCCGGCCGTTCCCGCAGGCGCGAAACGGCATCCCGAACCCGGCCTATGACGGCGGCAAGGGCTTCACGCCGGTGACCGCCGTAAGCGACCACCAGACGGAGGAGGGCGGGCGCTGCCAGGGTAACAACGCCTGCGTTCCGCTCTGCCCAGTGCAGGCGAAATACAACGCCGGCAAGACACTCGCGGCGGCCACGCAGACGCAAAATGTCCGCGTCCTCAAGCAGGCGGTCGCCTCGCGCGTCCTGATCGATCCGGACTCGGGCCGCGTGAACGGCATTGAGTTCAAGTCGTATCGCGACCCAAACTCACCTGGATTCACGACTCATGTCGCCAAAGGCACGATTTACGTGCTCGCCGCGAATGCGATCGAGAACCCTCGGTTGATGCTGGCGTCCGACCTCTCGGGCCGGAGCGGGCTGATGGGCCGAAACCTGATGGACCACGCCTATCTGCTGAGCTGGGCGCTCATGCCGCAGATCTGCGGCGTTATGCGCGGCACCAATTGCACCGGGGGCATTGTTGATCTGCGTGGTGGTCCGTTCCGC